>JALHNI010000112.1 GCA_022843605.1 Bryobacter sp.
CGGCCGAGCATCTCTCCGCCGTCGCTGAAGCGATTTGCGATCGCCATAGCGGCGTGGGCGCCGATGGCTGGCTCCTGGTCCGTCCCGGTTCGGATGGTGCCAACGGTGGTATCCGGCTCTTTAATCCCGATGGTGGCGAAGTTGAGATTTCCGGCAATGGCACCCGTTGCGCTGCGGCATTTCTTATTGAGAATGGCCATGCTGTCGAGACGGTCCAAATCGCCACCGGCGCCGGGCTAAAGCATTTGAAGCTGCTCTCCCGCAAGGGTCCCAAGTTCGTTTTCGAGATGGACATGGGGGTGCCTCATGTCGCGCCCGGAGATCTGCAATTTTCTCTGCCGCTCGGCGAGGGCTACACGCCCGTGGCCATTCTGGATGTCGGCAACCCGCAATGTGCGCTTTTTGTCGATCACTTCGATTTTGACTGGCGCACGATGGGCCGAGCGATCGAGTGGCACCCCCATTTTCCCAAGCGGACCAACGTTTCTTTCATCAAGGTGATTGATCGCCATACTCTTGACGTGCGCTTTTTCGAGCGCGGTGCCGGCGAAACTTTCTCGTCCGGTACCGGATCGACCGGTGCGTTTGCCGCCGCCAAGCTTCGGGGCCTGGTGGAGGACCAAGTGACTGTCCTCACACCGGCTGGTCCCCTGCAGTTAAACTGGAAAGAGTCGATCTTCCTCGTAGGACCGGCAGAATTGATCGCCGATGGCGACTTTCAGTTCCATCCTTAGCCCCAAACCCCCACATGCTCGAACAACTCAAGAAGAAGTTTCAAGATCGTACTGTCCAGGCCGGTGTCGTCGGCCTGGGTTACGTCGGCCTGCCGCTGGCAGTTGAATTCGCCAAGGAAGGAATTCATGTTACGGGCATCGATCTGGACTCCCGCAAGACGGAAGCAATCGGTGCCGGGCGTTCTTACATCCAGGATGTCGCCACCGAGTCGCTTGCACCGTTGGTGGCCTCCGGTATGCTCCGCGCCACGACGGACTTCTCCATCATTCGTGAACTTGACACGATTAACATCTGCGTTCCGACTCCCTTGCGCAAGACCAAGGATCCGGACATGAGCTTTATCGATGCGGCGTCCCGCGAGATTGCGAAACACCTGCATCCGGGCATGCTAATCATCCTTGAGTCCACCACCTACCCTGGCACGACGGATGAAATGTTGCTGCCCATCCTCGAAGATGCTTCGGGCCTCAAGGTGGGCGTGGATTTCTTCGTTTGCTTCTCTCCCGAGCGCGTCGACCCGGGCAACCCCAACTTCCACACGAAGAATATTCCCAAGGTGGTGGGCGGCATCACGCCAGCCTGCACCGAAGCGGGCGCGGCTTTCTATGGGATGGCGCTGGATACGGTCGTGCCGGTTGGCTCCACTCGCGTGGCCGAGATGGTCAAGCTGCTTGAGAATACGTTCCGCATGATTAACATCGGGCTGGTGAACGAACTGGCGATCATGTGCGACCGTATGGGCATTAATGTTTGGGAAGTGATCGACGCCGCCAAAACAAAGCCCTTTGGCTTTATGGCCTTCTATCCGGGCCCTGGTCTGGGCGGCCACTGCATCCCGGTTGACCCTTACTATCTTTCCTGGAAGACCAAGCAGGCCGGCATTGAGGCCCGCTTCATCGAACTGGCTGGTTACATCAACGGGCAAATGCCGCACTTCGTGGTCGACAAGATTCAGAATGCGCTGAATGACCATACCAAGCCCCTGAAGGGTTCACACGTTCACATTCTGGGCGTCGCCTATAAGCGCGACATCGATGACGTTCGAGAATCGCCCGCGCTCGACATTATCCACTTACTGCAGGCGCGCGGCGCTCGGGTTACTTACTCTGATCCCTATGTGAAGAAGTGCCGCATTGAAAGCACCGGTGAATTGACCGCGCAAGATCCGCTAGAGATGGCTGCCACCTCCGATTGTGTGGTGTGCGTCACGGACCACGTCGTATTCGACTATGCCGCGGTGCTTGAGAAAGCAATTCTGATCGTTGACACCCGCAACGCCTTCAAGAAGTTCACTTCTAGCAAAGTTGTTGCGCTCTAGCCCTTTCGAAAGGAGCAAAGCCATGGATCGGCAGGCTTTCACCAGAATGCTCGGTGCTTTGGGACTCGGCGTGCGCACTGCGCTGTGGGTCACCAGCGAAGGTGCCTTGGCTGGCGGCTCAACGGGGGGCGCTGCCGATCCTGAGATTTTGCGCCTCTCCCGCAACGGCTGGATGCCGAACAACGAACGCCTTCCGGTGTTGCTGTATCGCGGCGTCAGCAAAGCAGATCCGGCGCAAATCGAGCAGGCTTTCCGTCGCAACGGTTGGCCGCCGCAGTGGCGAAACGGGGTCTATCCCTTTCATCACTACCACTCGACGGCACACGAAGTACTTGGTTTCGCTGGTGGCTCGGCAACGCTGATTCTCGGTGGTCCGGGCGGCAAGGAGGTCACCGTTCGAGCGGGTGATGTGGCCGTGCTCCCGGCCGGTACCGGACATTGCCGGCTGAACGCGACTGCTGACTTCCTTGTCGTTGGCGCTTATCCGCCGGGCCAGAACTGGGACCTTCGGCGGGAGGCTGCGGACTCCGAGACGCTCGCGCGAATGGCGAATCTGCCGATTCCCTCTACCGATCCCGTCGCGGGTACTGCTGGCGCACTGGTTCGTTTGTGGCGCACCTGAATCGAAGGCCAGGAAAATAGTCGTCTGGCTATCGCGAGAGAATCAACAAAGCAGTGTCAGTTCTCCAATTTGTCGACGTTCGCAAACAGTATCCCAGCGACAGCGTGGCGGTGCGGGCGGTGGACGGTGTGTCGCTTAAGGTTGAAGTGGGCGAATTGATAGCCCTGGTGGGTCGAAGCGGCTGCGGCAAGTCGACGTTACTGAATCTGGCCGGCGCAATGGACTTTCCCACCTCCGGCACCGTCCTGATCGACGGTCAGTCCACCACCGGACTGGATGACACCATGCTCACTCGGTTGCGGCGAGAGAAGGTTGGCTTCATATTTCAGTCGTTCCAATTGCTGCCCAATCTCACCGCGGCTGAGAATGTCGAACTCCCTTTGCTCTTGAGCGGAGGCCAGAAGGCTCGGGAGAATGCGCTCGATCGTCTTGCTCGGGTCGAACTCGACGGGCTCGGCCATCGCTACCCGCATCAACTCTCCGGCGGGCAGATGCAGCGTGTCGCCATTGCCCGCGCGCTTGTCCACCGTCCCAAGCTGTTGCTCGCCGACGAGCCGATCGGCAATCTGGACTCCGCCACCGGGTCCACCATCCTTGAATTGCTCCGCCGCATCACCACCGAGGAGGGCGCCACCATCGTGATGGCCACCCATAGCGCCGAATCCACCGCTATCGCGGATCGTGTCGTCGAAATGCGCGACGGACGGATCATCAGCCCGCAATGATCCGTCTGTTTGTCCGGCTGATCCTCCGGCCGTTGCGTGCTGAGCCGGTACGCACGTTGCTCACCGTGCTCTCCGTGGCGCTGGGCGTCGCCGTCGTGCTGGCGATCGAACTTGCCAGCGATGCCGCGGCGGGTTCGTTTCGTTCGTCGATCGAGACAGTCGCTGGCGAGGCCGACTACGAGGCTACGGCAGTGGGCGGGTTGGACGAACAGATTTACGCGCGCCTCGCCACCTTGCCCATCGCCATCAAGGTCCGGCCCCGCATTGAGGATCACGCGGTGCTTGTGGACACGAAGCAGAGTTTGCCCCTCATCGGCCTCGACCTGGTGGCTCACGCTTTGGACCGAACCTCGGCGTCGCCCACGGTGGCCGCGAAGGGCGAATTGATTCTTGCCACGGCTTCCGGACACAAAGCAGGCGATACCGTCACGCTGCGCGTCAACGACCATGATCACCAACTCGTCGTCCGGGCGACCGTGCCCTCCGAGACCAGCTTCGCAGTCGTCGATATCGGTACGGCCCAGCGCCTGCTCAATCGGCCGGGCAAAGTCGACCGCCTCCTGATCGACGCCGCCGAGTCTTTGGAACCGGCTCTCAAAAAGGCTCTCCCGCCCGGTATCACGCTGGCTCCGTTCGGGGCGCGCACCGAAGAAAACCGCAAGATGCTGGCCGGTTTTCGCTCCAACCTGGTCATCCTGAGCTACATTGCACTCGTCGTGGGCGCCTTTCTCATCTACAACACCATCTCCGTCTCCGTCGTGCGCCGCCGCAATGAGATCGGTATCTTGCGCGCCATCGGGATGACGCGCTCCGCCGTGCTCACCATGTTTCTGGCGGAAGCCGCAATCTTCGGCGTCACTGGCATTCTCCTGGGGGTGCCGCTGGGGCGGCTGATGGCGGAAGGCGCCGTTGGCGCGATCGGCGCAACCGTGCAGAATCTCTATGTTTCCAGCCAACCCGGCTCGATCGCTCTGAGTGTCGCCGCCTCGCTGAAGGCGGTCCTCGCCGGGCTAGTCGTGACGCTTGCCGCAGCCTGGGCGCCCGCCCGCGAAGCCGCGGCCATCGCGCCCGTTGAAGCCATGGCGCGCGGCCGGAAGGACTATGACACTGGTATCCGGCAATATCGCGATCTGATGATCGCCGCCGGCTGCGCGCTGCTGGCCTATCTGGCCGCGCTGATGCCGCCGATCGGCCGGCGTCCGCTGTTCGGCTATCTGGCAGCGGCCCTGCTCGTCCTCAGCGCCGCGCTCGCAACTCCGGCCTTCGTTCATGCTGCCACGCGCCTGCTACGAACACTTCTCAGGAAACTGCTTGGAGTCGAAGGATTGCTTGCCAGCCAAAGCCTCGATGCCGCCCTTCGCCGAACCTCCGTACTGATTGCCGCGCTGATCACCGCCGTCGCGATGCTGGTGAGCGTCGGCATCATGGTGGGGAGTTTCCGCGAAACCGTCATTCAGTGGATCGACTCTCAACTTCAGGCCGACATCTTTCTGCGTCCCGCGGTGCCCGCCACCGCCGATCGGTTTCCGACGTTAAGCCTTGGCATTGCCGAGCGCGTCGCCGCGCTTCCGATGGTTGCCATGGTCGACCAGTTCCGCGCCTATTCCATTCACTTTCGCGGCTTGCCTGTGACGCTCGGTTCCGGTGATGCCAACGTTGTGCGCCAGCGTGGCGCTTTCAAACTCCTTGAGGGCGATCCCGACTCGGCCTACCAGGCGATGCTGAACTCCGATTCAGCGATCGTCAGCGAGCCTTTCGTCAACAAGCACGGCGTCCATGTGGGCGACGTTCTGCAATTGCCATTGGGCGAACAGATCCGTGCCATTCGCGTCGTTGGGGTCTACACGGACTATTCGAACGAGCGCGGCTACATCATCATGCATCGTGCACGCCTGCTCCGCTATCTGCCGGACCCGGCTCCTTCCAATCTTGCGGTCTATCTGAAGCCCGGCGCCGCTATCGTCCCCGCGCAGCGCGCGATTGAGGCCGCGCTCGCCGATGCGCGCGTGCTCGTCTTGCCGAATCAAACCCTGCGCCGCGAAGCGATCCTGATCTTCGACCGGACCTTCGCGATCACCTACGCCCTCGAACTGGTCGCCGTCTTCGTCGCTGTTGTCGGGGTGGCGGGCGCTCTGCTGGCTCTCGTGATCGACCGCCGCCGCGAACTCAGCCTGCTGCGTTTTCTTGGCGCCGCACGCTACCAGATCCGCAAGCTGATCTTGTGTGAGGCCGGCCTGATCGGCCTGTTGGCTACGCTGGGCGGAGTCATTCTCGGAGGCGTACTTTCGTTGGTGCTGGTCTACGTGATCAACAAGCAATCCTTTGGCTGGTCAATCCAGTTTCATGTTCCCATCGCGATCCTGATCTCCGCTCTCACCATCATCTTCACTGCCACGCTATTGGCTGGTCTTTATCCGGCCCGGGTAGCGTTGTCGCTCAATCCCATTGAGGTGATTCACGAAGAATGAAACGCCTTCTCTTCCTGCTGCTCATCGTTGCCAATCTTTCGGCTCAATACCGCTCGGCCTTGCCTGGCTATCGGTACGTCTTTCCGCGCGATCATTTCGACCACCCCGAGTTTCAAACTGAGTGGTGGTACTACACCGGCAATCTCCGCGATACTCAGGGCAGGGAACTGGGCTTCGAACTGACTTTCTTTCGCCAAGCCGTGGATCGTACCGCCCCGCCGGCGACCTGGGCCGTGCGCGACGTTTACCTGGCCCACCTGGCGCTCACGGACATCACCGGTAAGCAGTTCTTTCACGCCGAACGGCTAAACCGCGCTGGCCCCGGGCTCGCCGGAGTGGCCGAAAGTGCCGGACGAATCTGGAACGGCAACTGGCAGGTCAAATGGATGAGCGCCACGACCATGGAACTTCAGGCCATCGACCCGCGTTTCTCGCTGAACCTCAAGCTGGAAAGCCGCAAGCCGCCCGTGATCCATGGCGAGAACGGCGTTAGCCAGAAGGCTCAGGGCCTGGGCCGCGCATCGCACTACGTTTCGCTTACCAGGCTGGCGGTCACCGGCGAAGTAAAGCTCGGCGATGAAGTGCGCAGCGTCACCGGCCAAGCCTGGATGGACCATGAATTCTTCACCCATCAGTTGGAGTCGGAGCAAGTCGGCTGGGACTGGATGAGCCTGCAACTCAACGACGGACGCGAGTTGATGGTCTTCCAACTGCGTCGGCGTGATGGCCGTGTCGATCCGTTCTCGAGCGGCACGTTAATCGAGCGCGACGGTCGCACTGTGCGTTTGTCCAAGATTCGGATGACTCCGGGGCGTCGCTGGAACGGCTATCCCGTTGAGTGGACCGTCGAAGCGGCCGGGCTCAAACTGTTCGTCAAAACGCGACTTGACCAGCAGGAACTGGTCAGCGCGCAGCCGCAGTCGCCCACCTACTGGGAAGGCGCCGTCGCCATCACCGGCGATGCCACCGGTGTCGGCTATCTCGAAATGACCGGCTATCGCGGCGCCGTCTCCTTCGGCCAGCGCTAGCTTGGACGCTAGCTTAGCACCCAGTGGTCGTCGAGAAACTCGCCGCGCTCCTCGTTCCAGGGGCTGAACTTCGCCGCCATTTGCCCGCCATCAACCAACAGCGACGCCCCGGTGATATAGCTGGCTGCCTCGCTGGCGAGGAAGGCGATGGCCTGTGCCACCTCCCGGGGTTCGCCTCCCCGGCCCATCGGAATCGCACGGAAGTAGTCCTTCAGCGTCTCGGGACGGGCGAAATGTGCCTGCGTCAGCGGGGTCCGGATGAGCCCCGGGCAGACGGCGTTGACGCGAATACCCCAAGGGCCCAATTCGTTCGCCGCCGTATGCAGGATGCCCAGAACTCCGGCTTTGCTGGCGTTGTAGGCGATCAGGTCGGCTTCGCCATCGAAGGAGTTGGTGGATGCGGTGAGCACAATCGAACCGCGACGACGACCCTTCATCTTCTCTGCCGCGATCTGGACAGTGCGGAAGACGCCCGCCAGGTTCACGTCGATCGTCCGCGCGAAGTCCGCATCTGTGGTGGTCTCGAATGGGATCGGACGTCCGATGCCGGCATTGGCGATGACGGCATCCACCGTGCCCAAGTTGGCGAAGGCCGCCTCCAAAGTTTCGCGTTTCGTCACGTCGACCGCGGGTAGATCGAATACGTGCACCGTCGCGCCGCACTCGCGCAGCAGGGTCACGGTGGCCGCGCCAATTCCGGAAGCGCCTCCGGTTACGACGACGGTCTTGTCTTCAAAGGTCACCATGATCTTCATCTTCGCAAATGATCGTGATATCCTAAGGATTCGGGCTCGTAGCTCAGTTGGTTAGAGCGCTTCCTTGACACGGAAGAGGTCGGATGTTCGAGTCATCTCGAGCCCACCATCCACACCCACCTTTTGCATCGCTTTCCCATTGCAAGAAATCGAAATCAAGCTTCGCCTGCAGACTGTCGCCGCCGCAAAGCGCCTGCTGATGCAGAATGGCTTCTCGGTTGCCACGCCTCGCCATCTGGAACGCAATCTCCTCCTCGACACCCAACCGCCGACGCTTCGTCTCGCCGAAACCGTGCTTCGGCTGCGGCAGGCGAACGGCGAGACCATCGTCACCTATAAAAGCAAGGGTAAAGTGGAGGGCCAGCATAAGGTGCGGGAAGAGCTTGAAACTGGCACCTCGGATTTTGCTTGCACCCTCAAGATTTTTGCCCGTCTCGGCTATGCCCCGACTTTCCGCTATGACAAATACCGGACCATCTTCGCCCGTCCACGTGAACGCGGCTTTGCAATGCTCGACGAAACGCCGATTGGTCCGTACCTTGAACTCGAAGGCCCACCACGCTGGATCGACCGCATGGCTAAACTGCTGGGTTTCTGCGAATCCGACTATGTGACCGCCAGCTACGGAGTCCTTTGGAGCGAGCACTGCACCGCGGCGGGATTGCCGATGACTGACTTTGTTTTCCCCCCTCGCCGCAAGGCCTAGCCCTTACCCACTAGAATGGTGGGGTGTCAATTGATTCCGCTCTCGCTGACGCCGTAAGCCAACTGAACCGCGTTCGTAGTGAAATTGGAAAGGTCATCGTCGGCCAAACCGACGTGGTCGATGGGGTTGTCATCTGCCTGCTCGCCGGCGGACACGTTCTCCTCGAAGGCGTTCCCGGTCTCGGCAAAACCACCTTGCTCCGCACGCTGGCCCGTGTACTGCACTTGAAGTACAGCCGCATCCAGTTCACCCCGGACCTGATGCCCGCTGATATCGTCGGCAGCATGATCGTTGAAACCGACGACAAGGGCGGAAAGCAATTGCGCTTTCAGCATGGGCCGATCTTCTCGCACCTCGTGCTGGCCGACGAAATCAATCGCGCGACGCCGAAAACTCAGTCCGCTTTGCTGGAGGCCATGCAGGAGCGCACCGTCACCAGCGGCAACATCACCCACGAACTGGAGAGCCCTTTTCTGGTGATGGCCACCCAGAATCCCATTGAAATGGAAGGCACGTACCCTCTCCCCGAGGCGCAACTTGACCGTTTCCTCATGAAAATTCTGGTGCAGTATCCCACCCGTGCCGATCTTTCCCTGATCGTCGAACGCACCATCCAG
Source organism: Bryobacter sp. (assembly GCA_022843605.1). GTDB lineage: Bacteria > Acidobacteriota > Terriglobia > Bryobacterales > Bryobacteraceae > JALHNI01. The sequence goes on from JALHNI010000112.1 coordinate 8,975, forward strand.
CGCGAGGAGACCGAACTCTCCGCCCAGGTGGACCGCGAGGGCATTCTCAAGCTGCGCAAACTGTGCCGCGACGTCCTGGTGGCGCCCCATGTCAAGAACTTCGCTGTCGATCTTGTTCTAGCCACGCAACCCGGCGGTGCCACGACTCATCCGTTGGCCGAAAAGTACATTCGCTATGGCAGTTCCCCGCGCGGCGCCCAAGCGCTCGTCGAATGTGGACGCGTGCTCGCCTTGATGCAGGGCCGCATGAACCTCAGCACCGACGACATTACAGCCGTTGCGGCCAGTGTCCTTCGCCATCGTGTCATTCTCAATTTCGATGCCCACGCCGACGGCCAGACGCCCGAGACGGTGCTCAGCAAGATCATTGAGGGAACGAAAGTGGCTGCTTAGTGCTCTGTCTGCACTCATTCATTCAGGAGCAATAAGCGTTGGCCGACGACTTCCAGATCGACCGTGCATTTCTCGAAAAACTCGAGCGCCTGACGATTCGCTGGCGCAAGTCCTTCCCTGGCTTGGTGGGCGGGCATAATGCTTCGCGTTTTGCCGGGCCGGGTCAGGAGTTTCTCGACCATCGCAATTTTCACCAGGGCGATGACCTGCGGGCCGTCAACTGGCGAGCCTATCTCCGGCTCGACAAAATGTTCCTCAAGATGTTTACGGTTGAGCCGCGCGTGCCCGTGCGCCTGCTGCTCGATGTCTCCCAATCGATGGTGACCGGCTCGGCTCGCGGTGAACGCAAATTCGACTACGCGCGCCGGCTCGCCGCGGCTCTCACCTATGTGGCGCTCGTACGTCTGGATACCATGTCGATCCAGCCATTTCGCGAGAAGCTCGGCGATTCGATCGGCTGCGGCGGCGGACGGCACCAGTTCGCGCCCGTTGCGAACTACCTGCGCGGGCTGGCCCCCGGTGGTCGAACCCGCTTTTTCGACGTTTCCCGCCAGTTCATCTCGGAGAACACCCAGCGCGGACTAGTGATCGTCATCTCTGACTTTCTCGACGACGAGGACTGCCTGCGCCCTTTGCAGTACCTCTCCGACTTCGGCCACGAACTCATGCTGATCCACCTCTGGGCCGACGAGGACCGGACTCCGCCCTGGAATGGCGAGTTGGCTCTCACGCAGGCCGAAACCGGCGAGGAGATGGAGATCTCCTTTGACGATTCGGCTCGTGCGTCCTACACGGCCGCCTTTGACGAATACGCTTCTCAGCTTCAGCGCCTGGCCATGCGCAACGGCGGCCGCTATGCAGGCGTTCCGACGTCGATGCCTGTGGAGGATGCGATTTTCGGCCCCGTCATGCGGCCGCCTGAAGGATTGCGCGGCTAGTGTTCTTTTTCAACCTCAGCCTTTTCGAGTTTCTCGGCGCCTTCGCCGCTGTGTCCGGCGTTGTCGTCGCACTATATCTTCTTGATCGTTCGAAGCAGCGTCACACCGTCGCCAGTTTCCGTTTTTGGAGTCCGGCGGCGATGCCGACCGAGCAGCGCCAGCGAAAACGTATTCAACAGCCCTGGAGCCTCCTCCTGCAACTGATCAGCTTGCTGTTGCTTCTCCTGGCGATCGCCCAACTGCGTTGGGGTACGACAGAATCCGGCGCGCGAGACCACGTTCTCGTGCTGGATACCTCGGCCTGGATGGCGGCTCGTTCCGCGAATGGCGTCTATATGGATCAGGCGCGCACCGCCGCACTGGCCTGGCTGGATGCCCTCCCGGCCATCGACCGCGTGATGGTGATTCGCGCCGATGCCGCCGCGTCGCCCGCCACTTCATTCGAAAGTAAGCGCGAGGTCGTGCGGCGGGCAATTACGGCTTCGCAACCCGGGTCGTCGGCGCTGCGCCTTGACTCGGCTTTGCGCCTCGCCGAGTCGGTCCAGCGCAATCATGCGCAAGCGGCGGGTGAGATCGTCTTTGCCGGCGCGGGCCGAATTCCGGAATCGGAGAACTTCACTTCGCCCCTTCCTGCGAACCGCCTGCGGCTGCTTCCGGTGCGCGGACGTGTCGACAACGTCGGTATCCGCCGCATTGGCGTGCGCCGTTCGCGCCGCGATGTCGAATACTGGGATGTCCTTGTCTCGGTGCGCAACGATTCGGCCACTCCAAAAGTAGTGCCGCTTGAAGTGCGCTACGGTGGCGCTGCGGCGGCCGTGCGCCAACTCACACTCGCGCCGGCGACAGAACAGCAAATCGCTTTCGAGTACCGCACCAAGTCAGGCGGCACCTTCGAAGCGAGACTCATCTCGAACGACGGCTTTCCGGCTGACAACCGCGCCATCCTGGACCTTCCGGCGGACCGCCAGTTGCTAGTGACTGTCTACTCAAACGAACCGGCCTTGCTCACGCCCGTGTTAGCCGCCAATCCGCGGCTGCGTGTCGAAACCAAATCTCCCGCGGCGTACACCGCCCCCACCGAAGGCGTCGTCATTCTCGATCGCTTCACCCCGCCCGCACCTCCCGCGGTGCCCTCGATTCAGATTGAAGCGCGCGGCAAAACTACCGTATCCCAAGCCCGGCTGACTCGTTGGCATAACGAGTCAAGCTTAGGTCTTGGCTTGCGGTCGAAAGACACCGTGCTCGATACCGCGCAAATTTATGCCTTGCAGCCCGGTGACATTCCGATCGCCGAGGTGGAGGCCGGCGCGGTGATGCTCGCCCGGCCCCTGCCCACCAAAACGATCCTGCTGGGCTTTCAGCCGCTACGTTCTTCTCTGCGCTATGAACTTGCTACGCCATTGCTCTTTGCCAACGCTCTGCGCTGGTTGGCTCCCGAGAGCTTCCTGCGCTGGGAACTGCAGGCCTCAAGCGTCGGTACGGTAACCACCACCATCGACGAGAACACCGGCAACGACATCAAGGTGCTCGACGAGCAGGGGCAGGCGTTGCCCTTCACCCGTGACGGCGATACGTTGCGCTTCTTCGCGGGTTCGCCCGGTACCGTGCGCCTGACCGATGGTCAGCGCGAAACAGTTTATTCGCTCACCTTGCCGGAAGCCGGTGAAACGGACTGGATCTGGCCCACGGGGATCCGCCGCGGCGTTCCTCGGGCGACGTCTTTCGGTCCGGCTTCGCGTGAGCTCTGGTACGCTTTGGCGATCCTCGGTGCCCTGGGTCTCGTACTCGAATGGCTGTTTTTCGGTCTCGGACGACGGACTATGCCCAGCTTTCGCGGCACGGCTGCCGCGCCGGCCAGTTCGCCCCTAAGGAAGGCATCATGACCTTTGAACGACCCTGGGTGCTCTTGTTCTTCGCCCTCCCCGCTGCCTGGGCGCTGATTCAGTGGCGAGCCAGCGCGCTCGTGGCTCAAGGACGCTTACGGCTGATCCTCAAGGCGCTCGCCGTCGCGGCGGTGATCGTGGCGCTCTCCGAACCCCGCGTCGAGAGTACGGAATCCAAGTTGGCGGTGGCCGCCTTGGTGGACACTTCCGCCAGCATCAGTGCCGCTGATCTCGAGCGCGCCAACGGCCTCGTGAAGCAACTCAACGACGAGAGCGGACGCCACGACCTGCGCATTGTGCCTTTTGCCCGTGCCGCCCGTTCGCGCGCCGCTGGTGAGAAGTCCGCCCTTTCCATGACGGCTGGCGAAGCCGGTCGCGGCACCGACCTCGAATCCGCCATTCGTGAAGCCGCCGCTGCGCTTCCGGAACGGCGTGTCCCCCGCCTGGCGCTCATCAGCGACGGCAAGGAAAATCGCGGCAGTGTCATGCGTGCTGCATGGCAAATGCGCGGACTCGGAATCCCGATCGATGTCTTCCCGCTTAAGGGCCGTCCGCGGCCCGCGCTGCGTTTGGACGGCGTCGGGCTGCCCGCGCAAGCCTTTGCCGGTGAGCGCTTCTCGGTGGAGTTGCAGGTGAATTCGCCGCAGCGCACCGAAGCCACGGTTGAGATTACGGCGGAAGGTAAGGTGCTGGGCACCAGCAACGTCCTGCTGGAAAAGGGCGAGAACACGGTCCGCGCCGCTGCGGCGCTCACTGAAGCCGGGGCCGTCGACCTGGGGGGAAGCGTCAAGGCCGGCTCGCTCGGCGAAGTCCGCTTTGCCCGCGCGATCACTTTGCGCCGTCCTCGATTGCTGTACCTTTCGCAGGACCCCCCCGGCACCGAATCGAACCTGGCACAGGCCGCCACCGCTGCTCGTTTCGACTTTGAGCGTTCCGAGGATGCCGCTAACGCCCCTCTCGCAGGCCGGCAGATTGTCGCGCTGAATAACATCGACCTCGAATCGCTTTCCGATGACCGCAAGGCCGAACTCGAAACCTTCGTCAAGCAGGGTGGCGGCCTCGTGGTGATCGGAGGCGAGCGCAACATTTACATGGAAAAGAAAAAGGACGTTCCGGAAAACGCCCTGGAGCGCAGCCTGCCGGCTAAACTCGCGCCGCCGCGCTCGCCCGAAGGCACCTGTGTCATTCTGATCGTCGACAAATCCTCATCGATGGAAGGCCGCAAGATGGAGTTGGCCCGCCTGGCCGCCATCGGCGTCATCGAAAACCTGCGACCCATCGACATGGTGGGCGTCCTGATCTTCGATAATTCCTACCTCTGGGCTGTGCCGATCCGCAAAGCCGAAGACAAGAATTTGATCAAGCGCCTCGTCGCCGGAATCACGCCCGACGGTGGCACGCAGATTGCTCCAGCGTTGAGCGAGGCCTTCCGCAAAGCGGTCCCGGTGAAAGCGACCTTCAAGCACATTGTGCTTCTGACGGACGGCATCTCCGAGGAAGGCGATTCTATCTCGGTGGCCAAGGAAGCGGCCGCGCTGCGGATTACCATCTCGACGGTTGGTCTCGGGCAGGACGTCAATCGTGCCTACCTCGAAAAGGTCGCCTCATTCTCGAAAGGTCGTTCCTACTTCCTCATCGATCCCTCCGGCCTCGAACAGATCCTCTTGCGCGACGTCATGGAGCATACCGGGTCCACGGCCATCGAACGCTCGGTGGCCCCGATCGTCACGAAGCGCACCGAAATCCTGGAGGGCGTGGGCATGGAGTCGGCGCCGGCCTTGAAGGGTTATGTGAAGTTCGAGTCGAAGCCCTCGGCGGAAACCATTCTGGCGATCGATACGGGTTCTCAAGGGCAGGATCCGTTGTTGGCGCGCTGGCAGTATGGCCTTGGACGGGCGGCAGTCTTCGCCTCGGACGCCAAGTCCCGCTGGGCGGAGGACTGGGTAAAATGGCCCGGCTACGAGAAACTCTGGACCAACCTCCTGCGCGACCTGCTGCCGCACTCGAGCGATAACGAAGTCAGCACGGAGTATGATGCCGCCACCGCCACGCTGGTGGTGCATTACCGGCTCGGCCCTGGCGTTCCCGAGCCCACCGCCCCACCCACCATCTACGCCCTCGGTCCCGATAACTTCCGCCAGCCTCTAACTCTTGAACGGCTCGCCGCCGGCACCTATCGCGGCCGGGTGAAAATTGGCGACATGCGCGGACTCTTCCGCCTGCGCCCCCTTGAAGAGTCGCGCGCATTTCCCGAAACCGGCTTCTACCGCGATGAGGAGGAACTGAACAGTTTCGGCGCCAATGAGGACTTGCTGAAGCAGGTGGCCAGCTATACGGGTGGCCTCTACAACCCCCCTCCCGCTGAGGTCTTCCGCGGAGGTGGTCGCTCCATCCCCGCCATCGTTGAGCTATGGCCGTCGTTTCTGTTTGCGGCCATCCTGTTGAGCCTGGCGGAACTGCTCCTCCGCAAGTGGCCGGGCCTCATCCTTTGGCGTGCCGCCCGAGCCTAGGCTACGATCGACATGAGGTAAATATGGACGGTGACCATCAAGTAACCCAACTGCTGGCCGACGTCGCGTCCGGCAAGCGGGGCGCCGAAGAGCAACTCGTGCAACTCGTTTACGCGGAACTCCACCGCCTGGCGCAAAGCTACATGCGCAAGGAGCGGCCCGGTCACACTCTTCAGGCTTCGGCCTTGGTGAACGAAGCCTATGTCCGTCTCATTGGTGAGCGCGAGATGCGCTGGGAGAATCGGGCGCACTTCTATGTCACCGCCGCCCGCACCATGCGCCGCATCCTGATCGACCACGCCCGTTCGAAGCAGACCGCCAAGCGCGACGGCGGCCAGCCTGTCACCCTCAACGAAGCCCTCCTCACCATCGATTCCGCGGTCGACCGCTCCTCCGAAATGCTCATGATCGACGAAGCTTTGCAGCGGCTGGAGCGCCTCGATCCACGCCAATGCAAGATCGTCGAGTTGCGCTTTTTCGGCGGCCTCACCGTAGAAGAGACGGCCCAAGCCCTTGAGATCTCTCCAAAAACCGTCAAGCGTGATTGGTCCGTCGCGCGGGCCTGGCTTGAGGCTGAATTGCGCGACGCATAAAGTCGATCAGTCGCCGCACCTCTCCGGTATCGAGTTCCCGGTACTCCCCCGGTGCCAGATCGCCCAGGGGCAGCGGGCCAATTGCGGTGCGAACCAGTCGCAAAGTAGGGTGCCCGACCGCGGCCGTCATGCGCCGGACCTGCCGATTCTTGCCTTCGCTAATGATCAGTTCGGTCCAGGCCGTGGGGATCTCGGCGCGATACCGGATCGGCGGAACCCTTGGCGGCAGTGGAGGTTCGGTCGCCAGGAGCCGCACGCGCGCGGGCCTTGTCCGGAAGTCTCGGAGGGTAACTCCCGATGCAAGCGTTTCCAGCGCTTCCTGTTGAGGGATGCCTTCTACCTGTGCCCAGTAAGTTTTCTCATGCGCAAATCGTGGATCCGTCAACTGGTGCTGCAGCCAACCATCGTTGGTCAACAGCAGTAATCCCTCACTGTCCCGATCCAGACGTCCGGCGGGATAAACGCCTGGCACCCGGACGAAATCCTTCAAGGTCTTCGCCGTCGAGCCCGGCTCGGGGCTGAATTGGGTCAGCACGTCGTACGGTTTATTGAAGAGCAGATATCGATTCACCAGGCGTCGGGTCCAATCGCTTTGGATTCGTTTCCGGCCGTATTCGCTTCATGAATCCCGCCTTCGATCAGGGATAATGAAAGCCCATGAGCAAACGGCTTCTTATCGCCGGAGCCAGCGGCTCGGTTGGCCTCGCGACGCTTCGCGCGGCCAAGGAAGCCGGCTATTGGGTGCGTACTTTGTCCCGCCGGATGACCAATTACCCGATGCTGGCACGTTACGCGAACGACGTAGTGCTGGCCGACGCCACCTCGACCCTGGCTATCCAGCACATCCTGGAAGATGTCGACATCGTGATCTCCGCCCTCGGTGCGCCGGTCAGCGCCGGCGCGGCGGAGCGTCGCTCGTTCCGCGCGGTGGACTTGGCCGCCAACCGCAATCTGCTCACCTTGGCTCAAAAGTCGGAACGTATTGAACGCTTTGTCTACGTCTCCGTTCACCTGTCTCCGGGGTACACGCACACCGCTTACGTGCAGGCCCACGAAGACTTCGTCGACAGCCTGCAACTCTCGAAGATGAAACACACGATCGTGCGGCCAACCGGAGTGTTCTCCGCGTTTTCCGAGATGCTGGCTTACGCCCGCTTTGGCTTCCTTCCCGTGGTGGGCGATGGCCAGGCCAAGAGTAATCCGATCCATGAAGAAGATGTGGCTCGCGCTTGCCTGGAGCGCCTGGATGGTGAATCCTGCCAACTCGACGTCGGCGGACCGGACACCTTTACCCGCCGGGAAATCGCCGAACTCGCCTTCCGCGTGCAGGACCGGGAGCCTCGAGTCTGGCTCATCGGCCGCGGCTCTTTCGGCTGGCTCGGTCGCCTGGGCGGGATCGGTTCGCCCCGCAAACGCGAGCTCTACGAGTTTCTAGGCGCCGTCTCCACCACCACCTGCATTGCGCCGCCTTACGGAAAACAGCACCTGGAAGCCTATTTTCGTTCGCTGACGAGTTTGCGCGGCGGCTAAGTAGTGAGAAGCTATTTGGAGACAGATGAGAAACGACCTACTGCCGATCCAATCGATCGTCCAAAAGCTGAACTTACCCAATGAACTCGTGGACCAGCTTGGGCCCTTTGGCGCCAAGGTAAAGCTGGATCTACTGAACCGGGCTGACTTCCCGCGCCGCGGCAAGCTGATTCTGGTTACCGCCACCACCCCAACTAAGTCTGGGGAAGGTAAGACGGTCACCGCCATCGGGTTGACCCAGGGCCTGGAGCGCATCGGTAAACGCGCCATCATTACCTCCCGCGAGCCGTCGTTGGGCCCTGTCTTCGGGATGAAAGGGGGCGCCGCGGGCGGCGGCCGCTCTCAAATCGAACCCGCCGAGAAGATTAATCTTCATTTTCATGGCGACTTTCATGCCATCACCTCAGCCCACAACCTGCTGGCCGCGCTCATTGACTCGCACCTGTTTCACGGCAACGACCTCAATCTCGATCCCGACCGGATCACCTTTCCCCGCGCCCTCGACATGAACGACCGGGCCCTGCGCCATATCCACGTCAGCGTGGGGGGCAAACGTGATGGCGCCAACCGCTCGGCTGGGTTCCTGATCACCGCCGCCTCCGAGATCATGGCGATTCTCGCCTTGGCCAAGGACCGCGCGGACCTGCGCGAACGGCTCTCCTCCATCATCATCGGCACCACCCGGAGCGGCGAACCGGTGCGCGCCGCCCAGTTGGGTGCCGTCGGCGGCATGATGGCTTTGCTCAGCGATGCCCTCCTGCCCAACCTCGTCCAAACCACTGAAGGCACGCCCGCGCTCGTCCACTGCGGTCCTTTCGCCAACATCGCACACGGCACCAGCAGCGTGATCTCGCAGGCCATGGGCCTGCAACTGGCGGATTATGTCGTCAACGAAGCCGGCTTCGCCTCGGATCTGGGCTGCGAAAAATACATGGACATCGTGATGCCGTCTTCCGGCATCCGGCCCAGCGCGGCCGTCCTGGTCACCACCGTGCAGAGTCTTCGCAGCCAAGGTGAGGGCGGGGACATGGAGAAAGGCTTTGCGAACCTGCGCAAGCACATCTCCATTCTGCAAGGCTTTGGCCTGCCCACCATCGTCGCGATCAACCGCTTCCCGCAGAACAGCGAAGAAGATCTCGCCCGCCTCAAAGCCTACTGCCTGGAACAGGGCGCCACCTGCGTCTTTTCCGAGGCCTTCGCCCGCGGCGCGGAAGGCGGCGTCGCCTTGGCCGAAGAAGTCGTGCGCACGATTGACGCCAACCCGGACGTTCAACCCCATGGCGTCTACGCGCCTCAGGACTCGCCGCAGGAGAAAGTGCGTAAGGTGGCCACCACTGTCTACGGCGCGGCGGACGTCGCCTTCAGCCCCCAAGCCGAAGAGAAATTGCAGCGCTTCTCCGGCTGGGGCTACGGCGGCCTACCCGTTTGCATCGCCAAAACGCAATATTCGCTTTCGGATAACCCCGCGTTACTCGGGGCTCCCGAAGGCTGGACTCTTCAGATTACCGACGTCGCCCTATCCGCCGGCGCAGGCTTCCTTGTCGCCATCTCCGGCAGCATGATGCTCATGCCGGGTCTGCCTAAAGAATCTCGTGCCGCCGCCATCGATGTCGATGCCCAGGGCGAAATCATCGGCTTGTCCTAAGGATCACGATGAAGCCCATGACGCTCTCTCCGATGAAAGCCGCCACCTTGCGCGAGCACATTGCCGAGGTGCTGATCGAAGCCATTCTTTCGGGCGGCTTTAAGCCGGGTGACCGGTTGAACGAGAGCGAATTGGGCCGCAAGATGCAGGTCAGCCGCGCCCCGATCCGCGAGGCGCTCCATCAACTTCAGGAGCAAGGGCTGGTGGTAAGTCAGCCCCGTCGCGGTATGTTCGTCGTCAGTCTTAGCCCGGATGACATCAGCAAGATCAATTCGCTGCGGGTTGTGCTCGAGTCCGAGGCCTTGTTGCTTTGCCGCACGAATCTGACCGCCCAGCACGAGAAGCGCCTGCTTGATCAGATCGAGAAGATGGAACGCGCCGGCAGTACTTCGGGCCTGGAAGCCATCCGCCTCGATCTCGGCTTTCATCGCACGATCTGGAAACTCTCCGGCAACGACTTTCTCGAAAAGATGCTCACCAATCTCACCTCCTCGCTGTTTGCTTATTCCATCGTCAAGAAGCCTCCGAGTGAGCAAACCCGAATGATCCTGGACTCCCACCGGCCCCTGCTTGAGTTCCTTCAGGGAAAGGTTCCGGTCGGCAATGCCCGTCAAATCATGCTTGACCATGTCTCACTTCGGTGGGGTGCGCCCGAGGTTGTCGAAGTTCAATAGGTAAATCATCGTTCAATACGAAAACTCTTGTACCATGCTCAGTGGAGGGATTTCGCCTTGCACGTTCGTCAACTTCTTGACCTTTCAGGACAGGTCGCCCTAGTCACCGGCGGCTATGGCCTCTACGGTTCGCCGATCTCGGAGGCCCTGGCCGAAGCCGGGGCGCACGTAATCATCGCCTCGCGGTCACCTTTCGCGTGCGAAGCCGTCGCGGCTGATCTTCGCCAGCGCGGCCTGTCAGCGAGCGCCGAATCTTATGACCAGGGCAGCGAAGCGTCCATCCTCGCCCTGCGGGACCGGCTACAAGCCCAGCACGGAACCGTTACCATCCTGGTGAACAACTCCGTGAGCCGCACCATGCGCCGCTATGACGACCCGCTTGAGGCTTGGGAGAAGTCGATGGAGGTCAACGCCACGGGTCTGTTTGCCATCTCTCGCGCCTTCATGGACGGGATGATCGCCGCCCGCGGCGGGTCCATCATCAACATCGGCTCCATCCAAAGTGTCGTGGCCCCTGACTTCACCAACTATGCCGGCACCGGCATGTCCACTCCGCCCGACTACCATTTCACCAAGCACGGCATGATCGGCCTGACGAAGTATTTGGCCGCCTGGGGCGGTCCGCATGGCGTCCGCGTCAACGCCATTTCGCCGGGAGGATTGCAAACGCCCGATCATCAGGAACCCTTCATCAGCCAGTACAACCGCCGCGTCTTCCTGGGGAGAATGGCCGTCCATGACGACATCAAAGGCGCGGTCGTCTACTTCGCTTCCGCCGCGTCCGCCTACGTCACCGGCCAGAATCTGGTGATCGATGGCGGCTACTCGGTATAGGGCTTGCCCAGGATAATCTCAAGCCCCGCCAACGTCTCCTCGGCCGGAACCAGCACCGGCCCGCCACTTTGAATGGCCTGCCGGAAGTGCTCAACCACGTCCTCATGAATCTTTTTGCCGGGGCCTCGGGAGTGGTCTTCGACGCTGTCCGCGCGCCGCAGCCAGAGCCCTCCGGACGAGTCTTTCGAATACAGCGGATAGGCCAGAATCGACCCCTCCGTCCCCCAGATCTCGATGGCGTTACTGGTCTCCGCATCCGGCGTCATCGCGCTCCAGTGCGTGGTGACGGTCGCCTGGGCCCCGCTCGCCAGCCGTAGCAACATGGTGGCCGTGTCTTCAACGTCCGTATCGTAAACGAGTGAATCGGTCAGCACGGCTGACGTCTCGATGGGGCCGCACGTGTACATCAGCAGGTCGAGACAGTGGCTACCCAGATCCATGATGGGTCCGCCGCCGGAGATCGCCCGCGAGTGCCGCCATGCATCGGGCCCAGGCGGCGAGTAACTCGAAAAATTCATCCGCACCGACACCACGCGCCCGATCGCTCCTTCCTGCACCCACTTCCGCACCTGCTGGTGCCGAGTGTTAAACCGTTGGTAATGGCAGATCATCAGGCGCACGTTGTGCCGCGCACAAACCTCGATCATGGCGCGCGCATCTTCCACCGTCGCCGCAATCGGTTTCTCGCACAACACGTGCTTGCCCGCCGCCGCCGCCAGGGCCGTCAACTCCGCATGAGACGAAGGCGGTGTTCCGATGAAGACTGCGTCCACCGTCGGATCGTTTACCAGGTCACGCGCATCCGTATACACCCGGTCTACGCCGAAGTCCGCCGCGAACTGCTTGGCCTGCTCTGGATCGCGCCTCATGATGGCCGCCAACCGATGCCCGGCGGCATTCTGCATGGCCGCTGCCACGTGCTTTCGCGCGATGTCTCCGGCGCCAATAATTCCCCACGAAAATGCCATCCTCTGAGTGTCGCGCAACCCGGCGTAAGATGACACCTATGAGCAATCGCCGACGGTTCTTTCAAGCGGCAGCCAGCATCTGGCCTTCACTCGGTCTTGCGGCCGGCCGCAAAAGCACGGGAATCTATGCCAGTCTCGGCATCCGGCCCGTCCTGAACTTTCAAGGCCCGGTCACCACCATCGGTGCCTCCAAGATGCTGCCCGAGATTCAAGGCGCCATGGCCGAAGCCGCTCGCGACTTTGCCGTGTTGGAAGAAGTGAAAGATGCCGTCGGGGCGCGCTTGGCCAAACTCTGCGGGACGGAAGGTGCGCTCGTCACCTCCGGTACCTGCGGTGCCATTTCGCTCGGCACCTACGCCTGCCTCACCGGTGAGGACACCGCCAAGGTTCGCCGCTTGCCGGATCTCACCGGTATGAAAAGCGAGGTGATCATTCAAAAGCCGCATCGCAACGGATATGACCACGCCGTGCGCAGCGCTGGTGTGCAGATCGTCGAAGTCGATTCACGCGACTCCTTCGTCAATGCGCTCAATCCGCGCACCGCCATGGTCTACTACCTCGGCGGCACTCGTGGTGATTGGCAATGGGAGACTCCCGTACCGTTGGCCGAATGCGTCACGCTTTGCCGGAAGGCCGGTGTGCCGGTGCTCGTTGATGCCGCCAATCTGCTGCCCAGTTGGGACAACATCCCCCGCGTCGCCTCAACCGGCGTCGACCTCATCGCTTTTAGCGGCGGCAAGCACATTCGCGGTCCGCAGAGTTCCGGCATTCTTGCCGGCCGCGCCGACCTGCTCCGCGCCGCCTGGCTCAACTCAAGTCCACATTCTGACTCCCTGGGCCGCTCCATGAAGGTGAACAAAGAGGAGATGATCGGCCTGCTTCTGGCCGTGGAGCGCTACGCCAAGCTCGACTTTGCCGCCATGGACCGTGAGTGCGAGCGCCAGTGCGCGTTTGTGATGGAGTCGCTCAGCCGTCTTGGTCTCAACGTGGAGAAGGCGCGCTTCGAACGCGGGCGTCGCGTGCATCGCGCCATCGCCACCTGGGACGAAGCCAAGCGTGGCTTAACCACCGCCGACGTCGAGAAGAAACTCCGCGAAGGCGAGCCGCGCATCGCGGTACTGGCCGGGCCCGGCGGGCGCGGTCTCGAGATCACCCTCATGATGAACGACCCCGGCGATGAGCGAATTCTCGTTCGCCGGATGCGCGAGATCTTCGCCTAACTCCGGTCGAATATGACGAAACCGCCATTTGGTGACTTCAACACCCAACGCCCCGCGTCCCCATCCCCTCAAGCAATCTCAGCTCTACTCCACCCTTGAGTGGGGCCGGCCCCCGGCCCGCCTAAGAAGCCCCAAACAACCGCCGGACTTTCAACCTTACCCTTCTTGACTCGCCCGGAGGTTTAGCGCTCCCAGTAAGGCGGGCCTCCAGGCCCGCCCGCCGGCCCTCAAAAGGGGAGGATCCGACCCTCCCCCCTTCGTCATCTGCCCACTATCGCCCTCAACTCGTTGTACGATCAATGAGTTATTGCGATGTGCGAAATAATCCCGGGTCTTAGCGTTGACACCGTTTCCCTGGAGAATTCCCAGCGGGTACAAAATGAAGTAGCAAGAGGGATTCGGCACTGCGGCTGGTCCAAATAGTGATGACCAGTCACACCATTTCGCTGGCTTTTTGTATTCGGCTTCTTTTCAAGCCAGGAGAGTCCGGTGCTTCCCGAAGGACTTGCGTACTTAGTGTCTTATGCTCATGAAACATTGAATGCAACACCGAGCAACGCTGGCGACGTGAACCTTGGCGTTGCGGCGGCGATGTTGGGTCGGGACCACGCCATGGGGCGGACCCTTACTCAGATAGGATCGAAGGTAGCAAATGAGTTGTGCGAGAGGAAGCAGTAATACATGTGTCCTTGTCATTTGTGTTTTGTTCGCGATTAATTGTTGTTCGAGAAGTGAAGTGATGTGCCGCTCAGTATCTGAATCAGGTGAGTACGCCGTCACTGTCATAAGAACCGGTGATCAACTAGATTATCGTGTTCGTGTGCTGTTGGATCGAAGTGGTGTTGAGGCAGTAATCTTTAGCGACGATAGGGATAGAAAACCTGTTTCTTGTGATGTTCGGTGGATTAAGGATCCGAATCTAGTGTTGGTTTATGTCAAGGACATGGTTGCTCGGTCGATTGATATCGCGTACGGGCTGAATGAGGGGAAGCTGCTGGCAGAGCCACAGGTCTATGAACTGCGGAGAAAGGGTTTGATGCGCAACGTGCAACGTTGACTTGCGAAGGAGGAATCTTGGCGCCAGCAAAGATGGAGTTAGTAGGAGGAGTTAGTAGGAGGATGCCAGGGCAGGATGCCAGGGTGCCAGGCATGTGATGCCAGGGGATGCCAGGGGGGGATGCCAGGGGATGCCAGGGTGCCAGACATGTGGCGAGGGGGGACCAGATCGGGAATGAGAGGGTAAGGGAAGGGGCGCAAGTGGGGGTAAGGGCGTCGGGGTGACGCTCGGTGAGGGGTAGGATGGACACGGGGAGCAGGAACGCGGGCCGAGGGCAACGACGCGGGGGACGCCGCAGGGGCAGAAGGGGACGGCAGAAGGGGACAGTCTGCTATGACACCACTGGGGGCAGAAGGGGGGCAGAAGGGGACAGTCTGCTATGACACCACTGTACCCGCAAAAGAGTAGGCGGGCTACCCGCAACATAGATGAGAATAAAGGGCGGCAAAACACA
>JALHNI010000113.1:0-22701 GCA_022843605.1 Bryobacter sp.
GGCATCTGCGGCACGACCCCTATACATTGCTGCTCACCATCGGCGTCCCTTTGTCGCAAATGCTGCTGTTCGGCTACGCCCTTGATACACGGGTACGCGACGTCCCGGTGGTCGTGCAGAATCTGGACGGCGAGCGCTACAGCCGCACCTTGATCGACGCCTTCGTGCACTCGACACTGTTTCGGGTGGCGCAGGAGGTGAGGACCGAAGAGGAACTGTTGAGCCACCTGCGCCGGGGCGTCGCCAAGGTAGCGATTCAGATTCCTCCCGGTTACTCGGCGGGCGCGTTCCATCATCGTCCGCGCCAGGTGCGCGTCTGGATAGACGGGTCGGACGCCGCCATGGCCGCGCAGGTGATGGTCGCCGCGCAGGCGATCGGGTTGGAGCAGTCCATTGCGATCACCATCGGCGACCGGCCGGGCGTCAAAGCGCCGCTGGAAATCCGGCCGGAGGTGCTCTACAACCCTTCGGGCCGGCCTGTGAACTACTTCGTACCGGGATTGGTCGCGACGCTGCTGGAGACGACGACGATGCTGCTGGTCGCCCTGTCCTTCGTAAAGGAACGCGAGCGCGGAACGCTGGATCAGTTGCGAATCACGGGCATCAGCCTGGCTTCGCTCATCGCCGGCAAACTGGCCGCTTGCGCCACCTGCGGGCTGGGCACCGGTTTCATCCTGATGGCGATGATGCACTTCATTTTCACAGTCCCCACTGCGGGCAGCGCCCTCTTTTTCGCCGCCGCCTTGGTACTGTTTGTGCCACCGGCCTTGGGTCTCGGGCTGATCGTCACGGCGGAGGCGCGCAACCAGGCCCAGGCGCTGCAGATGACCTTTCTGGTCGGTATCCCGTCCATGATGATTTCGGGCTTCATCTTTCCGCGCGAGACGATGCCCGACGCTGTCGTGGCGTTCAGCGCCCTGCTGCCCACCACCTGGTCCCTGCAGATCGCCCGCGGCATTGCCCTGCGCGGCGCAGATCTCGTAGACCTCGCGCCCGCGCTCGCTGGCTCGGCGGCGCTGGGCATTCTCTACGTGGGTCTCGGCGCCCTCCATTTGCGCCGCCGCTTACGGTGAGTGCTTCGTTTTGGAGGCTGGCGTGCTAACAATATCGACATGGCGCAACCAGACCTGTCGAACTTCTCACTGCCTAAGCGAATCTTCTTCGGCGCAATCGCCATCTTCCTGATCCTGTGGATGTTAAGGATTTCCGGGGTCCTCTGAAGTCCGGCGTTTTGATATGATTCACCAGCTCCCCGCCTCACCGGTGTGACTTCTCGACCTTGGTGAAATGATGAACCGCGTTCAAAGACTAATGATTTCGTGCCTCGCGGTCAGTTGCTTGTCCTGGGCACAGCCGCCGGTTCCGCTGAGTCCAGAGGCGGCGAAAGAGCTCGCGGCGGCGACGGCCGAGGACCATCGGGACATGCTGCGCCAACTCGGGATCACGGCCCTGCGTCCCGGCCCAAGTGGCCGCGCCGGCGCCCCGAACCAGGCCAATTACGACGAGTCCACGGCGAATCCGTTTCCGGACTACCCGGCCCTGCTGGTCCTGAAGAACGGGAAGCCGGTGACGACAGCCAAGGAGTGGAGCGAGAAGCGTCGACCGGAGATCGTCGAGGAGTTTAACCGCGAAGTGCTGGGCCGGGTGCCGAAGAATGTGCCTTTGGTGTCCTGGACAGTCACTCAGACGGTGGAGACGACGGTGGGCCCGCACAAAGCCATCGCGAAGGAACTGGTGGGGCGAGTGGATAACTCCATCTATCCGGGGATTGCAGTGGAGATCCAATTGGTGCTGGTGACGCCCGCGGAAGCGAATGGGCCGGTGCCGGTGATGATGATGTTCGGGAGGGCAGCCTTACCCGGGGCACGTACCGGCCCACCGCAGGCGGCCGGAGCAGATCCGCCGGCCCAGCAGCAATTGATCGCGAGCGGTTGGGGCTATGCGACCATCACGCCGGCGAGCATTCAGGCGGACAACGGCGCCGGGCTGACGAAGGGCATCATCGGTCTGGTGAACAAGGGCCAGCGGCGGAAGCCCGAAGACTGGGGAGCACTGCGGGCCTGGGCCTGGGGCGCCTCGCGCGGCCTCGACTATCTGGAGACGGACAAGACGGTCAACGCGAAGCAGGTGGGCATTGAAGGCGTCTCGCGCTATGGCAAGGCGGCGCTGGTGACGATGGCCTACGATCCGCGCTTCGCCGTCGTGCTGGTGGGATCGTCGGGGGAAGGAGGGGCCAAGCCGCATCGCCGCAATTTCGGTGAGGCGGTGGAGAACCTGACAGCAGCCAACGAGTATCACTGGATGGCGGGTAACTTTCTGAAGTACGGGGCGGCGGAAGGCAGCTTCGGAAGCAGAAACGCTGGAGACATTCCCGTTGACTCGCATCAACTCATCGCTTTGTGCGCCCCGCGGCCAACCTTCATCAGCTACGGCATCCCGGAGAAGGGCGACGCCAAGTGGCTCGATCAGCAAGGCAGCTACATGGCGACCGTCGCCGCGGGGCCGGTTTTCCGGCTTTTGGGCGCGACCGATCTGGGGACGAAGGAGAGTTACCAGAGCGCCCGGATGCCGCCCGTGAATACGGGTCTATTGGATGGACAGTTGGCTTGGCGTCAGCATGACGGCGGACATACGGACGGTCCGAACTGGAGATTCTTCATTCCCTGGGCGGACCAACAGCTCGGCCGTAAGCCAGCAGTCCGCTAACCTGAAAGAGCTTGAGCTTTAACTTCGATAACACTTACGCACGGTCGCTTGAAGGCTTCTATGTGCCCACCGAGCCGGAACCCGCACCGGCGCCGAAGATGGTGCAGTTCAACCGGGCATTAGCCGCCGAACTCGGGCTGGACGGGGAAGCACTTGCTTCCGAAACCGGAGCGGCGTACTTCTCGGGAAGCCAGGTGCCGGCGGGCGCGACGCCGCTGGCGCAGGCTTACGCGGGCCATCAGTTCGGCGGTTTTGTCCCCCAATTGGGCGATGGCCGCGCGCTGCTGCTGGGCGAGTTGATTGACCGTCATGGCCGGCGGCGGGACGTACAACTGAAGGGCTCCGGGAGGACGCCGTTTTCGCGGGGGGGCGATGGCAAGGCGGCGCTGGGTCCGGTGCTGCGCGAGTATCTGATGGGCGAAGCGATGCACGCGCTCGGCATCCCCACCACGCGCGCCCTGGCGGCGGTGGCGACGGGCGAACCCGTCTATCGCGAACAGATTCTGCCGGGAGCGGTTCTGACGCGCGTGGCGGCGAGCCACCTCCGCGTGGGCACGTTCCAGTTCTTCGCGGCGCGCGGGGACACCGGCAAGGTGCGTCAACTGGCCGACTATGCCATCGCCCGGCACTATCCCGAAGCCGCGATGGCTCCCCAACCGTACCTGGCTTTTCTGCAAGCGGTGGTGGAAGCCCAAGCCGCACTGATCGCGCAGTGGATGCTGGTGGGCTTTGTCCACGGCGTGATGAATACCGACAATACGGCTATCTCCGGCGAGACGATCGACTATGGTCCTTGCGCCTTCATGGATCACTATGACCCACAGACCGTCTTCAGCTCGATTGACCGGAACGGCCGTTATGCCTACGGACAGCAGCCACTGATTGCGCGCTGGAATCTCGCCCGCTTAGCTGAAACGCTGATCCCGCTGATTGATTCCGAGGAGAAAACCGCGATCGCCACAGCCACCGAGGCGGTGAACTCCTTCACGAGCCACTTCGACGCTCGCTGGCTGGCCGGCATGCGGGCCAAGCTGGGGCTGGCGGCTACCGAACCGGCTGACCTTGAGTTGGCGAACCGTTTCCTGGCCATCCTGCAAGGCCAACGTGCGGACTATACCCTGGCCTTCCGGCACTTGGCCGCGGCTGCCACAGGCGATGATTCTGCAATCGAACGCCTGTTTCAGGACCCGGCGCCTTATCGCGACTGGGCTGTCCATTGGCGCGACCGGCACCCGGATGGCGAAACGATGAACCGCGTGAATCCCGCCTGCATTCCCCGCAATCATCAGGTGGAAGCGGCCTTAGCCGCCGCAGTGGAGCGGCAGGACCTGAAACCGTTCGAGACGTTGCTCGCCGTGCTGTCCGAGCCCTTCACCGAGCTTCCCGGCCGGGAAGCCTACACGCAGCCGGCACCGGATGACCATCCGCGCTACCGCACCTTCTGTGGCACTTAACGGGTACATGAGGCAGCGCGAGCAACGAGACTGCCGCAGCCGCTCGCGTATCCGCTGCTACTTGGAGACTGAAGAAGCTGGCCTGTTGCTCTTCTTTTCGACCCTTCTGGTCAGCAACCGAAACGTGCTTCCCGACCATTCGTAGTAGCTCACATCTTGAGATCCTGGATCTTTGGCTTGCTGACGGACAACAACTAACCGGCTGTCCAGCCGCATTTCCATGTAGGAGCCGTCGATCAATCCGCCTGCGAAAATCCATCGAGCCCAGCCCGTGCCCGCAGATGGTCCCGGAGGCGGGTGCACGTCGCCGGTCTTGAGGTCAATCAATGCAGCCGCTTCGCATAAGGAACCGCAACCCCAGAAAACGAAGTGGTAGTGGCCTGCGAAATTAGGCCGCTCCTTCGCACCCCTCGACAGTTGGGTTCGGAACATCCGTTCACTTCGGCCTGCGAGTTTAATGGGTGCATTCGGACCGTCCCACTGAGTGACGACGCGGAAGTTATCAAACTTCGGGATACTGTCTGAACCGATCAAGCACGCCATCACGGCAGCCGCACAGAGTAACAATCTCATTGCGCCTTCAGCATACATGTTGATCTCACCGTGGGTGCCGAGCGAACCGGTTGGGTGCTCCGTCTCCTGGCTCCACGGGCCGCAGGCACGTCACGGTCTCAGGGCGAGTAGATCGAGGGGTTTAGACGCCTAGAATGAAAAAGGACTGACAATATGCGCTCACCTGGCTCTCATCTGGGCACTTCTAATCTCTAGCTAGCCCGGATGAACGACCCGCGACCCATACGCCCTCCGGACGTGACCATTGTGAACCTTATCCGTTTTGGTGCCATACTCCGCTACCGTGATCGAAACCGAACAGTTTGTACTACAGGACTCCGATCCACGCCCAATTCGCGTCAGGGACTTTCGCGGTTCTCATGCACGGGAATGGGCAATGGCCGATGTTCAAGTTGTATGCTGCAGACGATATCCACCCAAGAAGGAACCCGCCAGGCGGATCAGTTATCCATACGGCTCGGCATCCACGAATCCACGATCGTGTTTCACGCCGACACCTGATTCCTAAACGACATCTGGGTTCCGTTTTTTGCACTGTTCGATGCGACAAGCGCGCCGCCCACAGGTCCGCGACTTCCGCCGGCTCCCGTTTTTCGGGGAGCATTTTGTCGAACTCGGCTACCGCCGTTCGTCGCTTTGGTGAACGATAAGGGGGATTCATAAAGAAGTACCTGGTCGCTATTCACCACCCGGGCGACTACGACCCGTCCGTCGAGGACGAAGTTATGTCCCGCGCCATCGACGCGCTCAACGACGAGATGAAGGCGGCCGGGGGTCCGCCTCTTCGTCGGCGGGCTCCACCCGGCTCGCCACGCTAAGTCGGTCCGCGCCCAGCCCGATGGTCAGATCTCGTCACCGACGGGCCCTACCTGGAAACCAAGGAGCACACGGGCGGCTTTTGGGTGCTCGCCGCAGCTGACCTGGATGAGGCGCTGGAGTGGGGGCGCAAGGCCGCCATCGCCTGCCGGGTGCCGGTCGAGGTGCGGGAGTTTCACTAAGCGGTCTGTTGCCCGAGTCGTGACAAACGATGTCGGGCCGTTGTCTCGCTGAACGGCTTTCGCACTCGTGCAGCACTAGCCGAGCCGCCGAAGGTACAACATCATCCTCCCGCGGACACCGCCGCAAATCTTTTTTGCACTTGGAATGTCACTACTTACCCAGCGTTTGCGCTGACGTACTCGGGAAGGAGATGGCAAGGTGAAAGAACCACGAGTTTCCTGGCGCCGAGCGGCGGTAAGCGAAGTCACTTTCGCTATCGCGGGGCTATGGCGGGCTCCGATGCGAGCGGGGCTGATGGCCGCGGGCATTCCCGCCACCGTCGGCGCGCAGACGCCGAAAGAAGACGTAATCGGATTGCTGATGCTGGCTGCGGAAGTGGAACACGCCCTAATGGTGCAGTATCTCTACGCCGCGGATTCCCTGGAGAGTACGGCTGCGAGGACGGTGGCGCAAATTGCGGTGGAGGAAATGGGGCACCTGATCACCGTCCAGAACCTCTTATTGGCGATTGGGGGAGCGACGGCGGAGGGACTGCCAGCGATCGTCCACCTGGGGCGCGACCGTCTGCGCCGCACGAGCGATCGTAACCCGCTCACCTTTGCGCTGGAGAAAATCAGTCATCTGACGCTAGCCAAGTTCGTCGTGGTCGAACGTCCGTACGAGATTGCGGATGCCGCCCTGCGCCTGCGAATGGAAGCGCTGGAGGCCGAAGCGGCACACGCCGGTGCCGATCCCCATCCCATTTACGGCCTCTATGCCGCGATTCGTTGGATCTTCCAGGAAACCGACGACGGAGGCGGTGACCTCGGCTTGACCACGGAACTGGGGCTCGTCCGCGGATGGCACCTTCAAGCGACCGACTTCGCCGATTCGGCCATCATTGACCGCTTTATGTCGACCGCGACGGAATGGCCGCCGGCGGCCGGCATGATCGTCGCACCCGTTCGAGACCGAGCCAGCGCGCTGGCGGCCATCGACGCGATCACGGCGCAGGGAGAAGGATTGCCGGGCACTGCCCACTCC
This sequence comes from Bryobacter sp., assembly GCA_022843605.1. GTDB lineage: Bacteria > Acidobacteriota > Terriglobia > Bryobacterales > Bryobacteraceae > JALHNI01. The sequence goes on from JALHNI010000113.1 coordinate 6,756, forward strand.
CATTTCGCAAAGTATTTGGACCTGCTGGATCGTTTTGACGCGGGAGCGCTCCGCGTGAAGGAGCGTCCGCGAACTCCTTATGTCCAGGAGCAGCCGGTCCCCGAAGATCCGCATCCGACCCCGATTACCAACGAATACACACGGTTGTGGGCGCGACTTTTTAACGTGCAGTATGAGTTGCTTCTGGTGGATATCGCCTGGGCGATCTCACAGCCGCAGGGGAGCGATGCACGGTCTACGATGATTGCTTTCACCGTCGATACGATGCGTATGGTGACTCGCGTGCTGGGGCGCGATCTGACCCAGCGGGTGGCGAACAACAAGTATCCGCTTACCGCCGGCCCGACTTACGGTCTGGCCGATGAAGCCATGCCTAAGTCCATCGCCGGGTTCCGCGCGCGGTATTTCACCTTGCTGGCCCAGCAGGGAACCCTCTTTGCTGCGCTTCGCCAAGCGCCTGAGTTCCCCGATGATCCGCGCGGCGCAGTTCGCTTGTCTCAGATCGAGGACTTAAACGCCGTTCGATCACCCTATTTACCCTGAGGAGTTAAGAATGAACTACGCCATCTATCCACCGATCGGCTTTGCCCGCGTCGGTAACAGTCCCAGCGATTTCTTCATCGGTTCAGAAGTACCCGGCTCGAGCGGGGTGGAAGTGCAACCCGGCGGCGCGGAGACACCGGTGATGTCGTTCAAGGACGTCAACTTTCGCATGAAGCGGCAGGGTGCGCGCTTTCAGGTCTTCGAGATCCCGAACGACGGCCCTCCGAGGCCCGCAGTATTGCCCCCGGGGTCGAGCGTGCGTTGGGAGGCGCGTTTGGCGAATCGGAAAGACGCCGTCAAGCGGCCCGCGAGCCCTCCGCCCAGTCCGTTGAAACCGGTACTCGATCCCACGCGTGCTGATCGGCTGATCGAGGCCTCCGCTAGCGTGACGGGCGCTTCGGCGCCGAGGGCCATCTTGAACGGCAGTTACCGTGGGAAGGCGGTGAACCTCGGCGACATACGGACTGACGGGCAGCAACGATTGATCGTGCTCGGCGGATACGGGGTATCCGAGACTCTTTCGATCCCGCCCGCGCCCATCGGGGGCAGCTTCTACAACAACCCGGACTGGTATGACGATGTGAGTGACGGACCCGTAAGCGCCGTGATTTCGGTACCGGGTGAACCGCCAACGGAAGCCAAGCCGGCTTGGGTGATAGTGGGTCCGCCGGACTTTGCTCCGGTCTCACTGAGTGTCGTCACCCTCTACGATGTCATCCGACAAATGGCGATTGAACAGGGCTGGGCTACGCCGCCCGGCAAGCCTTTCTTCGACACGGATATTCGTCCCATGATTCGACGGGCCGCGGATCTGCGTTTCGTGAACGGTAGTTCGGTTTGGAAAGCCATCAGTCTTGACTGGGCGCGACTGGGAAGCACGGCACCGGCCGACAAGCCTTTGCGGACTGAGACGGCCGGTCTCGTACGGGATGTGGAAACCGTCCTGCAGAGTTTTGAGCTGCGAACCTGGCAGTTAGACGCCTTGACCGATTGGGTGAACGGCAACTTCAACGCCGGGGCCGCGCCGGATCGGGGCGCGTGCGATCGCTTGACGCGGGCAGCGCTTGATGGAACTGTGGGGCAGGGATTCTTCCCGGGAATTGAGGCGGGCATCAACTTGACGGACCCGTCGATCTTTGAGACGGGACCCTTCGAGTATCGCTTCCGGGCCGGTGCTGTCAATTCCGGAGACATGACGGCGCACATGGCGCTACCCTGGCAGGCGGACTTCCTGAAGTGCGGGTCGGGGTGGTGGCCGTCTCAACGTCCGAACCATGCCCCGCAAGCGGCGGGTCCGGAGCGCCCGTGGCTTCGGCCGACAATGACTCATCAGAACCTGGTGGATGACGTGATGAAGCTCGGTGTCATCAGCGAAGGTCCCGGCGGCCAGGTGACCGAGCAGGGCCGCGACCCGGTGATTGGCTGAGCGATGCCAACAAAGAAGTGCGAGGTCCTGGTGATGGGCGGCGGCCCGGCCGGGACATTGGTGGCCACCGTCCTCGCGCGATCCGGAGTCGACGTGATCCAGGCCGTCGGGGCCAGCCCAAATGTACGGCCTCGCGAGATTCTCGGCCCAGCGGCGCGGCGTTTGCTGGCCAAGGAGGGTATGGCGGAATGGGAGGAACAGGCCGTTCCTTGCCGCGGAGTGCTCAGCGCCTGGGCCTCCGCGGAACCCGAGTTTCATGACTACGAGTTAACCGGCTGCACCGCCGGCCTGGCCGTGTCCCGCGGGTCGTTGCATGCAGCCCTGGCGGGCCAGGCGATTCAGAGCGGCGCGCGCGTCCTGGAACCCGCCATGGTGAAACCCCGGCAAGATCTGGCGAGGGCCGGGGCACCGATTGAGATTTCGACCGGGGCAGAGTCCACCTGGGTGGTTCCCCGAACGGTGGTGGATGCCACGGGCCGGCAGAATCAGGCGAACGCGGCAGTCACGCGGACGCATCTCGACCGGTTGATGGCCTTTTGGACGCCGTTCGAGCGAGAGCGGCACCAGGACTGCCTCCTGCTCGAATCCTCATCGGCCGGATGGTGGTATGTTCCTCCGTCGGCAGGAAGGCATACGGATCTCGTCTGCCTGACGGATCTTGACCTGGTGCCAACTGAAACTGCCGAACGGCAAGAGTGGTTCGCCGCGCAGTTCGCAACCTGCACTCTGCTGCCAGGCATCGCCGCCGCCAACCCATCGTTTGCCAGCTTGCACGGTACCGACGCACGTTCTTCCACCCTGAGCTCGGTCACGCATGATCGGTGGGTGGCCGTGGGCGACACCGCCCTGGCGCTCGATCCCTTGTCCGGCAAGGGAGCCTATCTGGCGCTTTCCGGGGCAAATGCTTTCTGCTCGGCGTTGCGAGCGGGCGACGGCTCGACCGCGGCCTACGAGTCCTGGTGGCGGCGGACCTCCGATCAGGAGCTGGCGGCCCGGGCCGCAGTCTATTCAGATGGATACAAGAGATTCCCCGGGGCTCCGTTTTGGCAGCGCCGAACCGCAATGAAGTGAGCTTCTCTCAAATTGAATTTGAGATGCAGATGAAGGAGAAAACATGATGACTCGAGACTGGTATGCGTGGATCGATCTGATGCCGCCCAAGCCGGATGACTTTCACGTCACGGGGGAGGTGCAAGCAGGGAATCCCGGGATCCTGGCGCAGCTTTGCGTGCGCGAGCCCCAAGGTATCAACCCCAGGATTCTTTTGCTGGATCTGCACCTCGTGCAGCAGCCCGGCATGTGGACCCAAGTGGTGACTTGGGTGCAGGCGCGCTACGACAAGGTGCTCAGCCCCCAGAGTCAGCGCTACGACAAGGTGGAGATTTTTTCGGGCGGCGTCTCCGTCGCGCAGGTCGACGTTCAGGAGGTTCACTAGGCCCAGACGCAACACCTGTAACGTCCCGGCCTGGGAGCGGCGACCGGGTCGCTCCCGCTCCCGACCGGCGAGTCGACTAACTCAGAATGCCGCGGACCACTTGCGCCGGGCGGACGTCGGTGAGCTTCTCTTCCCGCGTGTCGTGGTGGAAGCTGAGGCGCTGATGGTCGAGCCCCAGTAGATGCAGGATGGTGGCGTGGAAATCGGCCATGGTCACGCGGTTCTCGGTGGCGTGGTAGCCGAAGTCGTCGGTGCTGCCATAGACCGTGCCACGCTTTACGCCGCCGCCGGCCAGCCACAGGGAGAAGCCGAACTTATGGTGATCGCGGCCGTCCTTGCCCTCAGCCATTGGCGTGCGGCCGAACTCGCCGCCCCAAATGACGAGCGTCTCGTCCAGCAGCCCGCGCTGCTTCAGATCGGTGAGCAGGGCCGCGGCCGGTAAGTCCGTACGCCGCGCGATCTCCCGATTGCCCGAGTCATTCTTCTGGTGCGTATCCCACGGTTGCCCATTCAGCAACACCTGGACGAAGCGCACGCCGCGCTCCACCAGACGACGGGCCAGCAGCAGTTGCCGGGCATGAATCCCCGCTTCCGGATCCTCGGTCCCGTAGAGCGCGTGCATGCTCGCCGGCTCGCGCGACAGGTCGAGCGCCTCAGAGGCGGCCATCTGCATTCGCGCCGCCAGTTCGTAACTTGCAATGCGCGCTTCCAGTCCTAACTGGTCCGGGTGCGCCGACAGGTGGTCGCGATTCAATTGCTGCATCAGCGCGAACCTTCCCCCCGCCGCATCGGCCGGCCCCGACGGCTTCAGGTTCAGCACCGGCGTCCCTTCAGCGCGCATCGCCATGCCCTGATACAGGGGCGGCAGCCAGCCGCTGGAGTAATTCCGCGCCCCGTCCACCGGCAAACCCTTCGGATGCATGATGGCGGCGAACGCCGGCAGGTTCTGGTTCTCCGTCCCGAGCCCGTAAGTCACCCAGGAGCCCATCGCCGGGCGGCCCGGCGTCGTCAAACCCGTATTAAAGTACCAGATCGCCTGTTCATGGTTCGAATGCTCGCTCACCATCGACCGGATAAGCGTCACATCGTCCGCATGCTTGGCAAGGCCCGGCAGCAGTTCCGACAGTTCCATGCCGCACTCGCCGTGCCGCGCGAACTCGAACGGACTCCCCATCCAGGTGCCGGTCTTCTTAATGTCCACCGTATTGATGAAGCCCTCGCCGGGCTTCTCGCCGTGGCGCTTCTTCAATTCCGGCTTCGGGTCAAAAAGATCCATCTGGCTGGGACCGCCGTTCTGAAACAGCAGAATCACGCGCTTGGCCCGGGGCGCAAAGTGCGGCCGTTTGGGCAGCACGTCATAGCGGGCCGCCGGCGCCGCGTCCAGTAGAGAACTCAGCGCCAGCCCGGCCAGCCCCGTATTCAAGTTACGAAAGACATCCCGCCGCGTCAGCAGTTGTCGGATCGGCGTGTGCAGTACGTGGCTCATAAGTCAGTCGATGGAGATAAATTCGTTGGCGCCCAGCAGCGTCTGGCAGAGGTCGGCGTAGACGCGGAGACGTTGTTCGGCTTCTGGCCGGTCCCGATAGTAAGTGGCCTGCGTGCGTAAGAAGGTCAGCAGACGGTCCGTTTCGGTGGGGCCAGGATCGCGCCCCAAAGCGATGCGAAACGCCTGCTGGATGCGCTCGCGATCCTCACCGCTCACCTTCAGTAAGCGCTTGGCGAAGTGCTCGGCCTGCGCGGTCACGAACTCGCCGTTCATCATGGCGAGCGATTGCGTCGCCGACGTCGTGACGGCGCGCCGGGCGCAGTTGATCTCCATCACCGGCGCGTCAAAGGCGTTCAGCAGGCTCTGCGGCGCGGAGCGTCGCACCAATTGATAGACGGTCCGCCGGCCGGGCGCGTCCAATTCCTTCTCCGGCACCACTTCGCCCGAAGGCTTGGTGACCGTGCGTACCGGTTCACCGAACATCGTTTCATCCAGCCGCCCCGCCGCGGTCAGGATCGCGTCGCGCACGCTCTCCGCTTCCAGGCGTCGCGGCGACATCCGCCACAGCAGTTTGTTGTCCGCATCCTTCGCCAAGCCGTCCGGGCGGCTCGCCGCCGACTGCCGGTACGCCGCCGACATCACCATCAGCTTGTGCAGCTTCTTCAGGCTCCAACCCTGTTGCACGAACTCCGTCGCCAGCCAATCGAGTAACTCCGGATGCGTCGGCGTGGCTCCGGACTTGCCGAAGTTATCCAGCGACGCCACAATGCCGTTCCCGAAATGTCCCGCCCAAATGCGGTTCACCATCACGCGCGCCGTCAATGGGTGCTCCGGCTGCGTCAACCACTCGGCAAAAGCCCTGCGCCGCCCCGTCGTCTTCGCTTCCTTGGCGATGGCGGGCAGCACGAACGGCTTCGGCGCGCGGGAGAGCACTTCGAGCGTCGCCGGCTCCACGATCGCGCCGGGATTCAGCGGATCGCCGCGCTGCAGCACGTAAGTCGGGGGTGGGGCCGTATCGATGTCGTTCAGCATCCGGATCGTCGGCAGCGCAATCAGCTTGGCGTTAACCTCTTCCAGTTCCTTGGCGGCGGCTTTCGCCTTCTCGGCATACTCAGGGAACTCGGCCCGCAACTCATCCTCAGTCGCCTGATCGCGCTTGGCGTGCCGCGCGCGGAACTGCTGGCGGCGCGCAGTCTGCAAATCGCGCAACGCCTTCGCCACCGCTTCCAGGGGCTTGTTGTTCTCCTGCGCGCGCTGCTGCTCGGCCTTTGGCGCATCGACCACGATGCGCTTGTAAGTGGGCAGCACGGGGCCGGTGGGGCGGATGGCGCTCGCCAGCACCGCTTGCAGCGCGTAGTAGTCGCGCTGCGTGATCGGTTCGTACTTATGGTCATGGCAGCGCGAGCACTGCACGGTGAGCCCGAGAAACGACGAGGCCAGAATCTGTTCGGTATCGAAGAGCGTGCGCCACTGGTATTCGGCAAAGTCCTTGGGCAAAAAGTCGTCGCGCGTGGCGTCGACGGCGGTGCGCAAAAAGCCGGTGGCTTCCAGCTTGTCCACCACGTCGCGCGGCAGGCTGTCGTGCTTCCAATACTCGGCGATCTCGTCGCCGGCGATCTGTTCCTGTACGAAACGGTCATACGGCTTATCGCTGTTGAAGGCGCGGATCACGTAGTCGCGATAGCGGAAGGCGTTGGGGCGAATTACGTCGGCGTCCAGCACGCCTTCGGAGTCGGCATAGCCCGCTATGTCGAGCCACTGCCGCGCCCAGCGTTCGCCGTAGCGGGGACTGGCGAGCAACTCATCGACGGCGCGCTCATAGGCGTCCGGCCGCTGGTCCTGCAGGAAGCGTTCGAGGAGTTCGGGCGAGGGGGGCAGTCCGGTGAGGTCAAAGCTCAGGCGGCGCAACAGGGCGGGCTTCGGCGCTTCCGGATTCATGCGGAGACCCGCCTTCTCAAGCGCCGCAAGGACGAAGGCATCGATGGGGTTGCTGGTCTTCTTCGGTACCGGCGGCCGCCGCGGCGGTTGAAAGGCCCAATGTTCGCGGTCGCGGGCCGAGATGTGGCTCGTCGTGGGGACGGCGTCGGGATGCGCGGCGGGCGCGCCGAGTTCTACCCACTTGCGCAGGACGGTCAGTTCCGCGTCATCGAGCTTGGGCCCACCGGGTGGCATTTGGCCAGTGCGGACACGGGCAATGAGGAGGCTGCGGTCGGGCTCGCCCGAGAGGAACGCCGCCCCGGACTTGCCGCCCTTCAGCAGCGCCGCCCGCGTGCGGACATCCAGTCCGCCCTGCGCCTCCGCGCCCGCATGGCACTTCGTACACTTGGCTTCGAGCAGCGGCAGGATGTCTTTCTCGAACTGCAAAGGTCCCGCCGCGCACAGTGGCAGTGCGCTCGCAGCCAGCCGGAGGATCAGGTTCGCAGGGGACATGCGGGTCGCTTGCCATTATCACAGATCCGGCTTGATGGGGTTCGAGTTGCACTAGGCACTCATCGCAGCCTTACTCGGTGCCCGATGCGCTCTTGCCTCTCCTCAAAAGATACAAAGTTTGTCCCGCTCTCAATTGCTCGAATCACTTCTGCAAGCTCGTCTGGAATCTCTGAAGCCGCCAGATGCCGGGCGATCGTAGGCGCGCCGAAAGATACCCCAAACTCCTGCTGAGTCCACTCCGACAATCGACTCAGGATGTCTTTTCCTGAGACCGCCATCGGACGATTCGGCTCCGACCTCCACAGTTCGCCGACGCGGGTACGCGAACGCTTGTTAGCCGTTGCGACATCGAGCTTTCGATCGAACTGTATCAAGCTCGACGAGAATCCATCCTCGACGGTGGCTTTTTCTTCATCACAAATATGCAGTATTCGCTCCCTGATCTCCTCTTCGCTGGGAACCTCGCCACCCTTGATTCGCGCAATCAGAACCCGCCGGATTGCGCGTGGGTGCACCAAGAAGTTTTCGATTTCTTTCACCGTCCACACGTGAAGCTTGACTCCTTTCGACTGAGCTTCCGTATATCGTATTCGTATCTCCTCCTCAGAATGATAGTCCGAGTCAAGGATGCAATATGTAGAGATTTGATCACCAACGGCATTTTTTAAGGTCAAGGATGACCCGACTGCATATGGCCAGCCGCTCCAACCTCCTATGGGCAACGTTGGCATAGCATCAAGCGGCAGTTCGGCATTGGGCATCAAGATTGAATGAATCTGCCGTAAGAAACTCATGTCCTTCCCTTCGATGATGAGAAACCTTCGGGCGCTCCACAATCTTGCGAGATGGACGTTGTGGATACCACCAATCTGATCGATCAGAAGCTGCACACCAGGTTCGTTGTTGGCGTAGCGGGATCGACGGTTGTTTTTGTCAACTATCAGGATGTTACTAGGATCAGCCTCTGCCATGATCTCTACCGAGTGAGTCGCAACTATGCACTGCCTAAAACGAGATTTTGTCAATCGAAATAGTTTACGTTGCAAGTCCGGATGCATGTATACGTCAGGCTCATCAAGTACGACCGTACCGTCTACCGCAGTTTTGGACAGAAACCAGATCGTCTGAAGCCACATTTGGAGCCCATGCCCCATTGAGGCCAATTCTCCGACGAACCCTCCATCTCTAATGTCTAGTGACAGCAAAGACCCGCCCTTGGTTTGCTCCTGCCTGATCGGACCAACCAACAATCCACGCCAGGACTCTTCTGCGAGGCGTTTGAAATCGTCAAAGTGAGGTTGCATCCAGACTAGCTGATTTCGGAAATGCCTTGAGGCCAGGCGAGAATTTAGGTTCCCCGCAATCCGTTCATCTGTAAGCCTGAACTCTTCCGCCAAAACAGGACCGATTTGAGGAAGAACACTTATCCATGGCAATTTGAGCGCAACAAATTTTTGGGCAGTACTAATCCATTCGTTATTTATTTGGATCGTTGCAAATAGCTTCTCCTCGCGTCCCAGATAGATCGTGACGACAGCTCCAGCCTTAAATCGTCCCGTAATTACTGCCGGAGGCTCTCCGTAGTGATGGAATACCGAGTTCAGGTTTAGCCCAAGCTGCGATATTCCTGGCGCAATGCCAACGCGAAACTTGGGAAGATCGAGCCAAGCGGGAGCGGGATGGAAGAGCCCACCTTTTCGATTCACAACTGCTGCTATCAGTCGTAGCGCCTCGATTAGTGAAGATTTTCCGGCATTATTCTTTCCAACCACTACGGTATGAGGCTCAAAAACAACCGAGTGATCTTCAAAGCAGCGAAAGTTTTGGAGTCGTAGTTCACGTAGCATCCTGATCTAGGAGTTTTATCAAAAGGCGGGAATTACTGCAAGGATTCCTATACGCGCAGGTTGGTTGAGACACCTTTTTTTGGGGGCATATGGCGCCAGGCTTGAGCCGGGGAACAAGAACAGTGAGGTGATGAAGAACACGTCGCAGCGATGCGAGAGTCTTATCAGTTGACCGAGTGGAGGCGGGGCGCACCTGGAGGAGGCGGTGCAAGATTGCCCATCGAACGACAACAACGCCAGGGCCGCCTGAAATCTGGTGCATCAGCCAGGCATGAATCGCACCCCGGAACCCGTGACCCCATTTTCCCCTGGACTCCGCCTCTGGGGACGTGCTGAAGAAAACAATCCTTATTGGCGCGACGGCGGGTATGCTGGTGGCGCAGTTACGGGTACCGAAGGTGCCGAAACTGCCTGGAGGCGGGGGTGCCTCCAACAGCGGGACCAGCGCGGGCAGCCCGCTCGGGGGCGGTGGCCGCGTGAAGGCGGAGCTCGATCAGGCCGAACGCGCGCTCGACGGCTGCGACCGTCATCTGAAAAGGGACAATCCGGACGGCTGTGCCAGTGCGCACGCCAAGTTCGACGACTCGATTGCCGACGCGCAGAAGGCGATTCAGGGCGCGACGCTCGGCGGCGCGGCTCAGTACGTAACGCGCATCAATGAACTGAAGGCCCGGCGCGACCAGCAATTCGCCGCCCTGAAGGGCGCCGGCGACAAGAACGCCGCGTTGAGCGCGACGTTCACCGGCGAGGAGGCGGAAAAGGATCGGGTGGCGATCGAAGCCCTGAAAAGCTTCTACCAGGACTTCCACGGCCTCACCTCCACGGCCGCGCCCGGCGAACCGTTGCTTGCGCTGGCCGGACAATGGAGCCGCGTCGAACTGGAGGTGCAACGCCTGCTGGCGAAGTATCCCGTGGTGAAGAGCCGGCAGAACATCGATCCCGCCGGGCACGAGATGGTCACCGCCGTGCGCCTTCTCGACAGCGACCACAAGCAGCGCGTGGCGGAGGTGGGAAAGGCCGTAGCCGAGATGCCGCGACTGCTGAAGTTTGACCTTGACCAGGCCCGTCAGCGGCTGGACCGCGCCGAGTCTGCCGACGGCAAGCCGGGAGACGGCGTGCTCGCGGGCGGGTTCCTGGAGGGGGCTGGCCAGCGGTTGAAGCTCTACGCGCTCATCGGCCAGGGACACGCTAAGTTTGATCCGCAATTGGAGCCCTCGACGCGGGCCGAGTTGAAGCAAGCCTCCGACCGGCTCGACAAATTCCTGGAACGAGTGATCGCCGAGAATTCGTTGCCGGCGGACAACTACGCCGGGCCGGATGCGGCCGCCCTCAAAGAGACGGCCCGCCAGACCTGGACCAGGAACTATCCCCAGTTCCGCATCGTCAAGATCGGCATCACCGGCGAGTGGCACCGGACGAAAGGCTGGAAGTGGGAAGACCACCGGAGCGCCTGGTATAAGTTCGACTCGTCGCGCCTGAACGGTTACCTCATCGTCGACACCGGCCACCCGAAGTACGTCTACATTCGTTCCATGAGTAACTACAAGGATCATCTGAACGGTGACCGCGTGGAAACCAGCGTGGGCATCTGGGATCCAGCGGACAAGCCGCATCCAGGCGGGACGTATCTTCGCGAGAAGGTGAAGTAGTTGTCTCTGCCAGGATGAAACACGCGGACGTGCTCACCACGTCCGCACCCCCTTGGTGCCTCAGCCCGATGCCGAATAGAGATCGGACAAGCGAAGTGTGAGCTTCAAGCGTGCGATGCGCAGTTCGGCATCGGGGGTGGTGAATTCGCGGAGGAGCCAACTGCCGTCGGGTTGGGAATGGTATTCGACGTGGGGGCGGTCCTGGTGGATGACGAGGTACTCGGCGAAAGACTCGATCGTCCGGTACAGTTCGAACTTGCCAACTACCCGCCATCCTTCTCCGCCTCAAGGTAGGCGCAGCAGTCCACGGAATCGGCAAAGATGGCGACCTTGGCTCCGGCGAGACCGGAGCCAAGCTGGGCCAGGTCCTGGGCGGTGCGGTAGCGCAGCTTCCAGCCCATGGCGGCTTCCAGGTAGCCCCGGCCGGGGGCGCCGGGCAGGAAATTGCCGGCCAGCAGGCGACCGCCAGGTCGCAGGGCGGCCCACATGGCGGACAGGAGGCGGAGGGCGACCGGGTCCAGCAGATAGTCGAGCAGGCCAAGGGTGTAGATGCAGTCACAGGTGGGCCCGGCCGGAGGGCGGCGGACCCAGGCCATCAGATCGAAGCCCACGCAGGTGACGCCCGGATAGTCCTGGGCGATGACCGCGGCGGCCTCCGGGTCGCCCTCAACAGCCGTCCAGCGCATGGGCCGACGGGCGACTTCGTGCACCCATTCGTACTCGCGCAGATGGCCGGCCGCTAGCGCCATCACGTCGACGAAGCCGCGCTGATAGGCGGTGCGTTCGACGAAGTTCGCGGCAATGGAGCGGCGCAGCCGTACGGCCTGGGCGGGCGGCGCCAGCCCGGCCGTGCCCGCACAGATGCGCCGGCCCACGTCACTGGCGGCGGCAACGTGCGGAGCGGAGGCCCGGTGCCCGTAGACGAAGTCGAGCATGACGGCATCGCCGGGAATGCCGCGCGGGGCCGGGTGAAGGCGCGCTGCGTATAGGGATCTTCCAGCAGCAGGCGGTGCAGGCGATGGGCGGCAAGCGTCTCGTTGAGGCTGCGCCAGTCAGGATCAGCGGTGCGTCGCTGGTCGAGCCCGAGTTGAAACTCACGCAGGGCGGCCAGTTCGTGGCCCGCCTCAATGCCGGAGGCGATGGCCTCGAACCAGTCACTCAGCTTCGTCAAAGCGCACCCACCGCTGATGCCGATCGTCGTAAAGCTGACATTGCTCCAGGAAAGGTTGAAGCCACCGTCGGACCTGCTTGCAAGTGATTTCCGCAGTGCGCATCGGGCCTCGCCCCAGAATAGCGCGCTGCTCGGTGGCTACAGACGGAAGCGGCAAACGACACCGACGTCGTCGCAGTACCAGAGGTAGTTCTTCCAGATGGTCATGCCGTGCGGCAGCGGATCGGCATCGGTAAGCTGAACCTTCTCCTGGGCCTGGCCGGTTTGAGGATCGAGCCGGTAAAAAGCGTTGTCGTTGGATTCGGTGAGCCAGAGCCACTTGCCCTGCCAGCCGATGCCGTGGGGACGGTTGCCCGGCGTGGGGAACTGCTGCTCGACAGTCCAGGTGCCGGGATGCATGCGGTAGAGCGTCTTCGCGGGCGGCACGGCAATCCAGAGCCGGCCGTCTCTCCATTCCAGGCCATGGGCACCGGTGGCTTTGCGCGACGCCGGAGCCGCAGTAACGGAGGAAGCAGTGACGGCGGCGGCAACGGGCGCCGGCTTGGCCAGCGGACTCCGCCGGCCATCGGCGGCCGTCCACGAAACCACCCCGGAGCCGGGGCTGGAGTGCCGCGCCAACGTGCGGCCGGAATGGGCATCGGCGCGCAGGATCTCGGAACTGTAGGTGGAAGCGATCCAGAGGGCCTCGCCATCGAAGGTGATCCCGCTGCCGGCGACGGAGTCCGTCTTCAGGTCCCGCAGCACTTTGCCGCCTTCGTAGGTGACGAGGTAGGCATGGTTGTCGCCTTGGTCCAGGATCCAGAGCCCGTCGGCGGTGGCTTGCAATCCGTTCGGTTGGGGGCCAGGCGAACGGAACATGGTTTCCACCTTCACTTGGCGGGAGGGGAGGCCATCAGCGCCGAGTGCGCCAACGGCAGTAACGGCCAGAAGATGACGCCGGGAGATTTGCATGGCGCAAATCTATGCGAGTGGAGGGCCGGGGTCAAGCGGGGGGCCGCCGACGCTAGCAGTATTATGGATTGGATATGGAAACCGAAGCGGCAACGACCTTAGCCGGACGCGACGTCTCTCAGCCCTTGAGCAAGAATAGTCATCTTCTGCGTTGGGTGCAGAAAATGGCGGACCTGACGATGCCGGACAGCATTCATTGGGTGGATGGCTCGCAAGCGGAGTATGACTCGCTGTGCGCCGAGATGGTGGAAGGTGGAACCTTCATCAAGCTGAACGAAGATCTCTGGCCCGGCTGCTTCTACGCCCGCTCCGATCCCAACGACGTCGCCCGGGTGGAAGATCGGACGTTCGTCTGCTCTTTGTCCAAAGACAACGCCGGCCCCAAGAACAATTGGATGGATCCGTTCGCCATGCGCAAAAAGTTGAAGGGGCTGTTCAAAGGCTCCATGCGCGGCCGCACGATGTACGTCCTGCCGTTCAGCATGGGACCGGTCAATGCACCGATGTCGCAGATCGGCGTGCAACTGACCGATTCGCCTTACGCCGTCGTCAACATGCGAATCATGACGCGGATCGGAATTGAGGTCTTCAAGGAGATCGACAAGGGGATCAAGCGCGTCGTACCCTGCATGCACTCGGTGGGCGCGCCGCTGCTGGGCGGACGCAAGGACGTTCCGTGGCCGTGCAATCGCGAGAAGTACATCGTCCACTTTCCCGAGACCCGCGAGATCTGGTCCTACGGGTCCGGTTACGGCGGCAATGCGCTTCTCGGCAAGAAGTGCTTCGCGCTGCGGATCGCCTCGGCGATCGCCCGTGACGAGGGCTGGATGGCGGAGCACATGCTCATCCTGGGGATCGAGAATCCGCAGGGGGAGAGGACCTACGTAGCGGCGGCTTTCCCCAGCGCTTGCGGCAAAACGAATCTGGCCATGTTGATTCCGCCCGCGGCTTTCGATGGCTGGAAGATCTGGACGATTGGCGACGATATCGCCTGGCTGCGTCCGGACGAGAATGGCCGCCTGCATGCGATCAATCCGGAGACCGGCTTTTTCGGCGTCGCGCCCGGAACCTCGGCCAAAACCAACCCGAGTGCGATGGCGACACTCGCCAAGAACACGATCTTTACCAATACGGCGCTCACGCCCGAGGGCGGCGTGTGGTGGGAGGGCATGACCGATCAGCCTCCGGCCGAGTGCCTCGATTGGCGAGGGAACCCATGGACGCCGCAAATCGGCAAGGAGACCGGAGCCACGGCCGCCCACCCGAACGCGCGCTTCACCGCCCCGGCCACGCAATGCCCCAGTTTTCTCGCCGAGTGGGAGACGCACAATGGCTTCCCGATCAGCGCGATCATCTTCGGCGGCCGGCGGAGCGCCACCATCCCCTTGGTCTACCAGTCGTTTAACTGGAGCTCCGGAGTGTACATCGGCGCCACGATGGGCTCGGAAACGACGGCCGCCGCCACGGGAACTGTCGGCAACGTCCGGCGTGATCCAATGGCGATGCTGCCCTTCTGCGGCTATCACATGGGTGACTATTTCCGGCACTGGATTCAGATGCAGCGGTCCCTTACCCGAACGCCGCGCATCTTCCACGTCAACTGGTTCCTCAAGGGTGAGGACGGCAAGTATCTGTGGCCGGGCTTTGGCGAGAACATGCGCATTCTCAAGTGGATTGTGGATCGCGTCCGCGGCCGTGCCTGGGCGGAGGAGACGCCCATCGGCTGGATGCCCCGCTACGAGGACCTGGAGTGGACCGGCCTGGACCTACCGAGGGAGAAGTTTCAACAGCTTCAATCCTTTGACCGTGCGGCATGGCGCAAGGAAGTTCTCGGCCACGAAGAGCTCTTCATCGAGCTGCATGACCATCTCCCCTCCGAGATGGTTTATGAGCGCGAACTGCTGATCTGCCGGCTCTGAGTAGCCGCCGATTCCCAGGGATTCAACACCCGAACGCCAGTTGACGCGAAGTCGGCGATGTTGCGGGTGACGACGGTCATGCGATGCACTAGCCCGGTGGCGGCGATCAGCGCGTCCCGCATCGGGCGTGGATCGGGGACGTGCAGCGCCGCACTGCGCAAAGCGATCATCGTGTCGACGGCCAGGATGCGTCCGTCGAATGCAGGTAGCACTTGTCCCTCCATCCAGGCCCGAAAAACAGCACCCTGCGCCGGATCCCGTCGCTCGGCCAAGCGGATGCCGATCTCGAGTTCCTGGACGACGATAACGGAAAGGTAAAGTTCCACCGGGTCAACTTGCTCGGCCCAAATGGCCACGTTGGCGCTCGCCTTGCCCAACCGGACCTTACGCAACTCAGAAACCACGTTGGTGTCGAGCAGGAGCATCAGGACAAATCAGCTGGTCGCGGCAGATCAAGCAACGGGACCAGTTCCAGGTCGGGAGCCTCGGGCATGGCCAACAAGTCAGCGATCTTCTGTCGTTGACCGGTAAGGCGTTGATAAGCCGCAAAGCTGAGCAATACGTGGGCTGGCGTACCGCGGTCCGTGATGATGACCGGGCCGTCTTCGGCCGCTTTTTTGGCCAAGTTGACCTGCTGGTTGAACTGTCGACTCGAGAGCGTCGTCATACGTAGCAATGTTACTACATTCAAACCGGCCGACCTACAGGCTCGCGCCGAAGGCCAGCAGACGGCCATCGCAATTTTTGATGACGAACTCACGGCAGCGCCACGGCATAAAGCCCGTCCGCATCCTCGACGAACAGGTAGGCATCAAGCCGTTCTTTCCGATACTCTCTGGATTGGCGGCAGGCGGCTCAGCACAGCGGAAGTGAATCTCCAGCGGTTGCGCGCCACGATCGCGCAGTCCGGCCCATCTTTGCGCTTTCGCGCTCCGTTGGCCGGGCACCCGGCCTCACTGATTAAGCGCAGGCCAAGGCAACTCCGGAAGGTCTTCGACACTCGATGCTACGACGTTGCTCATAGTCCGTCACCGTCGGGAGTGGTTCCGTCAAGACCGGCATCACTGACGGGAAATTCGATAGATCGAT
>JALHNI010000113.1:22711-23586 GCA_022843605.1 Bryobacter sp.
GTGACCAGTCAGATCGACCGCGAAATCCGGAACACTCGACAGGATCAAGCGAGTGACAAACTCCGCAAGGAACAACCGTAGTCGCTGACGGACCTGGATAAACAACGTAAGCTTCGCCGAGAGCACCCTGTCCGAGAGCACCCTGTCCGACAAACCAATAACCCCATCCTTTTCATACACCTACAGCCAACCAACCCCTCCCGCCGACCGCCCCCTCGCCCGCAACCGACCTAAAATCAACACCTTAGCCCATCTCCCCACCACACCCCCACCCCGATCACATCAAATCAAAATATTCTCCCCCGCCCCCAACCCCTTCCCCCTCAACGACTTACCCCACCCCCACCTCAAGACCACCCCCCAAAACCCTTCCCCCCGCCTGCGACCCTAAATACGGAGGAACCCATGCCCACCGAAAAGCAAATCGCGGCCAACCGCCTCAACGCTCAAAAATCCACCGGCCCCAAAACCGACGCCGGCAAAATCACCACCCGCCTCAACTCCCTCAAACACGGCCTCGCCGCGCAACTCACCGTGCTCCCCTTCGAGTCCCAGGCCGAATACGACGCCCTCGAAAACGACCTCCTCGAAGACATCCAGCCCCCCACCCTCGCCGGCGTCCTCCTCGTCAAGCGCTTCGCCCAAAAGCAATGGCTCGTCCAACGCCTCGCCAACACCGAAACCGCGTGGCTCAACACCCTCTACCAGGCCCAACTCGCCGAAGGCCTCCGCCTCGCCAAGAACCCCAAACCCTCCCCCGACCCCTTCGAAGGCCTCGCCCTCTGCATGCTCGAAACGCCCCACCACGACCCCCACGACCTCCTCCACAAAAACTTCTTCCGCTACCGCTCCCAAATCGAAAACGAATACCACCG
>JALHNI010000114.1:0-23057 GCA_022843605.1 Bryobacter sp.
GTCGTAGACGCGCATGGCGAAGATACCATTTCGCTCCGTCGCCAGGGGCAGCGTCGCGGTGTTGACTTCGCCTTCCGAGATATGGGTGCGTTGATAGGCGCCATGGAACCAGGCCCGGTTCCGCTTGATGGGCCCGCCAAAGGAGCCACCGTATTGATGCTGGATATACAACGGCTGTTGTGACGTGGCCGGCAGGAAGTAGTCGCGCGCATCCAACTTGTTGTTGCGCAGAAACTCAAACGCGCTGCCATGATAGGCGTTCGAACCGGACTTCGTGACTACGTTCACCACGGCGCCCGCCGAGGCTCCGTACTCGGCCGAGTAGTTCGAGGTTTGGACCTTGAACTCGGCGATCGCCTCCAGCGAGGGCCGCATGGCATCGCGCGCCCGATTGTCCAGCCCGCGTAGGTAGTTCTGATTACGCGCGCCATCCAACAGAAACGCATTCTGCAAGCTGCGATTGCCGTACGCCGAGAACGTGCGGTCGCGCGAGCGGGTGGAGGGCACGGCGCCCGCGGTGAGATTGCCCAGTGCCAGATAGTTGCGGCCATTGAGGGGCAATTGCTGCATCGCCCGGTCGTCAATCACTTGGCCGACGGTGTTCGTCGTGGCCTCGACGAGTTCTGCCGAGCCCGCGACGGTTACTGAATCAGTGGTGGCTCCGGTTTCAAGCGTCAGTCTCAGCGAGACCTGATCGTCTACGCGCAACACGATGCCGGAGCGCACCAGTTTCTTGAAACCGGTCGAGGTGACCTCGACGGTGTAAGCCGACGGACGCAGCAGCGGCGCAGAGAAGGCACCGTCCGCGCCGGTGGTTAGGTCGCGCGCGACTTCGCCGGTGTCGGTGCCGACTAGGCGCACCTGAGCGCCGGCGATCACGGCGCCCGACGGGTCCAGCACGGAGCCCGAGATCGTGCCGGTGGAAGTCTGTGCGGATAGGCTGGCCATCAGGGCGAGCGTGAGAGAGAGGAAGCGGATCAACATGGGAGTTTCCTTTAGGTTTACGTGGGCTTAGTTCGTTTTCGGCAGAGAGGCCTGCCACTGGTGCGCCAGGGTGGCGAGTTCGTCCACCAACGCCGGGTTCTGTTGGCGCAGATTGCGTTGCTCGCCAGGATCGTCGTCGAGGTTCGAGAGAAACAAGGCGTCGGCACCGGTTAGCGCCTGGTTGCCGCCGGGACGGCGGTCAAAATCCTTACCGTTGATCACCAGCTTCCAGGCGCCGCGACGCACAGCAAGCTGGCCCTGATTGGTCCAAAACAGGGATTGGTGCGGCGACGCGGCATCGTCGGTGAGTGTCCGCAGCAGGGAAAGGCCATCGAGTCCCCCTGGATTCGGCAAACCGGCTGCCGCCAAGGCGGTCGGCAGAATGTCCATCGCCTGGCCGAGTTGCGTCACCTTCCTCGGCGCGATGCGTCCGGGCCAATGAACGAAGCCCGGAATGTGAAGGCCGCCGTCAAACGCCGAAAACTTAAAGCCCCGGAACTCGCCATTGGATCCGGCCGTGGCATACTGGCCGCCCAGTCCGGCGCGCTTCTCAGTGGTGGCGCCATTGTCGCCGCTGAAGACCAGCAACGTATTCTCCAGTTCGCCCTTCCGTTCGAGCGCCGCCCGGATCCGGCCAATGCCGTCGTCCACCGCGGCGATCATCGCGGCATAGGTGCGGCGCTCCAGCGGCAGATGGGCGAATCGCTGCATGTATTTGTCCGGGGCATGCATCGGGTAGTGCGGAGCATTGAAGGCTACATACGCGCAGAAAGGTTCGCGCCCGTTCTCCAGGAATGCGACAGTTTCGTCCGCGATGCGCTCGGTAAAGTAGCGCCCGTCCTCGAAGATCTCGGTGCGGTTGCGGTAAAGGTCATGGAAGTTGGGGCGGTTCGGCTCGCCCCAATAGAAACGATGCGAATAGAAGTCGATACAGCCGTTCAGGAAGCCATAAAACTGGTCGAAGCCATGAGCGTTCGGATGCGTCTCGGGCCTCAATCCCAAATGCCATTTGCCGATTGCCGCCGTCCGGTAACCGGCAGCCTTGAAAGTGGACCCGAGCGTCGCGATTCCGGGTGTCAGTTCTCCACCGTTGGATGGAACGCCAGCCCGGGCCGGAAATCTCCCGGACATAATCGCCGCCCGGGCCGGAGCGCACACCGGAGCGTTCGAATACCAGTTGGCCAGCACTGCCGACTTTGCGGCTAGCCCGTCCAGATGCGGCGTCTTCAGGTCGGCCGCTCCCAGATAGCCGAGGTCGCGGCAGCCGAGATCGTCGAGCACCACGACTAGAATGTTCGGGCGGGTCGGCGGATTCTGGGCGGACAACAGGGCGGGTGCGGTAGCTAGGACTTGGCGGCGAGTGATCGGCAACATGGCTTCCTGCTATTTTGCGCCAGAAATGGCTGCTCCGGCAGGTGAATTCACCGTGAAACGGTAAATCATATGATTTGCCAAAAAGGCTCACGGGCTGGGCGCCTAAGCTGGCGGACTACCAGAGCGGCTCTTACAAGAGTTCACCCGAACTTCGGCAGGCCTTGGGCGGCTCCTCTAAAGTGTGGGACGTCATCAAGGATCAGCGGCTCGTCGCCACCGGGAGCGTTCAGCTTCCCGCCCAGTTGGCCCGCTCGATGCCTTCCGCCAAGGTGGTGGTGCGGCACCCACGCGACGTCAACGTGCGCGAGTTTTCCGATGACAACATCATTCTCCTCAGCGGGCCGTTCTCCAACCCCTGGGTGCAGATCTTCGAAAGCCGTTTGAACTTCCGCATTGAGCAGGACGCACCCGGCAACGTCTTTATTCGCAACGTGAAGCCCGTTGCTGGCGAACTCAAGGAGTATCGCTTGCAGGAGGGCCGTTGGGAACGGACGACCTACGCGCGGCTTGCCTATATGCCGAACCTCAGCGGCAAGGGCAAGGTGCTGCTGATCGGCGGACCGTCCACGCCGCTGATGGAAATAATGGGCACCGCCGCTAGCGACCCCGAGTTCCTTCGGGGCCTGGCCCAACGCTTTGGCATCAGTGACCCGAGGGCGTTGCCCTGGTGCGAACTGCTGATGGAAGTGAAGGAGATGGCGGCGGCGCCCATGCAAAACCCGCATCGTTGCCTTCCGCCGCGTCGAGTAATTCTAGCGAATGAACTGGTCGACGTAGTCGGCGCCCAGGCCCACGTCGATATAGTGCTTGCGGCACATATCGATCTTCGTAAAGACGTCTTCAAAGCCGGTGTGTTCGTCCTTCTCGTTCACGTAGTACATGCAGCCGGAGATATTGAAGAACGTAATCATCTCTTCGACATCGGCATCCACCACCAGCGTATGCGTTTCACCCGGCGGCTCAAAGACATAGTCGCCCGCTTTGGCCACCCAATCGTGCTCCAGGTAGCGCCACGAACCCTTGATCACGTAGCCGTGTACCGGCGCCGGATGGCGATGGCGGCTCAATGTGCCCGCTCGCCGGACGCGCAACAGATTGCACCACTGGCCATTCAACGTATTCAGCATCAGCGGCCGGAACCAGACTTGCGGAGCTTGCGGCACCCAAACCCTTTCATCGTCCGGAACGGCGTGCGCCACAATCTGATGCGGGGAAAGCGGATGGGTGCTGGGCATGGAATCTCCTCGTATCTTACCCCGCCAGATAGCCGCCATCGACGGGTAGGATCGCCCCGGTTACGAAGGCTGCCGCCTCTGAGCAGAGAAACAGTACCGGCCCCGCCACCTCCTCAGGCCGACCCCATCGTCCCAGCGCCGTCCGCGACAGCAACTGGCCGGATCTCACCGCATCCTGCTGCAGTGACTCCGTTAGCGGCGTCGCAATCCAACCCGGCGCCACCGCGTTCACCCGAATCCCATCCGCCGCCCACGCCAGCGCCAAGGACTTCGTCAACTGCGACGCCCCCCTTGCTCGCGCTGTACGCCGGTACCCGTGCGCCGCCAAAGTAACTCAGCATGGAGGCGATGTTGACGATCGCTCCGCCGCGCTTCGCCAGCAGGGGTCTCGCCGCTACGCAGGCCCGCATCGTCCCCGTCAAATTGATGTCCAGCACCTGCGAGAACACCTCGGGCTCAAACTCCGCATCGCGCCGGATCACGCCCGCCGCGTTCACCAGGACGTCCAGTTCTCCCAGCGCGGATACGGCCGCCGTCACCGCGGCGGCGTCCGTCACGTCCAGCGCCAAGGGTTGCAGTCGGGCAGGGAGGGGCTCCGGCCCCGGCAGTCCGGCTGCCCACACCTGCGCCCCCGCCGCTGCGAAGGCCTCGCCAATCGACCGCCCAATGCCGCTAGTGCCCCCAGTGATGAGCACTCTCTTGCCGCTGAAGTTGAACGAGATCACGGTATACATCGTAGCAACCCGGCCCAGCTTCCCTGGCTAACGTGCGGAGAGCCAGGCCATGGCGGCGGCCTGGTCGGGATAGCAGGGCAGTATGCCGGAAAGCTTGGTGGTCTCAAGGAGCTGGAGGATCTTAGGCGTTGGCTGCACCAGGCAAAGGCGGCATCCGTGCTGGCTGGCCGTCGTGTAGAGAATCACTAACTCGCCGAGCCCGGCGCTGTCGATCTCTTCAATACCGGCCACGTCGAGAATCACTCCTTTGGCGGGCCGGCGGCCGATGGTCTCGGCGGCTTTCCGTCCGAAATCAAGTAGCTGGGGTCCCAGCGTCAGGCGGCCCGCCAATCGGATGCCCAAGATGCCGCCCTGCTCGTCGCACGTAAATGTCATCGCCATGGTTACTTTCTCACCGCGTCGCGCAGACCCAGGTTTCTCACCAGGCGGAGTAGGTAGTTAGGATGGAGGCCGAGTAACTTCGCCGCCTTCTTATAGTCGCCGCCGACTTGTTGATAGGCGCGCAGAATACTTTCGCGCTTGGCGTCAGAAACCGACGACTGAAAGGCGCCCAGCGAGGCCGCGGGAGCCACGTCGAGAATGCGTTCCGGTAGATCGGTGGGAAGCACGGGCCCGCCGTCACCCAATACGACAGCATGCTCCAGGGCGTTGGCGAGTTCCCGTACGTTCCCCGGCCAATCGTAGGCTTCCAGACATTGCAGCGCCTCGGGTGTCACCCGTGGCGAGGGGTGGCCCAACTGCGTGAGAAAGTGGATCGCCAATTCGGCGATATCTTCTGGCCGCTCTCTCAATGGCGGCGTCCGGAGGGGCACGACGTTCAGACGATGGTACAGGTCGGCACGGAAGGCACCTTCCTGCACCCGCTGGGCCAAGTCCCGGTTCGTTGCTGCCACCACGCGAATGTCCACCCGCACGGCGCGCGTTGAGCCGACACGTTCCACTTCCCGCTCCTGCAGGACCCGCAGTAACTTTGCCTGCAACGGCAAGGCGAGTTCCCCGATCTCATCGAGAAAAAGCGTGCCTCCCTCGGCGGTTTCCAGCTTGCCGCGTTTGAGCGCCGTGGCTCCGGTAAAGGCGCCTTTTTCGTAGCCGAAGAGTTCGCTTTCGAGCAGCGAGTCCGCAATGGCCGCGCAGTTGATCGCCACAAACGGCGCTTCAGCCCGAGGGCTCGCCCGGTGCAGCAGCCGGGCCACCAATTCTTTCCCCGTCCCGCTCTCCCCCTGAATCAGGACCGTCGTTTCGCGCGGCGCCAGCCTGTTCACCTGGCTGAGCAGTTTTTTGATCGCCGGGCTCTGCCCCACAATGCCGCCATCGATGCCCGCACCGTGATAAACGCGACGCTCGAGCGCGGCGCAGTTATCGCGCAGCCGTTCCACTTCGCGTACGCTTTCAATGGCCACCGCCGCCAGGCTTGCCACCGCGCTCAGCACCGGCATTGCCTCGCGACCCACACCCTCCAGCAGCAGTGCCCCGCCCAGACTGCCTTTCGCATAAATCGGGATGGCGGCCAACTCGTCCTGATGGAAGGCTCCTTCCGTCACCAGCCGGTTCCACAGCGCCGGATCGCCCACCTGTGTCTCGAGGTCCTCGTCCTCGAAAGCCAGTAACGCCCGCCCGTCGCGAAAGAAAACGAATTCGCCCAAAAGGCTCAGTAACTGCCGCGAGACCTGTTGCCGTCGATCGGCCATGCCGGTCCCCGCCAGCGCGCGGAATAGGAAGACCAGTACGGACGCATTCAGCAAGAGCGTCGGTGATTCCCGCAAATGAGATCCGGTCATTATCCTTTTGGCATTATCCTTTTGGTTCACACATTATCCAGTAAGTTCAGCGCACCGGCAATCAAATGCTGATTCTTGGGCGTTTTCGGAATGGCCTTTCGCTTGCATAGTTGTCCGGCCATGTCACTTACCATCGCGCACCATCGATTCGGAACCGTGGAACTCTTGAAACTCTCCGGGCGATTGACCCTCGGCGACGGCAGCAGTACTCTGCGCAGTGCCATCCGGTCGGCCGTCGAGAATCGCCAGGACCTTCTCGTCGACCTCTCCGAAGTCTCCTACATCGACAGCTCCGGTCTGGGCGAACTCGTAGCCGGCTTCGCGTCGGTCACCTCCGGCGGCGGCCAGATGAAGCTGTTGAAACCGAACAAGCGAGTCGACTCCATGCTGCAGATCACCAAACTCTACACCACCTTCGAAGTCTTTGAAGACGAATCCGCTGGCTTAGCCAGCTTCGGCGCACCCGAATGAGGCATACTGACTCGATGCTACCGGCCGGCCGCCGAGACGAGACGATCGATCTCCAGCAGAAACTCGCCCGCGTGCAGAGCCTGTTGGAGGCGGCACGTCGCGTACACTCCACCATCAAGTTGGACGACGTGCTATCTGGCGTGCTGGAGATTGCCGCCAAGGAACTGGAGGCCGACGGGGCGTTTTTCGTTTCCGCTGCCACGCAGCTCGACGCACGGGCGCGTGTCTATGGCGAGGTTCCCGATGACTGGACGCGGTGGACTGAGCGTGGCGACATGCCCGGCTATGCCAGCGCCCGGCTACCGGGTGAACGTGGCGATACGCTCGCGCACCTGGTGATCTACCGTGCCCGCGATCTTTCTTTGGAAGAGGCCGACTTTCTCGAAGGCCTCGCCTTGCAATCGGCACTCGCCATCGGCAATGCTCAGCATCATGAGCGCATGATCGAGTGGGAGCGGCTGCAACTTGACCTGGATGCCGCGCGTGCCATCCAGCGGAGTCTTCTGCCGCACAGCGTGCCGGACATTGAAGGCTACGCGCTCGCCTTCCGTTCGACGACCTGTTATGAAGTCGGTGGCGACTATGTCGATGCCGTCCTGCTGCCCGACGGTCGCCTGACGGTCGTCCTGGCGGACGTTGCCGGGAAAGGTCTCGCCTCGGCCCTGATTAGCACGACATTTCGCTCGAGCTTTCGGGCAATCGCCGGTGCCGGTTTGCCGCTCGATGAAGTGGCCGTCCGGTTGAATCAGTTGCATTGGCAGGAAGGCATCGAAGCCCGCCGGCGTTATGTCACCGCGATTCTCCTTTGCCTCGACCCCGAGCGTCATCGTGTCGAGATCGTCAATGCCGGGCACAACCCGGCCTTTCTCGTGGCCGGCGACGAACGCATCAAGATCGGCGCCAGCGGCCCCCCTCTCGGCATGCTGCCTGCCCGCACCTACGAGAGCGAAATCTTCGACGTTGAGGAGGGCCACCAGATCCTGCTCTATACCGACGGCCTCACCGAAGTCTTTCGCGATGACGAAGAGTTCGGCGAAGATCGCCTGCTGGAGCTTCTCGGCGCTTCGCCCATGCCGGGATTCCTGGACCACGTCTGGCAGACGCTGGCCCGCTTTGCTGGCGGCGCCCGGCAAACCGATGACATGACCGCGTTGTATCTCTGTCGCGCCGTGAACCGCGAACTGAAAGGAGACGCTGAGTGATCGCCGAACCAATCATCACTGAGCTTCGCTTGCCCACCCGGCTCGGTTTCGAGAAAGTCGCCATGAGCACCGCCGCCAGCGTGGCCGAAATCATGGGCTTCTCAACTGACCGTGTGGAAGACCTCAAGACCGCCGTGTCCGAGGCGTGCATCAACGCCATCGAACACGGCAACCAACTCAACGAGTTACTGGGCGTGGTGGTGACTCTCTCCATGGGTGAAGCGTCGCTCGAAGTGAAGATCCGCGACCACGGCAACGGCGTGAAGAACGAAATGCACGTGCCCGACATGGACCGCAAGATGTTGGGCGAAGAAGATCCGCGCGGGATGGGCATGTTTCTCATCCAGGCGCTGGTGGACGAAGTGGAATACGTGAGCGAACTGGCCGGCGGCAGCTACGCCCGGCTGGTGATTCATTTGAATGTAGGGAGCAGGGACTAGAGATGGTGACACCAACGAAGACCAAAGTGGAGCAAAACGGCGACCTGGTCGTCATGCGCTTTGAGGGCGACATCACGAGCGCCTCGGAAGAGGCGGTACTGGGGCATTACAAAAGCCTCGCCGCCGGAACGACGAAAATTCTGCTGGACTTTACGAAAGTTCCCTACCTGAACTCCAGCGGTATCGCCCTGGTGATCCAACTGATGATGGCCGCCAGCAAAGTGCCGCAGAAGGTGTTGTGCTTCGGCCTCACGCCGCACTTCGTGAAGGTCTTCACCATGTTGGGCCTCGCCAGGTACACCACGCTCCACGCGGACGAAGCGGCGGCCCGCGCGGCGGTTCAGTAAACGCACTGGACTGGACAAATGAAGGCGCTGCTGCTGTTGGCGGTGTTGGCGAAGGCGCTCAACGGGCAGGCGTTCCTCGATGCCAAGGTCGCCCGCGGCGATAACCTTCGCTGGGCGGATCCGGCCTTCGACGATTCCCGCTGGCCCACCGTCCGCGAGCGCCAATCGCACGTGGTGGAAGACTCGGCGTGGAACCGGTTGTGGCTGCGGATGCGCGTGGAGATTCCGGTGGGCGAGCCAGCGGTGGTGCTGGTGTACCGCTGTTCGTGCGAAGTATTTCTGAACGGCGTCAAGCTGGGTGGTACAGGCAACCTGGACGAAACGCGGCCCGCGGCCGTGCGAGGTTTGCGGGCGTTCGATGTACCGGCGGCCACGCCGGGGGGCACCGCGCTGTTGGCTGTGCGAGAGTACTTTCCCCCGGGACGCGACCTGTCGGTGCCGTTCTGGGCCACTCGGCAAGCCGTTCGGGTGGAGCCGCGGAGCCGCCTTCTGGCCGCGGGCGACGAGGTGCGCGCGGACGACGTCTACCCGCTTCGAATCCTGATTTACAGCGTCGCGCTTGGCGGTATGGTCGTGGCGCTTATCTCCGCCCGTCGCGATTCAACCGTACTGGCGCTGATGGTCTATGTCGCGATGGCGTTGGCGAACGCGATTCTCAGTTGGTCGACGAGCGGTGAGCAATCCATCACCAGCATCGGGGTGCTCCTGTTCATCGCCTGGACAAGTCTGCCGCTGCACTACGTGCTTTGGCGGTTCGCCGGTCCCTTGCCCTGGAGCATTGCCGGCGCCTACGGGCTGGCAATGCTGCTCCGATTGCCGCTCTGCATCGCCTACCTCCTGGCGCAGTCCCCTTGGTGGACACCGATCAGTACACAACTCTACCGCCTCGGCTACGTGCTGCTATTGGCGTTGGCATTCGGGGCGGTTGTCCGTGGCTGGAGGCGCGGGGCACCGATTGTCCTGCTGCTGGCGGGATTCTGCGCGATTTTCCTGGGCATTCTGGGACGAGTCACCGCAGGGGCGCCCTTGGCGGGGAGAGGGACTGTGGATACCCTCACTTCGATCATCTTCACGACAATGGCCACTGTGCACGTATTCCGGGAAACGCGCGCACGACGGAGCGAGGAGCAACGGTTGCGCCGGGAAATGGAATCGGCACAGACCGTCCAGGCGCTGCTGTTGAGCCAGCAACGGCCCGCGGGCGTGGATGCCGTCTACATGCCGGCCAGCGAGGTGGGCGGGGACTTCTATCAAGCCTTCGACACGCCGTCCGGGCGGCTGTTGGTGACGGGCGATGTATCGGGCAAAGGCTTGCAAGCGGCCATGCGCGTATCGACGATCATCGGGGCTTTGCGCAACCGGCAGTCCGATGCGCCGTCCGCCGTGTTGGCGGAGCTGAATCGCGTGCTCGCGGGAAGCCCCGGCTTTACCACCTGCTGCTGCGCGTTGTTTCCGCCGCAAGGTCCGGCCCGCGTGGCGAATGCCGGGCATCCGCCCCCCTACGCCGACGGTCGCGAACTCGAAGTCGCCACCGGCCTGCCCCTCGGCCTGGTGACTGGCGTCCCCTACGACGAGTCCACGGCCACCGGCAGCCGGTTCACCTTCGTCTCCGACGGCGTAGTGGAAGCCGAGAACTCCCACCGCGAACTGTTCGGCTTCGACCGCACTCGCGAGATCTCGATGCAGTCCGCCCAACAAATCGCCGACGCGGCAAAGGCCTGGGGCCAGAACGACGACATCACCGTCGTCACCGTCCGGAGCATGACCCAATGAAGCTACTGTCGATCCTCCTTCTTTTCACCAGCGCCGCCAGCGCCGTCGACCTCACCGGCGAATGGCGCCGCCACCAGGGCGACGATCCACGCTGGGCCGCCTCGGACTTCGACGATCGCGACTGGGCCCGCGTCACCATGCCACTGACCCCTCGGCGAGCCGGCCGCTACTGGCTACGCCGCCAGTTCACGCTCACCGGGAACATCGACGAGCCCGGGATCGCGCTCGGCCGTTTCGCGCGCTGTTACGAGGTGTACCTCAACGGGGTGAGGGCCGCCACCGCATGCCCGGAGGTGAAATCCGCCTACTTCCCACCGCGCTGGCTCAGACTGACGGCGGAACCATTGCTGGCCGGATCGACCGTTGCGCTGGCCCTTCGCGTCGACGACGATTCAGTGCCGTTGGGCTTTCTGCGGTCGTTTCCCGACGATGGCCCTTACTTCCTGGGCCCCTGGCGAGAAGCGGTCGCCGGCGGGGAGACCGCGGTGTTGCAGCGCCGCCACGCGCTCATCCCCACCTGGCTCGCCGCCAGTCTGCAACTCGTGTTTGCCTCGCTGCTCCTGCTCTACTGGCTCACCGGGGCGCGACGCCCTGAGTTTCTTCGGTTTGCCGGCTTCCTGTTCGGCGCGGGGCTGTACAATGTCCTGCAACTGGTTTCGGCCTATCACGAGATCGACCGCCGCTGGTGCTTGGTCCTTCTCATGGCTGGCTATGGCTGTCTCGGAAGCTCGCTGGCCGCTCTCTCCGGGCGCGGCGCCGCAGTAGCCTGGGCCACGGCCGCGGCTTCAACCGTCTTGATCGCCTCCGACCTCACGCGGTTTTCGCCCTTCGTTTCCGGAGCGATTCTGTTTGTGCCCCTGCTGCCGGTCGCCGCATGGGGCGGCCTGGTCGCCTGGCAGCGGACGCCATTCCGCAAAGTGGCCGTACCTGTGCTTCTCTATGTCGCCTTCACGATGAACACCGTCCCGGAAGGCCTCATCCCGGGTTGGCCGATTCCCACGGCCATCACCGCCGGCCCCTTCCAGATCTACCTCACCACCTGGATCAGCGCCACCTTCGGCCTCACCGTCGGTCTGCTCATGATCCAGAACGCCGCCCGCGAACGGCGGGAACAGGCGCGACTGACCCGGGAAATGGAGGCCGCCCGCAGTATTCAGCAGCTTCTGATTCCAGCCGCGGTGGCGCCGGGCATCGACGCCGTCTATCTCCCCGCCACAGAAGTCGGCGGCGACTTCTGGCACCTGCTCGACGGCCCCTTGCTCGTCGCCGGCGACGTCAGCGGCAAGGGTTTGAAAGCCGCCATGGTGGTGTCGTTGATTACCGGCATGCTCGACCGTCGCCACAGCGATGCGCCGGCCGCCGTGCTGGCCGAACTCAATCGCGCCCTGCATGCGCGGCTGGATGGCGGCTTCGTTACTTGCTGCGTCGTCCGCCTGGAAGGCGACGGGCACGTGACCCTCGCCTCCGCCGGGCATCCGGCCCCCTATGTCGACGGTCGCGAAGTTGAACTCGCCGCCGGCCTGCCCCTCGGCGTCGTTCCGGAGGCCTCATATGACGAAACCGCTGTCACGTTCGACCACCAGCTCACAATCGCCTCAGACGGTGTGCTCGAAGCCGAAAACCCCCAGCGCGAACTCTTCGGCTTTGAGCGCACGCGGGAGATCTCGACGAAGTCCGCCCAGGAGATCGTCGCCGCCGCTAAGGCCTGGGGCCAGAACGACGACATCACCGTCGTCACGGTACGGAGAAACTCGTGAAAACGCTACTCGCCATCATCCTCGCTTCCGGCAGCCTGAACGCTCAGAACGCCCTGTGGATCGACCTTTCCGGTCCCTGGCTTTCGCGTGCCGGCGAGGACCGGCCGGAATTCGCCCAACCCGGCTTCGACGATCGCAACTGGACTCCCTACGTTCTCCCGGCCAGCTTCATGGAAACTCGGGCAGGCTACCTATGGTTGCGCAAGACGGTCGACTTGCCAGCCGGCACTCCTGGCCATTCACTCGCTCTCACCCTGGGAACCTGGAATCACTCTTACGAAGTCTACGTGAACGGCACGCTGGCCGGGGCGAGCGGCAACTCGACGGAGCGTGGCCATCAGATCCCACGCCCCCGCACTTTTTTCTTACCTCCCCTCGAGAAGCCCCGGATCACCATCGCGATTCGCAGTCTGAGGTCACAGGGCCTTCCCGCGGTCTGGCGAGGCGAGGCGGCGGGTCCGTTCCTGCTCACCGGAACGGCACAGGCGCCAAAAGATTTGGCCGTGTCTTACTTCAACCAGCTTCGCGTCAGGAACACGGCAGAGCTGGCCTTTGGCCTGCTCATCGGTGGGCTTGGCTTGCTGCTGTGGCTGGCCTGGTTGCGGGAGCAGTCCAGGAAGCCTTTGCTCTGGTTCGCCGTTAGCCTTCTCGCCCATTGCTCGGTCACGCTGCTTCGTTTCAGCGGACTGCTGTCGGAGACGTTTGATCCCTATCGTTGGGTGTTGCTCGAACAACTACTCTCTTCTTTGCAGACCATTGCCTTCATCGGTTCTGTCGCCTCGGTCTATGAGTTTCGCCCGCCCTGGATCCGCCTGCTGATCTGGGTATGGCCCCTGCCCGCGTTGGTGGCGAAGTGGAACGGGAATAATAGTGATGTCTTTCGCTATGCATTAGCCGTTCTCTCTCTCTCCGCCATCCCATTGGCGGCTTTCGGCTGGTGGCGCAGCCGGTTCAAACTCGACCGAAGGCAAGTCCTCCTCGCCGCGGCCTTGTGTACAACGCTGCTCAACTTCGCAAACAGTTATGTGGGTTTGGGATTGTTCCCTTCGCGGTTGCGGCTGGGGCCTTTCGCGATCTTGCTCTTTCAACTCTGCCTTCTCATCTTGGCCATCCTCATCGCCTGGGAACTTCTGACCCGCCTGCGCGAGGACGGACTGGAGAGCGTGCGACTCAAGGGGGAGATGCAGGCCGCGCGCCTGGTGCAGCAGTTGTTTCTCGCCACTCGCCCCGCGCACATTGATGTCGTCTACGAACCGGCCCAGGAAGTGGGCGGAGACTTTGCCTTCGTCTTCCCTCTGGACGACGGCGGCCACCTCATCGCCGCCGGCGACGTCAGTGGCAAAGGGCTGAAGGCCGCCATGATCGTTTCTGTGATTGCCGGCGCCCTGCGCAACCGGCGCGCCAACGAACCGGCCGAACTGCTAGCCGAGCTGAACCGGGCGCTCGCTGGCGGCCCGGATCACGGCTTCGTCACGGCGATCATCGTCCGCTGCACTCCGCGTGGTGAACTTCAACTGGCCAGTGCCGGCAATCCGCCGCCCTATCTCGCTGGGTTCGAGTTGGAGATGGCAGCCGGGCTTCCCCTAGGCATCAGTCTGGACGCTAGCTATGCAACGCAAACGGCCGCTCTCCAGGAAGGCGAACAACTCACGCTAGTTTCCGACGGCGTCGTCGAGGCGGAGAATGCGCAGCGCGAGCTCTTCGGCTTCGACCGCACGCGCGAGATCTCGACCCAGTCCGCGCAGGAGATCGCCGAAGCCGCCAAGTCGTGGGGCCAGAACGATGACATCACCGTGGTGACGGTGGGGAGGAAGAATGCTTAAGCTCTTGATCGCCACCTTGCTGGCTGCCCCAATGCTGAGTGCTCAGGTGGTCACCGCGAACAACTGCGTTCATCAGGTTGGCGACAATCCCGACTGGGCCCGCCCGGACTTCGACGATCGCGAATGGAGCAAGCAGATCCCCGCGAGTGGCGACAGCCCTTACGTCTGGACGCGCTGCCGCGTGGATCTCTCTTCTTTGCCGCCCACGGTGCCGGTCCACATCGGCGTGCGGAACCTCGCCCCGTGGGAGCTGTTTGTCGATGGCAAACTTGCCGGGTCGTTCGGAGACATCCGCACCGGCTTGGGTAGCACCTCTTCCGCACAACAAGCCGTACCTGCCGGGGCGGTCACCGGAAAGACGATCACCTTGGCTCTTCGCCAATTGCCCATCCGCCTCAATCGTGCGTTCCCGACGGGGCTCGCAGCCGGTGCTGAAGACTCGCTCCAGGTCAGGAACTCAGCCAGAGTGTCAGCCATGCTGAGGGCCACGTGGTCCCGCAATATTGTGGGTGCATTCAGCCTGATCATTGGTGTTCTGCTGCTCTTGCTGTACGCATTTTCCGGTGACCGGAACCGTCGAGAATTGCTGTGGTTCGGGCTCTATTGCCTCGCGATCTACTCGATCACCTTGCGGGAAATCGCTCTGACCCTTTCGAGTTTCCCCTACGCGATCAGCGTCTTCTGGTATGCACTCTCGGTGGCGATATTTTCCCTGGTGAGCCCACGGATCTTCTTCGCTTTGTCCGGCCGGCCCTTGCCGGTCTTCTACTCTGGGTTGGCTACGGCAAATGCCGGCGTCATTCTGCTTGCGGCGTGTGTGAGAGTGTTGACGCCGATTCATGGGATGCAAGAGGTGAAGCCGTGGCTGAACCTCGTCGTTGATATTGGCCCATTTCTGGATCTAGCATTGCAAACTTCTGCCGCCGCTGCTTTCTGGCCGCTCTGGCGGGTACCTGGTCCCTTGCGCCTGGCTCGCAATCTAAGCCTGCTCGTGCTGTTAGGGAGTGCGTCATTCAATGTGACCCAGTTGCCTGCACTGGGTTTATCGAGCTGGGCCATCCTGGGAGCCAGTATCCAACCGATCCTGATCCTCGCCGCAACCATCGGCCTCTTCATCGTGATCGCCCGGCGGCACCGGGATGTGGCCCTGGATCGCGCCGAACTGCAGGGGGAAATGAAAGCGGCGCAGGAAGTGCAACGGCTGCTGACCTCTTCCACTTCCACGCTCGACGCTGCGCCGTGGGCGTCTGTGGAGGTTGCCTACTCACCGGCCAATGAAGTGGGCGGCGACTTCTACTACTGCCGTCACACGGCGGAGGGCCAGTTGGTCGTGGTGGGCGACGTCAGCGGCAAGGGACTCCGCGCAGCGATGCTGGCGTCCGTGGCACTCGGCGCCTTACGGCATTCTTCAGTCAGTTCGCCTGGGCCTCTCCTTGAGGGCTTGAACGCCGCGCTTCACGGCCAGACTGGCGGAGGTTTCGTCACCTGTTGCGCGGCTCTGATGCGTAGGGACGGACGACTGGTGGTAGCCAACGCGGGACACCCGTCGCCTTATGTGGGCGGACAAGAGTTTCCCGTCGAAGCCGGCCTGCCCTTGGGGATCCTGCCGGTTTCCGCTTACCAGGAATCCACCGGCCAGGGCGAGAGCATCACGCTGGTCTCCGACGGCGTCGTGGAAGCGGAGAACGCCCAGCGAGAACTCTTCGGATTCGACCGCACGCGCGAGATCTCGACGAAGTCCGCGCAGGAGATCGCCGACGCCGCCAAGGCCTGGGGCCAGAACGACGACATCACCGTGGTCACGGTACGGAGGTTGGCCCCATGAAAGCTGTGCT
This sequence comes from Bryobacter sp., assembly GCA_022843605.1. GTDB lineage: Bacteria > Acidobacteriota > Terriglobia > Bryobacterales > Bryobacteraceae > JALHNI01. Next base: position 15,754 of record JALHNI010000114.1, read on the forward strand.
CCTGGCTTTGCTGTTGGCCGCGCCCCTGTGCGCGCAACTCACCCCATGGATCGATCTGACCGATGGCTGGCTCCACTCGAAGACTGGCCAGCGGATTCGTCTCCAGAAAGGACTCCTGGGTGACAATCCACCGGGCGAGTATCACCTCACGAAGGCTGTCCATCTACCGCCGGGCACCGACACTACCGATCTGGCCATCGCCATCGGCATCATCCATGGCGCCTACCGCCTCTCGGTGAATGGCGTGCCCATCGGCGAAACGCCGGACTACGCCAGCCGGTTCGAGCCGACGCCTTACGCACGTTTCTTCCCCTTGCCCCCGGGACTCCTGCTCGCCGGCGAAACCATCGAGATCCGGCTCGACATCTCCAACCGCGCCCCCCAATCAAGAATCCGCTACGCCGGTTTCGCGCTCGCCGGGCGTCAGGCAGCCCAAGCCCTGGCCGAGGGCGACCTCTCTGAAGTCCGCTTGGGCCGCGTCGCGAACTTATTCCTGTTCGCCTTGGCCTTCCTCCTTTGCGGGTTCATCCTCGTCGCCGCGTATCGCTCTCCGCACTTCGTCGCCGCCGCCTGTCTGGCCGCCTGGCTGCTCTCCGAAACCGGCACGCGTGCTATGGCCGCAATCGTGGTCTTCGCCCTGGCCCCCGGGCTATGGGCCTACCTCTGGCTGCAGAACGTTCTCAGCGTCGCCAGCGCGGCTTTTCTTGGCGAGTTTCTGGCTCGCATGGTGCCTCTCCCCGCTCGCTGGCGTGCGTGGGCATACCCGATCATGGCCGCCGGTTACTGGTGGCCTGGGCTCGAATGGCTACCCATCTTGATTCTCCTGTTCCTCGGCGGGCGGCACCCCCGCGCCCTCCCGCTCACCCTTTCGGTACTGCTGATGGCCATGCTCGAAGCCGCCGTGCGCCAGCGTTGGCTCGCCGTCACTTTCTCCTGGGGACCCCTGCTGTTTCCGTACACCGCCATCGCCCCCGTCGTCTTTGGATCAGTCCTCATTCTGCTGGTGGCTCGCCGCCTGCTCGACGACCGCCTGAAGCAGGAGCGGCTGAGCGAGGAATTGCGTGCCGCCGCCACCGTGCAGCAAATGATGCTGCCCTCAGCGGCAGTAGAAGCCGCCGGTTGGCGCACCGAAGTCGTCTACGAGCCGGCCCTCGAAGTGGGCGGCGACTTCTATTGGAGCCAGATCGAGAACGATGGCTCGCTTACGGTCGTGGTCGGTGACGTCAGCGGCAAGGGCCTGCGCGCGGCGATGCTGGCCGCCTTCTGCACCGGCGTGCTTCGCCAGGGCCGGGGCGCGACGCCGGGACAACTCCTGCACGACTTGAACGAGGCTTTGACCGACCGGCACGCTGGCGGCTTTGTCACCTGCTGCTGCGCGCGATTCTCTCCCGATGGCGAAGTGAGCGTCTCGAGCGCGGGACATCCGCCGCCATTCATCGATGGCGCCGAATCGGCGATCGAGGCCGGCTTGCCACTGGGTGTGGTGCCCGGCACCTGCTATCCGGAAACGTCCACCCACGGCCGCGGGCTGACGTTCGTCTCCGACGGCGTCGTCGAAGCCGAAAACCCCCAGCGCGAACTCTTCGGCTTCGACCGTACGCGCGAGATCTCGACGAAGTCCGCGCAGGAGATCGCCGACGCCGCCAAGGCCTGGGGCCAGAACGACGACATCACCGTGGTCACGGTACGGAGGTTGACGTGAGACTCATCGCATTCGCGATCCTGGTTCTAGCGGCACCGGCGCAAACGCTCGTTGTCGAGAGCCTGCAGGACCCGGTGCCTCTCGATGGAACCTGGAGGTTTCACGCAGCCGACGATCCGCGCTTCGCGCAGCCGGATTTTGACGACTCTGGCTGGCCGGGCATCCGCCTACCCGGAGCGGGACCCGCCCTCGGTTCGGGCGCCCACTGGCTTCGGCTTCATGTCGAACTGCCACAGCCCTTGCCGGCCTCACGACTCGCCATTTTGCTCGGGCCGATAGGCAACGCCTACGATCTCTTCGTCAACGGCGAGCGCATCGGCACCTTTGGCGACCCACGGGCCAGCGGTGGGTGGGGCCAGCGGATCAATTCCTTCGCGACCTTTCCGCTCCCTCAGGGAACGCCGAGAATTACCATCGCCATTCGCACCTGGCAGATCGGGAAGAGTGTATTTCTACCCGACTATCGGGAGAGCGTATGGTTGGGCACGCACACCGCCATCGCGGCCAAGGCCAACGAGAGAAGCCTTGATCGCCGCTGGCAAACTCTCAGCACCGTTGCGTCTCTGACGGCTACGGTCGTCGCCGGTCTGTTCTTCCTTACCGTGCCGTTGTGGCGAATCGATGCCCGGGAGTACTTCTGGTGCGGACTGGTCTTGGTGCTGGCGAGCATCCTGCGCGCGCCTCAGGCTCTGCCCTGGATGGTCGAGCCAGGCTTCGATGGATCCGGAGGCTTGGTTTTGCCTATTACTGCTGCTCTATTCCTGATCACCGCAGCATACTTGGCCAGTTGGGAACGCCTGTTCCGCACACTTTTCGGCGTCACACCCTCACGCACGGCCACCTCGCTCGTCTGGGTCTCGAACCTCAGCAGCACGGCCCTTGGCGTCCTCTGCCTTGCACGCTGGGAAATCGTCGGACAGCTTGGCTCCTTCTACATCGTCTTCTTTCTCGTCGCTCTCGGCGTCACCTATCTCGATGTCGCCCGACGAGGTGCTCCTCTGCGGGAAGCCCCGGTAATGCACGTCGGCGTGGCTTTGTACGTCGCCGCCAACGTGATCTTCTACGCCTTGGCGATCACCCGCTGGGACGGGTTTGTTCCTCTGGGCGATACGGCCCGGATTCAGTCGTTCTCGATTGAGGCCAGGTCCTGGGGGCTGTTGCTCTTCGCGGGAACGATGGCCGGCGTTCTGAATCGGCGATCAGCTCGCGTTTTGATCGAACAACAGCGCCTGACGCAGGAACTCGCGGCGGCAGCCGAGATGCAGGCCTTGCTTATGCCATCGGACGCCGCTCAAGTGCGCGGCTTCGAGACGGATGCGGCCTACCTTCCCGCCTCCGAAGTGGGCGGTGACTTCCACTACACCCTCCGCGATGGCGACGTGCTCGTCGTGATCGTCGGCGACGTTTCCGGCAAGGGCTTGCGCTCGGCGATGCTCGTCGCGGTGGTAGTCGGAATCCTTCGCGAGACCCGGGAGCGCCGCCCTGCCGCAATTCTTGCGGCCCTCAACCGCGCCGTGGCCGGCCAGGCCCGCGGCGGCTTCATCACTTGCTGTTGTGCCCGCTTTGGCGCCGAGATCACTCTGGCCAATGCCGGCCACCTCGCACCCTATGCTGACGGCCGGGAAGTGGACGTCGAAGCCGGACTCCCACTCGGACTCGATTCCGGCATCGCCTATTCCGAAACCATTGCTCAAGGCACCCGTTTCACCTTCGTCTCGGACGGCGTCGTCGAGGCTGAGAACGCCCAGCGCGAGCTCTTCGGCTTCGACCGCACGCGCGAGATCTCGACCCAATCCGCTCAAGAAATCGCCCAAGCCGCCAAAGCCTGGGGCCAGACCGATGACATCACCGCCGTCACCGTCCGGAGGACCACATGACCAGATTCTCCACCCTCCTGTTCCTCGCCGCCCCGCTGTTCGCTCAAGTCAGCGGCGACACCCGAGTGCATCGCGGCGATGACATGCGCTGGGCCGATCCCGCCTTTGACGATCGCGGCTGGGAGATCGTGGGCCAGCGCCAGGTTCGGCCCATCGAGGACTCCGCGGAGAACCGGCTGTGGCTGCGGAGCAGGGTCACCGTGCCCGCGCAGGAGCCAGCGGCAGTGCTGGTGTATCGCTGCGCCTGCGAGGTGTTTCTGGACGGCGTCCGCCTGGGAGCTACTGGCAACTTGGACACGCCGCGTCCGGTGGCAACCGGCGACACTCGCGTTTTTCCAATCCCCGTCGATTTGGCGGGCCGTTCGGCCGTGCTCGCAGTGCGCCAATACCATCCGCCAGGCATCGAGGCGGCCCACGGGTTCGCCACCTGGCAACGGATCCGGGTTTTGGCCGTGCACGACGTCGGGCCGGTAACGGAGGTTATCCGGCAGAGTGTCGAAACCCCGTACTTCGTCCGGCTGATGTTCTTGTGGGTTGCGCTGGGCGGGCTCTTGGCGGCTGCCACGGGCCAGCGGCGCGACGCCATGATCGTCGCCATGCTGGCCTACGTCTTCGCGCAGTCGGCGATGACCGTCCTCGTACTCTTTCCCCTGCCGTCCCACGCGGACACTTGGGCCTGGATCTGGTTGTTCGGCATGGGAGTGATTCCTTCGCTGCTTCTCGTGCAGTGGCAACTGGCCGGTCTGCCCCTAAGAAGGACCTGGCTGGCGACGGCGCTGGTGGCGTATCTAGTTTTCCGGGTTCCGTGGACCGCTGGATTGTTTCTGGCGAAGCCCGCTTCCTGGTCGCCTCTGGCCGTCGCCGTGTTCCTGGTTCCCAGCTTGGTGACGCTGGCCCTGATGGCCTACGCCGCAGTGAAGGCTTGGGGCCGGAGTGGCTGGCTGGTCCGGCTTCTGCTTTCGGCCGGCGGGGCGACGGTGATACTCAACTTCTCCACGCGTCTGTCGGCCCAAGGTTGGCTGCCGGCGCTGTTGCTGCCACTAGGAAAGTTCTCGCTCAATGGCGACACGCTGGCAACGCTCGCCTTCACCAGCCTGGCCACTGCCTACATTATCCGCACCGGTCGCGAGCGCCGCGCCGAGGAGCAGCGGCTGCGCGGTGAGATGGAATCTGCGCAAACAGTGCAGGCTCTTCTACTCGGCCAGTCGCTGCCGGCGGGGGTTGAGGCGGTGTACCTGCCCGCCAGCGAAGTGGGCGGCGATTTCTACCAGGTCTTCTGCACGCCCGCCAGGACGCTCGTGGCGGTGGGCGACGTGTCGGGCAAAGGCCTCCAGGCGGCGATGCGGGTATCGGCGATCGTCGGTGCACTGCGAAACCGCAAGAGCGACGGTCCGGCCGACGTGCTGGCCGAGCTCAATGCCGTGCTGCAGGGAGCGGGCGGGCGTCACCTGCTGCTGCGTCTTGGTGGAAGCGGACTCGCTGCGTCTGGCGACCGCTGGTCATCCGGCGCCTTACTTCGATGGAGTTGAGTTCACCGGGGACGGCGGCTTGCCGTTGGGCCTCGTCGCCGATGCCGTCTACACCGAGTCCCGCGCGCCGCGTCCAGGCGTCCTGACGCTCGTTTCGGACGGCGTCGTCGAGGCCGAGAATACCCAGCGCGAACTCTTCGGCTTCGACCGCACGCGCGAGATCTCGACTCAGTCCGCGCAGGAGATCGCCGAAGCAGCAAAAGCCTGGGGCCAGAACGACGACATCACCGTGGTGACGGTGCGGAGGACTGGCGTATGATCCGAATCCTGCTGCTCGGCCTGCTATGGGCTGCAAGCACCTTCGCCGTCGACCTGACGGGGGAGTGGCGCCGCCACGCTGGCGACGACATCCGCTGGGCCGCTCCGGACTTCGACGATCGCCACTGGAGCCGGGTGACCATGCCGACACAACCTGACCGCGGCGGTACTTTCTGGTTGCGACGGAAGTTGACTTTGTCCGAGACCATCGACGATCCGGGGATCGCCCTGGGAATGTTCGCGTCGCGTTATGAAATCTACCTCGATGGAGTGAAGGTCGCCGCGGCCGAGTCTGCAATGACCAGTGCCTTCTTCTCTCCACGCTGGTTCGCCCTCTCGACCGGGCCGTTGCCCGCCGGTCGGACGATCACGTTGGCTCTCCGGGTTCCGAATGACCGGGTTCCAATAGACTTCGTTGGACTCCCGGACATCGAACCCTATTTCCTAGGACCATGGCGCGAAGCGAGGGACGCCGCTAGGTTCGCGATCTTGCGGCACCAGCACTCACTCTCGTTGACGCTCGTGGCGGCCAGTCTTCAATTGGTGTTCGCGCTCCTGCTGGCTGTCTTCTGGGGGCGCGGGGCCCGGAACTCGGAGTTGATCTGGTTCGCGGGATGCCTTCTTTGCTTCGGACTGCGCAATGTCTGGCTGGTGGCCTCAGCCCACCAGGAACTCGACCGTCGTTGGCCGCTGCTTCTGCTCTTGGCGGGCTTGGCGTGCCTGGGTTCTTCGCTCGCCGTCCTGACCAATCGTTCTCTCGCCCTCTCCTGGCTCTTGATCCTTCCGGGTGTGGCGATGATTGCCCTGGATTCGTTTAGCTCACTGTTCCTCGTGGCTGCGTTCATCCTTTTCGTTCCGCTGCTGCCGATCATGCTCGCTACCTGGATCCTTGGCAGGCACAGGGGCCCACTGCGCAGGTTGGCATGGCCGCTGCTTCTCTATCTGGCCGCCTTCTCCAACACGATCGTAGCCGCCAGGGTCCCCGCCTGGCCGATCCCTTCGAGCTTCTTCGCCGGGCCCTTTCTGGTCTACGTATCTCTGTGGATCAGCACCGCATTCGGTATCACCTTGGGCTTGCAAATGATCCAAAATGCCGCCCACGCGGGCCGCGAGAAAGCGCGCCTGGCCCGGGAAATGGAGGCCGCTCGCGAGGTGCAAGGGCTGCTGCTTTCACCAATGTCGGCACATCCCGACTATGTGATCCAGGTGTCCTACGAGCCCGCGGCTGAGGTGGGTGGCGACTTTCATTGGCGGCGTGACCAGTCCGATGGTTCGGTACTTGTGGCCGTGGGCGACGTTAGCGGCAAAGGACTGAGAGCCGCGATGCTGGTGTCCGTGGCGGTGGGCATTCTCCGAACCGCGAAATCACCCTCACCGGCACAGATCCTGAAGATTTTGAATGAAGGCCTCACGGGCCACACCGGCGGCGGCTTTGTCACCTGCTGCTGCGCCCGCTTCGACCCCAACGGTACGGTCACCCTCGCGAGCGCTGGCCACCCAGCGCCCTACGCCGTGGGCCGCGAAGTCCCGCTCGACGCCGGATTGCCTTTGGGCATGGTCGCCGCTTCTGAATATACGGAGTGCGATCTGCAAATCCATCCCGGCCAGCAAATGACGTTCCTTTCCGACGGCGTCGTCGAGGCCGAAAACCCCCAACGCGAGCTCTTCGGCTTCGACCGTACCTGCGACATCAGTACCCAATCCGCTCAACAAATCGCCGAAGTCGCCAAAGCCTGGGGCCAAAACGACGACATCACCGTCGTCACTGTCCGGAGGAACGCATGAAGCTCTTCCCACTTCTCTTCATCGCCTGCGCCCTGCTCGGCCAAACCATCGAGGTGAAGAGCCTCTTTCAGCCCGCTTCACTCAGCGGCAACTGGAAGCATCATGACGGCGACGACCCGCGCTGGGCCGATCCGGCCTTCGACGATTCCGCAT
>JALHNI010000114.1:23067-23409 GCA_022843605.1 Bryobacter sp.
TGCCCGAATCCGTCCGCTTGCCGCGGACGCAGCGAGCCTGGTACCGCGTCCGCGTCGCGCTCCCCGAACCGATGCCTCAGGAACGCCTCAGCGTCCTCATCGGCTCCTTCGGTAACGGCTTCGCCTACGAGGTCTTCCTCAATGGTCAACGCGTTGGTGCGGAGGGCAATCCCGCCGGCGGCTTGTGGGAGCTTCGCCTTCCGAGGGTCTCGACGTTCGAAGTGCCTGGGCATCCTCGTCACCTGCTGATCGCCTTACGACTCCGTAGCGTTTTCGTCCCCTACTCCTCGATCGCCGGACGGGGCCGTGACGAATCCTGGATTGGCACGCGGACCGCCATCG
>JALHNI010000115.1 GCA_022843605.1 Bryobacter sp.
CGTCCAACTCAGCGTCTGCGGCGTCGAGTAAGTCCCCGCTTGACACCCCACCCCGCTTACCGTAAACACTCGCCCCGTCGGCAACCCCGAGTTCGTCGTCTCACTGCTGATCGTTACTTGTGCCAACAGGTCCTGGCTGAGAAGGCATGATGCAAAAAGCAACACTGGAAGACGCAAGAGTACCTCGATCACAAGAGCCAGGGGAGGCCTCCGAAGTATACACGACTTTCAGGGAATCACTGCCATTCGCAGAAATACCCTGGACTTCGGTGGAATCTTTAAATCCACCACGATTCCGTAAACGGCTTCTGAAAAGCCACTTACCGCAAAAATGACCGACCGCGTCCCGACCCTCAACGTACTATTCGTGCACGATATCCAAGGATTTCGCGCCGAACTCCCACTATTCCGCATTCAGCGGAAGCGCAGTGTCCCGCTAACCATTGACTGCAGATCATCAAGCGATGCTCCCAGACACTGTGGCGAGGGCCCGAGCTCAAACGTCTGATTTCATTTGAGTTGTCGCTCGCCCCATTTGACACTTTCACCGGCCATCGGTTACACCGGGCTTAGTTACCGGGCCGTGTACCCGCCGTCGATCATGAGTTCGCTGCCGGTGAGGAACTTCGCTTCGTCGGAGGCAAGGTAGACGACGCCCCAGCCGATATCGTCCGGCTCCCACGTGTCCAATAGGATGGCGGGCGTCGAGCGATTTTCGAATCTCCCCGACGTCTCCCTGCTGCCGGGCCAACGCCCTCACGAGTGGGGTCCAGATAAAGCCGGGGTGAATGGAGTTCGCGCGGATGCGGTCGGCGGCGTAGAGCAAGGCATCGTTCTTGCTCATCAGGCGGACGGCGCCTTTGGAAGCATGGTAGGGCGGCAGATCCGCCGCGCCCACGATTCCGTAGATCGACGACAGGTTGATGATGCTGCCGGCTCCGCGGGTCTTCATGTAGGGGATCGCGTGCTTCGTACAGAAGAACACGCCCTTGACGTTGACAGCCATCAGGTAATCCCATTCCTCTTCCGTCACCTCGTGCGTCGGCTTGTTGACGCCGGCGATGCCGGCGTTATTCACCAGCACGTCAATGCCGCCGAACCGCTCGTGTACGAGGCGTTGGTGCCCGATACTCCGGCAGGGGAAACTGGCAGTCGGCCTGTTCGTTGCACTGAAGGAATCCGATTAACATCCGATCTTTCTTTCAATGCAGACTTACCTGTTGAATTGGAACCCGAGGCGCACCGTATGGACGGAACTCTCTGACGAGGTGGCACGCTCAAGGCAGGGACTTGTAGTCCATCGACGCTGGAGCACAGGCGGGACAAAGCGCATCAATCCCGGCGACCGTGTGTTCCTGATCAAGCAGGTCGTCGAACCTAAGGGAATCATCGCCTCAGGGATTGTGACAACCCTGTATTCGGTGCGGCGCACTGGGGCGATAGAGGCAAACAAGCGAACTACGTGATGGTTGATTTCGATTCCATGCTGAACACCCACAACGTCCTCCCTCGGACAGAACTTGTCGAAGGTCCTTTGAGCACAGTGCATTGGGACACTGAAGGTGGCGGCATTACGATTCATCAAGAAGTGGCGGCCCTCCTAGAAGACAAGTGGCAGCAGTGGCTCGATCAAAGTGCTTTCGAGTCGGGCAGCGCTCTCGATGAGGGAACTGAGCTAAACGTTTCAGCCGACGAAGGCTTCATCAAAGTCGTGATCCATAAAGCTCGTGAACGAGACTCCAGTATCGTTCGTGCCAAGAAGTTGGCCGCATGGCACACTCTTCGACGGCTGGCTTGCGAAGTGTGTGACTTCGACTTCGCCAAATACTATGGGCAGCACGGCGAGAAGTACATTGAGTGCCACCATCGAATGCCCCTCAGGGATGTAACCGACCAGAAGGGACAGAGAACTCGACTTGAGGACCTCGCGCTCGTTTGCTCTAATTGCCACCGGATGCTCCACAGGGGAGTGTGGCCCAGTATAGACAAACTTCGTTCTTTGATTGCCGAGCGTGGGTCAGCTCTGACGGTGAATCCTTAGCACCTGGGTATGAAAAGCGGGGCCTTGGGCTTCTTACATGGTCCTTTCTCTCTTGCACCCTGGTCGCTCATCCCTTCCACACCCACATCACCATAGCCAAGCTCCAGTAGATGATGGCGACGAACGTTCCTGCGACGATTTCCATTGCTTGAAGCGGCTTCCTGTCGACGTTTCCCAAAGGAAAGCTTCGGTGTCCACGTCCCGCAGGGTGCAAAAGCCTTTGCCCGCCGCGACGGGTTTGCGGCAAAAGGTCATGAAAAAACTCGCATTTCCCGCGGCTCAGCCCCACAATGAGAAGAACTTCCTATGAAGACCGCCTCACTTTTCATCTTCCTCGCGGGTTTGGCCGCCAGCCAACCCACCTTGCCGGTAACGGGCAAGGAAGTACCGGAACTGACAGTATACGAGGATGCGTTGCGCGGAATCATGCAGAAATGGAGCATCCCGGGTGCCGCGCTGGCGATTACCGATGGCGGACGCCTGGTCTATGCGCGCGGCCTCGGCTTTGCCGACCGTGAGAACGGCATCCCGGTCCATCCGACGACGCGGTTCCGCCTGGCGAGTATCTCCAAGACGATCACCGGAATGGCGATCCTGCGTCTGGCGCAGGACGGACGCCTCAACCTGGACGCCAAGTTTATGGACTTGATTCCCAAGCTGCCGCAGGCCGCCACCCCGGCTCCGGATCCGCGCATGCGCCAGGTGACCGTGCGCCAGCTCCTGCAGCACACGGCTGGCTTTAATCGCCCCGTTTCTGACGACCATGTGAATTACTACAACACGGCGTCGCGCCTGTTTAACAATGCTCCAATCACGAAGGACCTGCTCACCCGCTACATTATCAGCCAAAGGCTCGACTTTGACCCCGGCACTCGTTATGCCTACGGAAACTCGGCCTACCAGATACTCGGCCGGGTGATCGAGCAGGTAACGGGCAAGCCGTATCTCGATGCGGTACGCGAACTGATCCTTGCGCCAGCCGGGACGAAGAACTTCGACATCGCCAAGGCGTTACTTTCGCAACGGGCGGTGGACGAAGTGAAGTACTACGACTATCCCAATGCGCCGCTCCAAACGACCCTGGTGGTGCCCGGTGCGATTATGCCCGCCGCCCGCCCTTATAACTGGTGGCTGGAGATGGCCGATTCCTATGGCGGATTGCTTGGCAACGCCGTGGAAGTACTGAAGTACGAAAACATGCTGGAGGGCCGGCGACCGGGGACGACACCGCTCTTGAATTCGGCGACGCTGGCGGCGATGGTGGCCAGACCAGTACCCGCCGTGTGGCCCGCCACGGGCGTCAATTGGGTGGGTCTGTCCTGGCGCTTCTCGACCACGACCGGCGGCCAGAATTGGTGGCATTCCGGCGGCGCTCCCGGCACGCGCAACCTCACGTTGCGGCGGCAGGATGGGCGCAACTGGGTCGTGCTGATGAACAGCCGTCCGTTGGACGAGGATGCAATTCTGGACGAGATTTTCGACGCTTTTCTAGCCGCCCAAGCCAAGGTGAAAGCCTGGCCCACGCATGACCTCTACGCTGATTTCGAGGGTCCCACACTGGCGGCCAGCACCGATTCGCTTTCCTTCGTCTCCACCGGCGGCGCGGTCCCTGCGGCGCAGGTGGTGCAGGTGACCACTTCGGCACCGGCACCGAATACACCCTCCGCGAACTTCACCGTCACCCCACCGGTCACCGGCCCCTCCGCGCCTTGGCTGCGCTTTGGTCGCAACCCCACCGCCCCCGGCGCGCTGCAGGTATCAGTGGAGCCAGCCGGATTGGCGGCGGGAGACTACGCGACACTTTTCACCATTTCCGCGCCGGGCGCCGGCAACCAGCCGCGCTATATTCGCGTGTCGCTGCGCGTGGTGGAGCCACCCCCTTTCGCCGGCATGCGGAACTCTGCCAGCCGGCTACCAGGCGCGACGGCCGCCCCCATGTCGCGTTTGACGATTGAAGCGCCTGACTTAGCCGCCTCCGCGCTAAGCGCCGAAGGCTTACCGGTGGCCGGCCCGCTGGGCGGAGTGACGGTTCTCTTCCGGGGCCTGGCCGGGCAGGCCGAAGTGATGGCCGCGATCTCAGCCGTCGGCCCGAACTTCGTCGATCTGATTGTTCCGCCCGAAACCGCCGCTTGGATGGTGGACGGCAAAGCCGAAACGACAATCGCGGTGACCACCCATCGGGGGCAGTTGCTGCGTGACGTGGTGACCATTGTCCCCGCGACGCCGGCCATCTTTTCCGCCAACGGCGATGGCGCGGGCGCGGGCCTCGCCACCTTCACCCGCACCACGGAAGATGGCACCGTTACCTCAGCCCCCTCGTTTCAGTGCGGTGACGAACCCGGCACCTGTGCCCCAGTCGCCATCGATCTCGGCCCTGAGACCGATCAGGTAGTGCTCCGGCTGACGGCCAGCGGACTGCGCCAGTTCACCGATCCCGCCGCTCTGGCCGTCCGCATCGGCGAAGAGACCGGCGAGGTGATCGCCATTGAGGCCAGCCCCACTTCAGGCGGGGTGGAACTCGTTACCGTGCGGCTTCCAAGGTCGCTCATCGGGAAAGGTGAGTTGGACATCACTCTTGGCGCCGACGGCAAAACCTCAAACGCGGTAAAAATTGCGATCGCTCCCCCGCCCCCGCCGCCCGAATAAAGAAGTTCCCCGGTGTAGGGCTTAGATGGCGATCGCACCGCGTTATCGCAGGGTACGAATGTGCCCGTCATTGGCCGGCTTTGCGCGGTCGCCGCGGATAATCTTCGAAAGCTGAGGGAACACGCGCAAGAGGTCGCCGGGCTGGCGAATCTCAAACTTTGTCCCGCGGACCCGCCGAATCCACCGGCCCACCGCATCCACCCAATCCGGTGCCGGGCTCGGCTCGTAGTGCAGATACGCGCATTGCTTGCAGTCGACGAACGTCTCGTCGCCGGGTACTTTCGTATTGAGACCAGCCGCCGCTGGGCCGATGAAAACTGTGGCGCCCGGGTTCGTGCCCACCATGGCGTGCACAAAGCTCACCGCGCTGGGAGACTCGTTCAGGTTATTGACCGAGATAGTTCCATGCTGCGCACTGGAAAGAGACTCGCCCAACTCCGAGAAGTCCACACGGCCTGTTTCGCTCTTGAGCAATACTTGTTGCCGCTCGAGATCGAAGACCGTCAGATGTAGCTGGGGAATGGAGCAGTCGCGAGTGAAAAGCCGAATCATGGAGAGGATGGCCTCGCGGTCCTGGTCGGAAGGCGCGGAGGCGCCAGGCACCGAAGAGGCGTAATTGACGTAGAGGTGCACCGGGGGCGTGGTGCCTTCAGCCAGATCGACGCGACACATCTCCTGCCGCAGATCCTGATCCAGGACAGGGAGTATCTGGTTGGCCTTCACCTGCAGACCTTCGGAGTTGGGCACGTTCACCTTCTCGGTATGAAAACAAGCGTTCCCCTGAATGTCACGAAGCAGCCATTGCGCCTGGTATTTCCCGGGCCCCGCATCGAAACCGCCGGATACCCGATAGATGGCCTGCGTCAGGTCCACATCCGGCGGCTGCTCTTTCGGCTTATTCCAGATTTGCCTAAAGTACACTGGCGGGCCGCCGTCGGGAGTCACGCGGAGAATCACCAGCAGTTCACTGGACAGCACCTTCTCCAACTGTATGTCCACCTCAAACTCCGAGTGATAGCGCAGATCGAAGCCTAAACGCGGTTTACTCCAGCGCACGGTGCAGCCGAGATCGTCGCGGTGTTCTCCCGACTCCAATAGGGCCAAGTCGGATTGCACCAGCACCGGAGGCCGTCCACCCTCACCGGTCATCAGCTCCTGCCCGGAAAGACAAATCGCGGCAAGAAAACACAGCAGACATTCACGCATGATTCGTCACTCCTGACGGCTTCAGCAATCTACGGAAGAACCACTCATGTTCTTCATACATGCGCAGGATGGAGACCATAAGGTCAATCGACCCCGGATCGTCGTCCCGCCGCTTTAAGGCGACAATCGCATCACGAATCTCACGAATCGCAATAATGGCGTTCGCATCCGCATTGGCAAGTAACTCACGATACTCGCTTCCTGCTTCGGCCTGCGTGACGGTGGCCCCTTCCAGGATTAACCCGAGGCCGACTTGCGGATCCTGGCCGATCATGCGTAAGCGGTCGCCCAGTTGATCGACCACGTCCTCCATCTTTTCGGAGAGTTGCGAGAAAGCCGAGCGTGTTCCAAAGAAAGCTTGTCCCTCCGCCTTCCAGTTGCACATCTTTAGATTGAGACAAAGCACAATCGCGTTTGCCAATTGATGCTGCAAGTGCTGCACCCCCAGATTCAGTGGGTGGTTAGTTCGAGTGATCGCTTGCAGATCTTCGGCGAGGAGCATCTCTTCCTGACAGTCTGTTACTAGGTTTTCGCTCTGGTTATTGTTCATGCGATACGCTCAGCAATCAGCGGGCCAACCGACGGAAGGAAAGGTCCTGGTGCGCATTTCACCGACTCGGTCATCTCGGGATCGCCGACGGCGATACTCCCATTCTTCGTGTTTAACATCTTGAAACTGTTCATGGCTTTCCTGGCGGTCGGCTCTGCCGAACCGAGGCTGATGTGGAGTAACTGGAAAAGACCAGGGAGCGGCGCTGTTACCGTGATGATGCGGCTCGACAGAGCGAGGCTCGCATGATGTAGAGGAAACGGCCGCATGTAATATTTTTAGTAAGAGGGTCTGCCGTCAGAAGGAGTAATTGTCTCGAGAGGGGTAACACACCAGGTTCGGGACAATGGGTTCGCAAGCTTAGTATTCACGTGCTTCGCGACGAGTAACTTGGCGTGGTTCGAGCCTCTTGCCGCCTTACCCGTGATGGATGCTACTGAGTCTGCCCGGGCTGGCCGAGTAAGCTATCGCATCGATCACGCCGAAGGATCGGAGGGAGAGGTCCCCACTTTACGGCTTTTCCCTGAAGGTCAATGGTTACGATACGTCCCGGCCCGCTGGTCGACCGTTGGTCGCCAGCGTGACCGGGGTTGGGTCATTTTTGCTGGCCGAGCGACCTCGCCGTTTGAAGATGCTGCCGCAGTGTCGGCAGGGTCTTTGCCGCGAACGCCTTCAGCTCCGGATCGCTCCCGCTGGTGCTCTCCTTCTCAAAGAGGGCCACATCCTTCTCATGATGGCTGATCGCCTCTTTGAGAAAAGCGCGATCAAACTCGGCACCCGTTTTGCCCGACAGTTTGCCGGACATGCCGGACATCTTCCCGCCATTCATCGACGGGTTGGACGCCTGGGAGTTTTCATTCGTGTTTTTCTGTCCTCCGGCGTCAGCATGCGTGGTGCTTGAGTGGTCAGACCCTGACTGGTTCGCACCGTGCTTCATCTTGTCCGAGCCCATGCCTTTCCCTTTCGTGATCTGCATCAGCTCATCGTTCGCCTTCGTGTGGTCTTCCACCAGTTGCTGGGCGAATCGCTTCACTTCGGGGTTGCTTGCCTTCTCCACTGCCTGCTGCGCCATCTCCACTTCCATACGGCCACCTTGCGCCGCTTTCATGGCGAACGTTTGGCCGGCCCGCCCATCAGTGCCCATTCCCCGAGAGGAGTTCACCGAAGCAGACTTGCTGTGGTCCATGTTCTTGGAACTGTCTTTAGTTGACTGTTGTGATTGACCGGATTGCTGGCCGGCGGAACGCGCCGGGTCGGTTGACTGTTGATTCTGGCTCAAGGCCAAATTGACCATCGAAATGGTAAGTAGCGAATAACGACACAGTTTCATAAAGCTCCTTGTGCCCAGTGGCACTACCCTGAAGAGCACGAGCGTACGTGAGTGTTTCGAAATCTTCCATTTTGCAGAAAGCGGGAAACGTTCCGGCACCCTTTCGGATCATAGGGTCAGCGGCACGTCTACACGCCGACAGGATAAACCTGCCGTCGAACCTCGCGACATCCCAGCGAAGCATAGGTGGCCGTATTTCGGCGGGATCAGCGTCGCCAACCTCACCGGCGTCCTGCTCCGGAAGTGAGTAGTGTTTTGAACCGGCGTAGAAACAAGGAAAACCACATGAAGAACATGGAACACCAGACCCCCACGCAACCGCAGTACGGCGACCCGCAGGAGCATGAAGAAGGGCCCGTAGCCAAGTCGATTGAGCAGGAAACAGCCAAGCTTCCGTCGGACTTATTCCTTTGGGCGGCAGTGGGCTCAATGGGCATCTCGCTCGCCCTGGCCCTGGCCGGGCGCGGCAAGGGTAGTGTCTTTGTCGGGCAATGGGCTCCCACCGTTCTCATCTTGGGGCTGTATAACAAGATGGTGAAGCTACACGGTTCCGATGGCATTGCGCATTGAAACGGACACTGGTCATGAACACAGCCGCCAGCATCGATCCCCGTGAGCGGGGGCTCAAAGACGTTTCTTCCCAGGAGAAAATCCCGTATCCGGGCAATTCCAGCGAGATGAAGCTGAAAGCCGACCACGGCGAGCAATCGTACCGTGGCTATGGACGGCTAGCCGGCAAAGTCGCGCTCATTACGGGCGGAGACAGCGGAATTGGCCGCGCTATCGCCATCGCCTTCGCCCGGGAAGGCGCCGACATCGTGATCTCCTACCTGGATGAGGAAGAAGATGCCCGGGAGACTGCCGACTGGGTGGAGCAGGCGGGCCGCCGAATTTTGTTGATCCCCGGCGACATACAGGACGAGACCCACTGCCTGGACATCATTGAGTGCATCTACTACGAGTTCGGACGCCTCGACGTCCTGGTGAACAACGCTGCCTTCCAAATGGAGCATGACGAAGTGCAGGATGTAACCTCGGAAGAGTTCGAGCGCACATTCCGCACGAATGTCTTCGCGATGTTCTGGCTCTCTAAAGCCGCACTCAATCGCATGCTGCCGGGCAGTGTCATCCTCAACACGGCCTCGATTCAGGCCTACAGCCCCAATCCCGGATTGCTGGCCTATGCGCCAACCAAAGCCGCCATCGTCAACTTCACCAAGGCTCTGTCCAAGGTCGCCATGAAGCAGGGCGTTCGCGTGAATGCGGTTGCGCCGGGGCCCGTATGGACGCCACTCATCCCCGCCACCTTGAATGAGGAACACGTCAAGCGGTTCGGTCAAAACACGTCAATGGAGCGGCCTGCGCAGCCTGCCGAACTGGCTCCGATTTACGCTTTCCTGGCTTCCCAGGACGCCAGCTATGTCACCGGCGAAGTGTTCGGTGCCACGGGCGGCAGGATGCCCGTCTAAGGTCCTGTCCGGCCGACATCCAAACGGCGGTCCGACGAATTCGAGATCGACTTCGTTCAATTTCGGGGGCCGAGAAAACTATCGCCGCCGCGCGATCCCCTGCCAAGCCGCGTCCACCACCTCCCGTCAAACGAAGCGGGCGCGCTGGAAGCGGCCAGGTAGCGCGCATAGAAGGTTCCCACCAGCATCGAGCTCACCACATCCGGATTCACCCCGGCGCGCAGTTCCCGCCGCGGCACCACCGCCGTTGGCGAAACAATGCCAGCAACTCCGGCCTATGCGCCTCCTCCGCCGGGACCGGCTGAAGTTCTCCAGGATGCCAATCAGATCGTCCCGGGTAGAGCCGCCAAACTCGGTTTCGATCCCCACCACGCCGGGCCGCTCACCTAGGCCAAGCTCCTCGAACCGTTCACCCTGCTTTGGATTTCGCTCGCGCTCGCTCACGTCTACGGTCGCGAAATCGGGTTTCAGCTGCTACGCGGCTGACCCTGATAGAGTTCGCAGGCCGCGAACGGATCGTCCTGGCGCTCGGCCGCTAAGGTAATTTCCCGGCCAATAGAATTTTACGGGGACGCAACGAATGTTAATTCCGGCGCATCTTATGCTGGTAGAGAAGTTCGGAGAGTATGCCCAAAACAGTAGAGCGCTTGCTAGACGCGGCCAGCCAGCTCTCTGGCGAAGGTCGTGAACCGCTTTCAATTCTCAATCCGGCGCTGCCCCAGGAGAGAAAAGGGTGGCCCTGGCTTTGGATCATCTTGTCGTTCGTCACCCTCGGTTTGGTGGCTGAAGCGAGATTCTCGTGGCTGCAAAGTCGAACGCTGTCGTGGCTGGCGTCTAATGCGAGCTATCGCGTCGTGGCGGGCAAGGGTAACATTCCCGAATTTGGGGGCGGGCCATACGACTCTCGCTTAGGCTATACGCACCTCAACCGCTTCACGCAACGGCTGACACGCAACGGCTTTGCCGTCGAAGCCCAAGCAAACTGGTCACCGGAGTTGTTGCGGCTGGCGGGATTCGGCTTGCCGCCCATCTACCGCGAGAAGAACCAAGCGGGACTCACGCTGCTCGATTCGGCGGGTGATCCCTGGTCCAATGCTCGCTACCCCGGGCGCATCTATCCCACGTTTGAGTCCATTCCCCCGGTCATCATCAAGTCGCTCTTATTTATCGAGAACCGCGAGCTACTGGACGAGGAGGCGCCGTACCGGAATCCCGCTGTGGAATGGGATCGCTTTGCGCGAGCGATCGCCGACCTCGGCATGCGGCAGATCAAGCGGGGCGCGCGCTCGAGCGGCGGCAGCACGCTGATCACGCAGCTCGAGAAAGTCCGGCACTCGCCGGAAGGCCGCACCGCTTCACCGGGAGACAAGCTGAAGCAGATGCTGGCCGCTTCGTTAAGGGCCTACCAGCAGGGCCCGTCAACTGTGGCCGCCAGGCGTCAGGTGGTTTGCGACTACCTCAATTCCCTTCCCTTGGCCTCGATCCCCGGGCACGGCGAAGTAATCGGCTTGGGAGACGGCGTGTGGGCCTGGTATGGCGCTGACTTTGACCGGGCCAATCGTCTCCTGAAGCAGGCCGATTCGCCGATGAATGCCGCCTCTGCTGAGCAGGGCGCCGCCTATCGGCAAGCCCTAAGCCTCTTGTTAGCCATCAACCGGCCCGGACAGTACTTACAGCGCGATCCTGGGTCGCTTGCTAATCGCACCGCCGGCTACTTACGCGTTCTCGGCGAGTTGGAACTCATCCCCGCCGGCCTGCGCGATGCGGCACTCGCCGCGCCGCAAAGCCTGCGAGCCAAGGCGCCGGCACTGGAAGTGACGAGCTTCGCCGAGCGCAAGGCGCTCGATTCTGTCCGAAACGAGTTACTCGGACTTTTTGGCATCAGTAGTTATCATCAGTTAGACCGGCTGGACCTCACGGCGAAAACCACGGTCGACCGCGCCGCGACTGAAGCCACCACCACCACCTTGCAACGGCTGGCACAGCCGGAGTTCGCCGCCGCCAGCGGCATCTTTGGGGAACGTCTCCTCCGGCCGGAAGCAATTTCTCAGGTGATCTATAGTTTCACCCTCTATGAACGTGGCCAGGGCGCCAACTACCTGCGCGTCCAGGCCGATAACTATAACCAGCCCTTAAGCATCAACGAGGGCACCATGCTGGAACTAGGCTCGACAGCGAAACTGCGGACGCTGATCACCTACCTTGAGGCCATTACCGAGATTCGCGCCAGGTTGCTGGCCAGTGACCCCAAAGCGTGGAGGGCGTCCCCACGTGACGCACTCACCCAATGGTCCATCGCTTATCTGGGGACTGCGAAGGACAAGAGTCTGCGGCCGATGCTGGAAGCGGCCATGGACCGTCACTATTCCGCGTCGCCGGGAGAAGGCTTTTTTACCGGCGGCGGGCTGCATGTGTTCTCTAACTTCGACGGAAACGACAACGGACGCATCCTCACGGTGAGGGAGAGCCTGCACCGTTCAGTAAACCTGGTCTTCATTCGCTTAATGCGCGATATCGTCAGTTACCATCTATGGGGCAAACTCGGCAAACAAAGCGACATCCTGGACACGGATTATGCGCCCGAGCGCCAGCAGTACCTCACCCGGTTCGCTGACCGCGAAGGACGCGAGTTTCTCACGCGCTTCCGGAATGCCTATGCCGGCCTGGATCCGTCGCGGGCACTGGAAAAGCTCCTGAAAGCGCGACCAGTTACCAAGGATCGGGCCGCCTTGATCTTCCGCTCGATTCGTCCCGAGGCCAGCTTGTGGGAGTTTCAATCCTTCTTAGCTGCGCATGGCCTGGAGACAGAAGAACCGCAAAAGCTCTTCGATAGCTATCATCCCGGGCGTTTGAGCCTCAACGACCGCGCCTATCTCGCGCGTGCCCATCCCCTCGAAATGTGGCTCGTGGCCTACTGGCAGGTGCATCCCGACGCGCAATGGTCCGAAATCGACGCGGCGAGCGCGAGTGTCCGGCAGGATAGTTACCAGTGGCTCTTCCGCAGCCGGCACAAGCACGCGCAGGACATCCGCATCCGCACCTTGATGGAGGAAGAAGCCTTTGTGGAGATCGCCAAATCCTGGCGCCGTTTGGGCTTCCCCTTTCCGTCGATGGTGCCTTCCTATGCATCGGCCCTGGGGAGTTCAGGCGATACACCGGCCGCTCTGGCCGAACTCGCGGGGATCATCCTGAACGGTGGCGAGCGTCAGCCGGCCATTCGCCTGGAGCATTTACATTTCGGCGCCGGCACGCCGTTCGATACGTCCCTGCGCCGGCAGGTGGCGGCAACCGAGCGCGTCCTGCCCGCCGAAGTTGCCGCTGTCACCCACGCCGGTATGCTCGGCGTCGTCGCACAAGGGACGGCCCGCACGGCTTGGAACGCCGTCATGCGCGACGGGGCCGTAGTGCCGGTGGGCGGCAAGACAGGCACGGGCGACAACCGTTACCAGACGTTCTCCTCGCCCGGTGTGGTCTCCAACTCCCGCGCGGTGAATCGCACCGCCACGTTTGTCTTCACCATCGGCGACCGCTTCTTCGGTACGGTGGTCGCCTACGTACCAGGAGACCTCGCCACCGGCCAGCGCTTCACCAGCGCCCTGCCGGTGCAGGTGTTCCGGACCCTGATTCCAGCCCTTGAGCCCGTCCTGAAGCAGCGCTGATATAGTGGTTCGGTCACGATTATGCCGAACGACGAACGACGCAATTTCCTGAAATCCGCCGCGGCCTCGGCCGCCTTCACCACGAATCTCTTTACGGGCCAGGTCCGCGGGGCCAACGACCGGGTATCCGCCGCGTTTATCGGCGTGGGCCGCATGGGCTCCTCCAACATGGGTGTCGCCATGCGTCAGGAGAATGTCGAGATCGCCGCGGTCTGCGACGTCTTCGAGCCCAACCTCGAAGCGGCCGTGAAGCGTTCGAACGGCAAAGCGAAAGCCGTGCGTGACTTCCGCGAGATCCTGGCCGACAAGTCCATCGACGTCGTCTGTGTGGCCACGCCGGACCATTGGCACGCCTACATGACTGTGGAGGCCTGCAAGGCGGGCAAGGACGTTTACGTCGAGAAGCCGGTCTCCGTCTGCATCGACGAAGGCAAGAAGATGATCGAGGCGGCGCGCAAGTATAAGCGTGTCGTGCAGGCGGGTACCATGCAGCGCTCCGCGGTGCACTTCCAAAAGGCCGTCGAGATCGTTAAGAGCGGCGTGCTGGGCAAGATCACTTTCGTCCGCACCTGGAATACGGGGATCGCCGCCCCCGCGGGCATCGGCAATCCGGCCGACACCAACGCCCCCCAGAATCTGAACTGGGATATGTGGCTGGGCCCGGCGCCGAAGCGCGCCTACAATGCAAACCGTTTCGGCGTCGATCAGGAGCAGGTTGACCGTCAACGCTGGTTCCCCCACTTCCGCTGGTTCTGGGAAACCGCCGGCGGCATGATGACCGACTGGGGCGTGCATTGGCTCGACATCGTGCAGTTTGCCTTCGACGAACAGATGCCGACTTCCTGTGTCGCGTTGGGCGGCAAATACTTCGTGCAGGACAATCGCGAAACGCCGGACACGCTGCAGGTGACCTACGAGTATCCGAACGGCATGGTCGCGGTCTATGAGAATCGAATGGGGACGGGACTGGCGAACCCCTACGAGCGCGGCGGCGGCATCACCTTTCAGGGCACAAAAGCCACCATGTACGTTGACCGGTCAATGTACCGCATCGTGCCGGAAGCGAAGTCCGACGTCGAGGCCATCGAAGTGAAGGCTACCGACTCCGGCAACGACCGTCACTGGAAGAACTTCCTGGAATGCGTGAAGTCGCGTGGTACGCCGATCAGCGACATCGAGCGCTGCCACCGTTCTTCCTCCACCTGCCATCTCGGCAACATCGCCTTGCGCAGCAAGATGCGCGTGGACTGGGATGACGCCAAGGGCCTGATTCAACAGTCCGAAGCTCGGAAGTATCAAATGCGCGAGTATCGCAAGCCCTGGAAGCTGGTGGTTTAAGCTAACGGCGACGACGGGCCCAGGCGATGCATACCAGACCGGCCGAGCCGAACAGGAAAACGCTGCCCGGCTCCGGCACGCAATCGACTTCGCCTTCCACACGAACATCGTCGATAAAGAAGTAGCCGAAGTCCGCCCAGGGTCCCGAAGCGGGCGGAGGAATCGCCTGCGCCAAGTGTTGCGTGAAGTTGCCGATGGTGAGGTAGCGTTCGCCACCAACGGCCGTGTAGGTGCCCTGTAACAGGATCCAGTTAGTCTTCTCGGTAATGTAGTTCCCCGTCGGGTTCGCCAGGGAGGGCATGAGCGTGATGGGCAGGAAGCTCGGGCCGCTGGGCTGGTTGGCGCTCTGGTCCGCGGACAGGTACACTCCAATTCCATCGGAAGCTCGATAGGCAAGGTCTGCGAGATTCACCCGTAACGAGAGTTGGTAGGTCCTGCCGGGCAACAGTTCGCAGATGAGTTGAGTCTGCAGATACTCATACTGAATGGTCTGGTTCACCCCGCCAATGGTCGGCGGGGAGTTCAGGATGCCGGCAAACCCGACACCGTCAAAGGCCGTCTGCGAACCGTAACCGAAATTGTTGCCGGTTCCGTCGAAGAAATCCGGCGAGCCACCAGCGGATATCCACCCAGCCGCGCTATTCAGGCTTTGCGTCACCAGTGGCGTGGTAGATCGGGTTTCGAAACTACCGTTAAAGACCAGGTTGGCGGCCAGCGCGCCGGAAGCCGTCAAGCAAAACAGAAGGGCGAATCTCTTCATGAAAGAGATTGCGCGAACGGCGAACAAGGCGGGTCAGGTTCTACACCCAGACATTCTCAAACTGAATGCCCTTGGCCATCAGGGCGTGGGCCTCGTCTTCAGAATAGTATTCGGCATCGATGCGCGCCAAGTGGTAAAGCGGAATTTCGCCGAAGTCGGCCGTGTTCGGCGTCGGTTGGTACACCATCACCGCCAAGCCCACCACTTGCGCGCCGTGCTCTTCCACAATGCGCTTCAGGTTCGTCAGATTGCGTCCGCTCCGCAGAATGTCGTCCACCAGCAGAATCTTCTCCCCCGGCTGCGGCTGCACGTATTGCCGGAAGCGCTGTGGCTGCCCTTCAATCGTCTCTTCCGCCCAATAAACCATGTTGGCTCGCAAGGCCTCGACGATACCGTAGGCCACGGCCAATCCACCGGTAGCCGGCGACACCACCGAAAGATGCGGAATCATGGCCCGCAATTCCGTATTGCCGCGAAGCTTGCGGCTCAGCGCGACGCTCATCGTCTTCAGATGCTGGTAATACCGCATGGCGTGTGCCATCTGCAGGTACTGGTTGGCGTACATACCGTTGGGATACTTGAAGTAGCCATGACGCAAGGCGCCCGTCTTTTCGAGCCAGCTCATCACTTCGTCTTGCGAGGGAAGCAAATTCATCCGCTTAGTGCGCTCCTTTTCCGAGTAGGACCTGGGGAATGGTCCGCAGCATGATCATCCAATCGAGTCCCAGCGACCAGGAATCGATGTACTCCATGTCCATCCGCATCCAGGTATCAAAATCCAAGGCGTCGCGCCCTTTCAAGGCCCAAAGACAAGTCAGGCCAGGGCGCATCCGCAGCCGGCGCCGCTGCCACCGCTGATACTTCTCCACTTCATTAGGTACCGCTGGCCGCGGCCCGACGATCGACATATCACCGCGAACCACATTCCACAATTGCGGCAGTTCGTCCAGGGAGAACTTGCGCAGCCAACGTCCGATGACGGTCATGCGCGGATCGTTGTCGATCTTAAACACCGTCTGTTTCTTGTTTAGATGTTCCAAGGCCGCTTTGCGCGCCTCCGCATCGTGCACCATGGAGCGGAATTTGTAGACTGTGAAACGGCGTCCGCTCAGGCCCAGACGTTCCTGGCGGAAGATGATCGGCCCGGGCGAAGTCAGCCGGATCAACAACGCCACCAGCAGCAGCACCGGCGACAGAATCACCAGCGACGCGCCAGCGACAGCCACATCGATAATGCGCTTCAGAAACAGCTTCACCTCGTCGTGCGGCGCGGCGGCAAAGGTGAGCAGCGGCACTTCGCTGGTATCGAGATTCAAACGGTCAAGGTAAACCTGGCTGTTGACGTGCGGGAAGAAGTCGACGGCCACGCGGGTGCGCACGCCCTCTTCATCGCAAAGCAGAAAGACATCTTCGAGACCGGCAAGACGTTCACTGTCAACGGCAAAGATCACTTCGTCGATCACATGGGAGGCCAGGAGTTGCGGCAAGGCCGCCAGGTCCCAAACCGGGTACTGACGCTCGAGGGCGACGGTACCCGTGGGCGGATCAGCCTCCAGAAAAGCGCGCAGATTGATGGCATAGGGTGCTGATCGCTCGACGGCCCGGCCGATGGAGACCGCGCGTTCGCCTAGACCGACAATCACCACGTAGTGCGGCGTGGAGAACTCACGGCGAATGGCGCCCACCAAATGGCGGGCATTGATGCGGAAGAAACACAGCAGCAGCCAGCTATAGACGAGGAACAACAGCAGGAACGGGCGGCTGAGGTCCATGCGCATCAGGAACTCCACCACCACCAGCGCGATTCCCCCGAAGGCGCATTGCTTGAAGGTGTCGCGCAGGATCACGCGCGGGTGAGCCGCATCCAGCCGGTCGTAAATCTCGTTCCAATAGGCGATGCCTACCCAAGCCACGGCCGAGGCGCCCAACAGCAAGGCGATGGCCGACGAAGCAATTTCAAAGTCGTTCTGAAACTGAGGGAAGAATCCAGGCAGCAGCAATCGCGTCTGGTAGGCGGACTGAAAAGCCAGCGCGACCAGGACAATGTCGGAAAGCGCAAACAGGGCTCGCGCCTTGCGATGGTGCCGGTAAAACACTCTGTTCTAGTTTACGGCTTGCGGCGTGACGGTTTCACCCAGCTTCCGGCCCAGGAAGGTGAGGTACTTGGTCATGGTATCGGCGGGGTCCATAAAGATCATGAAGAAACGAAAGAGCGGCGGCTTCACGAAGCCATCTTCCGTAATCTGCAGGCGCGAACCTTTGGCGGAGGCCGAGAGTTGGTAGGTCCAGGTTCCTCCGAAGGGAAGGTCCGGGTCGGCGATGTCGACGACAAGTTTCTTCACCGGGTCGATCTCGCGTTCCTCCATGGTCACCACCATGCCGTCGGACATGGTCTCTTTCCAACGCGGTTTACTATTCGGCGCGGCGGCGGACTCCACCTTCGTCACATCCAGTCGCCAAGTGGGCTGATTCAGCCGATCCAGTATTACCGACCACACCTGCTCCGGCGGTTTACTGAACTCGACGTACCGGGAAACGGTGTGGTTGGTGGACCTCATCGCTCCAATACCGAACGCGGCCCCGAACAGACCAATCAAAGCAACTAGAACTCTTACCAGCCATTTCATGGACACCACCCTAATCGGGTAATTCTATAAGAGATGGATGCAGAACGAAAGCGACTCGAAGAGACAACGGCACGGACGAAGCATTGGCGACGCTGGGGGCCCTATCTTTCGGAGCGGCAGTGGGGCACGGTTCGAGAGGACTATTCCGCCGATGGAACCGCCTGGGAGTTCTTTCCGCACGACCACGCCCGCTCCCGCACCTACCGTTGGGGAGAAGACGGCATTCTGGGCATCTGCGACAATCATCAGCGCCTCTGCTTCGCTTTGGCGTTCTGGAACGGGCGCGATCCAATCTTGAAAGAGCGTCTCTTCGGGCTCACCGGCCACCAGGGGAACCATGGCGAGGACGTCAAGGAGCTGTATTACTTCCTTGATTCGACGCCGACGCATTCCTATATGAAAGCCCTCTACAAATACCCTCAGAGCGAGTATCCTTATTCCCGCTTGGTGGAAGAGGGCCGGCGTTCTCGAAACGCTCCGGAGTTCGAACTGCTCGATACCGGGCTCTTTGACGAAGACCGCTACTTCGACGTCTTTGTCGAGTATGCCAAGGCCGACGTCGACGATGTCCTGATCCGGGTGAAAGTGATCAATCGCGGGCCGGAGGCGGCTAAACTGCACCTTTTGCCGACGCTCTGGTTCCGGAACACGTGGAGTTGGAATCCGGCTTCCGTGAATCCACCTCTGCGGAAACCCACCCTCATGCGCTCCGGTACCGATACCATCGACGCACACGATGATTCGTTCGGCCAGTACCGCCTCTGGCTGGAGAACTCACCGGAGATGTTGTTCACCGAGAACGAGACCAACACGGAACGCTTTAGCGGGGTAGCCAGCGGAAATCGCAAGTACAAAGACGCCTTTCACCGGCGGATCATCGGCGGCGAGAATGCGGTTGTGAATATTGGCCAACTCGGCACCAAATGCTGCGCCTGGTATCAACTCGAGCTAGGGCCCGGGGAAGCACGCAGCTTCCGGATGCGCCTCTATAAACCTCCCTGCGAGATGTCGGTACCGTTCGACGGGATCTTTGCCGCCCGCCAGCAGGAGGCAGACGAGTTCTACGCCAAGCAACATGGGGAAAGTCTGAGCCCGGAGGCCTGTACGGTTCAGCGGCAGGCCTTCGCGGGGCTGTTGTGGTCGAAGCAGTTCTATCATTACGCCGTGGAGACATGGCTGAAGGGCGACCCCGGCCAGCCACCGCCCCCCGCCGGACGGGGTCAAGGCCGTAACCGCGACTGGAAGCACCTCTACAACGACGACATTCTCTCGATGCCCGACACCTGGGAGTACCCCTGGTTTGCGGCCTGGGACACGGCCTTCCATATGATTCCGTTCGCGACCATTGACCCGGAATTCGCCAAGCATCAGCTCGGATTGTTTCTCCGCGAGTGGTATCTGCATCCCAACGGCCAGATCCCCGCATACGAGTGGGCGCTCGGCGACGTTAATCCTCCCGTACATGCCTGGGCGTGTTGGCGCGTCTACAAAATTGATCACAAGATTTCGGGTAAACCGGATACCGCGTTTCTTGAACGCGTTTTTCATAAACTTCTGATGAATTTCACCTGGTGGGTGAACCGGAAGGACTCAGCGGGCAACAACATCTTCGAGGGAGGCTTCCTGGGCCTCGACAACATCGGGGTCTTCGACAGATCAAAGCCGTTGCCGACCGGCGGCTATCTGGAGCAATCCGACGGCACCAGTTGGATGGCGATGTATTGCCTGAACATGCTGCGGATTGCAATCGAACTGGCGCCCGTCAACCCGGTGTACGAAGACATCGCGAGTAAGTTCTTCGAGCACTTTCTTTACATTGCGCACGCCATGAACCGCGGCGGCGAAGATGGCTTGTGGGACGAAGAGGACGGCTTCTACTACGACCGTCTGCGGATGGGCGACCGCAGTTTCCCCATGAAGATCCGTTCGCTGGTGGGCCTGATTCCGCTCTTCGCGGTCGAGTCCATCGATGCGGGCGTGTTGGATCGCCTTCCCGGGTTCCGGCGCCGGATGGAATGGTTCATCAAGAACCGGCCGGATCTGGCCGGCAACCTGGCCTCAATGACCCGAGAGGGCGTCGGCGAAAGGAGGCTGCTTTCGCTGGTGGGCCGCGAGCGCCTGCGCCGCCTGCTGCAGCGCATGCTGGACGAGCAGGAGTTTCTATCGCCCTACGGGATTCGCTCGCTTTCGAAGCATCACGAGAAGCATCCCTATGAACTGCCGGTGAACGGCCATGTGCATCGGGTGAACTACGAACCGGCCGAATCGACGAGCGGGATGTTCGGCGGCAACTCAAACTGGCGGGGACCCATCTGGTTCCCGGTCAACTACCTCCTCATCGAATCGCTGCAGCGGTTTCAGCACTATCACGGCGACGCAATTCAGGTGGAATTCCCGACCGGTTCCGGCCGGCACATGAACCTGGGAGAGGTTGCAGCGGAACTCTCTCATCGCCTCTCCCGGCTCTTCCTGCCTGGGGAAGACGGCCGCCGGCCCGCGCACGGTGCGGTGGAGAAGATGCAAACGGATCCGCACTTCCGCGACTACCCGCTCTTCTACGAATACTTCCACGGCGACCACGGCGCCGGTTTGGGCGCGAGCCACCAAACGGGATGGACGGCACTGGTGGCTAAGCTTCTGCAGCAAAGCGGCGAATAGTTCAGGGCGCCGGCACGCACGGGATGCTGAAGTTCTTGGCATACTGAAGCGATGAAACGTCGCAAGATTCTTCCGATGGCGGGGCTGCCGTTTATCCCCGCCGCCGCGGCTCCCGCTGCGCCTAAATGGCCGGATATGACCTTTGATCCCGCGAAGGCCAAGCAAATTCCGGACCCCTCGGGCGACCTTCGGATCTATCACGAAGGACCCACCGACATGCTGAAATCGATGACGGCGGGCAGCCTGCGCTTGAAGGCCGGCATGTCGCCGCATCCGCCCCACAAGCACCCCGAAGAAGAATTCATGGTGGTGACCGAAGGCACGGGCTGGATTGAGATCGAAGGGAAGCGCGTCAATGTGGCACCGGGCTCGATGATGTACTGCGCCGGCAACAAACTGCACGCCATTAAGAACACTGGCAAAACGCCACTGCTGTTCTACTTCTATAAGTGGATCGCATGAAGATCGCCGTTTTGGGCGCCGGCAACATGGGCGCCTCCATGTTGGGCGGCATGTTCCGCAGCGGCTTGGTGAAACCAGCCGACGTCACCGCGACGGTGCGCAGCCCGGAGCGGGCCGTCGCGATGCGCAAGAAACTGGGCATTAAGGTGACGGCAGGCGGCAATCGCGCCGCCGCCGCCGGGGCCGATGTCGTCGTCATCGCAGTGAAGCCCGGAACTGTACCCAAGGTGGTAGAAGAGATCTCGACGGCCCTCAAGCCAGGGCAGATCCTGCTGTCGCTGGCAGCCGCACTCCCGATCACGGTGATCGAAAAACGCCTACAGGCCCCGATGGCCGTCTTTCGCGCCATGCCCAATATTCCGGTGGTGGTGGAAGAAGGCGCGATCGCCCTGTGCGCCAATGCCGAGGCCACCAAGGCCCAGTGGGAGACGGTGACCACACTGTTTCGGGCCGTCGGCGTCGTCTGCAAAGTGGACGAGGACATGATGGACGCCGTCACCGCACTCAGCGGCTCAGGCCCGGCCTACGTCTATTTGATGATCGAAGCCATGATCGCCGGAGGCGTGAAGATGGGCCTCTCTCGAGAAATCGCAACCCGGTTGGCCGAACAAACCGTGCTGGGCGCGGCGAAGCACGTGCGTGAATCCGGGCTCCATCCGGCCATCCTGCGCGATGAGGTGATTACACCGGGCGGCACCACCATCATCGCGATGCACGAACTCGAGAGGAACGGCCTGCGGTCCACCTTGATCTCCGCAATCGAGTCGGCCACACGGCACGCAAAAGAAAAGGCGCGGGCACTGGTGGAATCGATCGATCAGCGATAGACTCTTAGGCTCATGCGAAGGCGAAGTATTCTGGCCGCCGGTGGCTGGCTGTGGGCGGCGGATGGTCCGAAGAACTTGCGGATCTTTCTCTTGTGCGGCCAATCGAATATGGCCGGCCGCGGCGATGTCGAAGAGTCTGACCGCCGTTCGATTGAGCGAGTCTGGTCAATGAACAAGGCCAACGAGTGGGCGCTGGCCACAGATCCCCTGCATTACGACAAACCGGCGATCGCCGGCGTAGGCCTGGGCCGTACTTTCGCCCGCGTCCTCGCCAGCGTCGACGCCGAGGCTCGCCTGGGCTTGGTTCCCTGTGCCATGGGCGGCTCTGCGCTCCACGAATGGGCTCCCGGTGCACCGCTGTTCGAGAACGCTATGAAGCGGGCCCGCGTAGCCCTGGAAAGCGGCCGACTGAGTGGCATACTCTGGCATCAGGGAGAGGCCGAATCGGCTGACAAAAGCCGCGCCGAAAGCTATCTGGAGCGCTTCAGCATCATGATGGCCGCCTTCCGCAAGGAATTGGGCGACGTACCGGTAGTCGTGGGGCAATTGGGTGAATTCCTCCGCGCCGAAAAGATGCCGTTTGCCGCCACAGTGAACCGTCAACTGGCCCGGGTACCGTTGGAAGTGCGCAAGTCCGCCTTTGTCTCCAGTGCGGGACTGGGCCATCGGGGCGACGAAATCCATTTCGATTCAGCAGGATTCCGCGAGTTTGGACGCCGCTATGCACACGCCTATTTGGGGCTGGATGCGAGTTGGCGACTGGGACAGGGAGAGAAAATATGACG
This sequence comes from Bryobacter sp., assembly GCA_022843605.1. GTDB lineage: Bacteria > Acidobacteriota > Terriglobia > Bryobacterales > Bryobacteraceae > JALHNI01. The sequence continues at coordinate 22,359 of JALHNI010000115.1, forward strand.
AGTCTTTGGGCGGCCTGCGTGGCCGAGTTTTTTGGCACCATGATCCTGATTCTGATGGGTTCTGGCGTCGTGGCGATGACGGTGCTTTTCGGCGGCGGGCATCCGGGCGAGATCGTAAACGGCGGGTACACGAACATCACGTTCGCTTGGGGACTCGGGGTCATGCTGGGAGTTTACGTATCGGGCAAGATCAGCGGCGGACACCTCAACCCGGCAGTTACGTTGGCGCTGGCGATTTTTCGGGGCTTTCCCTGGCCGCGCGTAGGCCCGTACATGGTGGCGCAGGTGGCAGGGGCTTTTGCCGGCGCGGGCCTGGTGTTCCTCAACTACCGGCCGGCCTTTTTGAAGTTCGATCCCGCACTCGACCACACGGCTGGTGTCTTCGCGACGTTTCCGCTGTTTCGGGATGCTCCGGCCGTGGGCTTCCTTGATCAGGTGCTCGGAACGGCGATTTTGCTTTTCCTGGTGCTGGCGATTACCGACGAACGCAATCAGGCGCCGGCAGGCAATATGATTCCGGTAGCCGTCGGCTTGATCGTGGTCGCGATCGGCATGTCGTTTGGTGCGCTGCACGGCTACGCCATTAACCCGGCCCGCGATTTTGGCCCCCGCCTGATGACGGTGGTGGCCGGTTTCCAGAACAATGGCCTTACCGACGGCAGCGGCATCTTCTGGGTGCCGATCGTCGCGCCACT
>JALHNI010000116.1 GCA_022843605.1 Bryobacter sp.
GCTTCCGGACGCTCGTACAGAACGTGACGCTGCAGATCGACGTGCCGCTCACCTTGAACCTCGCTCTGGAAGTGGGTCAAGTGAGCGAGACCATCAACGTGACCGAAGAAGTGGCTTCGGTGAATACGACGAACGCCTCGATCGGCAACGCCTTTACCGAAGTCCAGGTGCGCCAGTTGCCGCTCCAGACCCGCAATGTGGTCGAGTTGCTCAGCCTGCAGCCAGGCGTAACTGCGACAGGCGAAGTGCTGGGCGCCAAGCGCGACCAGAACAACGTTACGCTCGATGGCGTCGACGTCAACGACCAGCAGAGCGCCGGTATGACCGGTACGGCGTCGGCGGGCCTCAACGCCGCGCTACCCGTGCCGCTTGATTCGGTGCAGGAGTTTCGCGTGACGATCGCGGGCCAGGGTGCTGACCAAGGCCGTTCGGCCGGCGGCCAAGTGTCGCTCGTGACGAAGAGCGGCTCCAACAACTTCCACGGTTCGCTTTACAACTTCAATCGCAACAAGTCGCTCGCCGCCAACGACTGGTTCTCGAACCGCTCTAACCTGAGGCGCGAGAACCTCATCCGTAACCAATACGGCGCCTCCCTGGGCGGACGAATCATCAGGGACCGCGTCTTTTTCTTTGCCAACTGGGAAGACCGCAAGGATCGTTCCGCCAGCGCCCAATCGCGCAACGTGCCCACGGAAAGCCTGAAGGCGGGCATCGTTCAGTTCCGCACCTCGGCCGGTGTGCAGTCGCTCACTCCCGCTGAAGTTACCTCGCTCGACCCTCTTGGCCGGGGCTACAGCGCGGCGATGCGCGGCATTCTTACCCAGTATCCGGTCGCCAACGACCTGCAGGCCGGCTCCGACCGCGGCCTCAACTTCGGCGTCTTCCGCTTCAACGCGCCCCTCACCCGCAACGACCGGGCCTACGTCGCCAAGATGGACTTCAATCTCGACAAGGCCGCCAAGCATACCCTTATGTTGCGCGGCACGCTGGCCAACAATGCCCGCGACCAGGTTCTGGCCCAGTTCCCCGGCCAGGACGCCGCTGCTAAGAACCTCGACAACTCCAAAGGTTTAGCCGCCCGGTACACAGCCGTCCTGAGTTCAAACGTCGTCAATGTCTTCAGCTACGGATTTACGCGCTTGGGAATTGCGCAGTCCGGCACGTCGGGTGACCGCCTCACCTTCGACAGTCTTTCGGATCTCCAGAACTTCACGCGTGGCTTTGGCCGCATCATCCCCACCACCAACCTGGTGAACGACACCACTTGGACCAAGGGCGCCCATACCATTCAGGCCGGCATCAATTTCCGTCTGATTCAGAACGACCGCAATTCTTTCGCTAATGCGTATCCCACGTTTGGCTTCGGGCGCAATACGCTTCGCGGTCTCGGTGCGGACATCACCGATCCGCTCACCGCTTATCTGCGCACCCGCTCCGGTAACCCGGCGTTGACGCTCACCGAGCCGCAACCTGTGCAGCGCGCGCTGGGCAACCTCTACGGCCTGATCAACAATTACAGCGCCACTTACAACTTCGGCGCCGACGGCGTCGCCGTTCCCTTCGGCGAACCGATCCTGCGCAGCTTCGGCACCAAGGAGTATGAGTTTTATGTGCAGGACACTTGGAGGGCCCGCCGTGATCTCACCCTCACCGCCGGATTGCGCTATGGCCTCTACCAGGTTCCCTTCGAACGCAATGGCGTCCAGGTGGTGCCCACCACCGGGCTCGACGTCTATTTCGCGGAACGCATTGGCGCCTCGCTCGCCGGGGTGTCCGGGGCGGCCCAGCCCAACGCATCGCTCACCTTCGCACTTGCCGGTCCGCAGAACGGCGGCAAGGGTTGGTATCAGAGGGACACCAACAACTTCGCCCCGCGCTTCTCGCTCGCCTATGCCCCCGTCAGCGATACCTTCTGGGGCAAACTCTTCGGCAAGGGTAGCGTGCTTCGCGCCGGTGCCTCGATGCTCTATGACCGTTACGGCAGCGACATGGTGCTGAACTTCGATTCGGCCGGCTCGCCCGGCCTTGCCAGCCCCGTCACCCAGCCGCGGAACACCGACTTTACGGACTCCGTACGTTTCGGTGCCGCGCTGCCGGCTCTGCCTGTGGCTCCCGCCGCCAAGTTCCCCTTCACCCCCGCCACCATCGTCGGTGGCTTTGGATCCTACTCGGGCGTTTTCCCCGATCTCGTGGCCCCCTACTCTTACCTCATGAACCTCACCTACGCTCGTCCGCTGCCCGGCAAGATGGTGGTGGAGGTCGGCTATGTCGGCCGCCTGGCCCGCAAGAGCCTCATCAAGATGGACGTCTTTCAGCCGCTTACCCAGTTCAAGGATGCCCGCAGCGGCCAGACTTGGGCGCAGGCGGCCGGCATCCTCCGCGATCGCTTCGAAGCTGGCGTCACGCCCGCGCAAGTCCGGGCCAACCCCAGCCTGATGGCGCCCGTGCCCTTCATCGAAAACATGTTCCCTGGCGCGGCGGGCACCCGCTTTGCCGGTAGCGCGACCGCCAACTACTTCTTCACCACCTACGGCACCTATGGCGGCAGCGACCTTGATGCCCTCAACGACATGGACCGCGAACGCAACGCCGCCGGCCAGTGCATCTCCGTTCTCGGCTGCAACACCTTCTTCGCCAATCAGAACGCCGGCAACCTGGCTTGGACCAACGCCGGGCGCTCCTCCTTCCACGGTGGCCAACTCACTCTTCGGCGCGCCGTTAGCCAAGGTTGGGGCTTCGACTTCAACTACACCCTGTCCCACTCGATTGACCTCGCTTCGACGGCTGAGTCCGCCTCTGGCGTTGGTGGTGGCGTCATCCAGGACACCTTCAACCCCACCAGCTTCCGCGGATCCTCCGACTTCGACATCCGGCACAACATTACGGCCAATGGTGTCGTGGAGCTTCCCTTCGGCAAGGGCAAGCCGATGCTCTCAAGCGCCCCCGGCTGGCTGAACCAGATTGTCGGCGGTTGGCAGGCTTCCACCCTGTGGCGCTTCCGTACCGGCAACCCGCTGAACATTACGAACGGCGGTATCTACCCCACGAACTACTTAAACTCCGCGCTCGGTCAGTTGCGCCCGGGCGTCTCCCTACCCGAGAACCGCGCCGGCTACAACGTGAACGGCAACCCCAGCCTCTTCCGCACCACTAATGTGGCCGCGGGAGCCTTTATGGGGCAGTACCCCGGCACCAGCGGCACCCGCGCCCTCATTCGCGGGGCCGGTATGTCGAACTTCGACTTGTCGCTCGGCAAGTTCTTTACCATGCCCTGGTCGGAAGGCCATCGCGTGCAGCTTCGCGCTGAGGCTTTCAACGCCTTCAACAATGTGAACTTCACCGATGCCAATACCAGCTTGGCGAATCCCTCCACCTTCGGGCAGTTCACCGCCGTGATGCCCGCCCGCGTCATCCAGCTTGCGCTACGCTACGAGTTCTAAGACGATGCGGAACTCAACACTGATCGCCACGATCTTCGCCGTGGGAGCCTTCGGGCTCCCGGCGGCGGAGGTGAAACCGCCGGCTGAGAAGGCTGAAAAAGCCAAAAGGGCGGCGAAAGAAGCGAAGCCCTTCGTTCCGAAGTCCGGCGTGAAAACTCCCGGGGTGCAGATGCCCATGGCGAGTTTGAAGTCCGAGGCGGAGATCGCCATTGAGGGGTCGCCCGCCAGTCTGTTGTTCACCGACAGTGTGCTGGTCTCAAATCGAGCGCAGAATGCCGTGTACCGGGTGGACCCGAAGACCAACAAAGCCACCGAGCCGATCAAGGGCTTCGATCAGCCCTGCGGCGGTTTGGTGACGGCTTTCGGTAGCGTTTGGGTGCCGAATTGCGGGAAGCAGACGCTCTCTCGCTTCGATGCCAAGACCGGCAAAGTCAGTGCGACCATCGATGTCGTGGTGGCGAATGTCAACAGTGCGATCGCGGCGAGCCCTGACAGTATCTGGTTGTTGACCGACGATCGTACGACTCTTTCGCGCATCGATCCCATCGCCAACACAGTAGTTGCCGAAGTTCGCGTGGAGCCCGGGTGCAATTCCATCGCCTTCGCTGAATCCGCCTTATGGGTGACGTGCCCGGCATTGAATAAAGTAATTCGTGTAGACCCGCGAACGAATCAGGCCGTAAAACGGATTGAAGTGTCTGCCAAGCCGATCTCGGTGACCGCGGGCGAGGGTTCGATTTGGGTGCTCTGCCAGACTGACGGTAAAGTGGCACGGATTGATCCCAAGACGGACAAAGTGACGACGACCATTGAATTGCTGATCCCCAATGCGGAAGGCAACATCGTCTTCGGCGAAGGGTCCATCTGGGTGTCGGCCGCTGGCTTTCCCGTCTCCCGGATTCATCCCGGCACCGACAAAGTGGTGCAGCAGTTCTACGGTGACGGCGGCGGTTTTGCCCAGATGGGGCTGAAGTCGCTCTGGCTGGTGGAAACCAAACTGGGAAAAATCGTGCGATTTGACCCGAAACGGATCGCGGCCACGCTCGCCGATTGATGACCCGTTGACCAGTAGGTTATTCTGTTTAGTGTTCGGCAGCGTTCGCCGCGGACTCCTCGTTCGGTCCATCCTCATCATTTGTTAGCGGACTTCTTCCGCCTTCTCGTCTTCAGATCTTTGATGGTATGGCTCTAAAGGATCCTATGCGCTGCGGCATAACTACTCGTCTTTTCCTCTCCTACGCTGTTGCTGGCGTTGTCCTGATGATTCAGGCCCAACCTGCTGCTTCTCCCGACTTTTTCGAGTCGAAAGTTCGACCGATCTTTGCGAACAACTGCTATAGCTGTCACACGTCGACCGCCATGGGCGGGCTCCGCTTGGATACTCCGGATGGGCTGAAGAAGAGCGGCAAACACGGACCGCTGATCACCCCGGGAGACCCTGAGAAGAGCGCCTTGATTCTGGCGGTCCGGCATACCGAGAACAACTTCAAGATGCCGATGGGCAATAAGTTGAAGGACACGGAGATCGCCGACCTCACCGCCTGGGTGAAGGCTGGCGCCGTATGGCCAAAGGCTGCGCCAGTTGCGGCAGCGGAGAAGACGGAAGGTGGCAAATACGTCATTAAGCCTGCGATGCGCAACTTCTGGTCCTTCCAGCCGCTGAAGGAGGTCAGTGCGCCGGCACCGAAGGATCCCAAGTGGGCCAAGACCACGATCGACCGTTTTGTGCTCGCCCGTCTTGAGAAAGAGGGTTTGAAGCCGGTGAAGTCCGCAAACAAGCGCGACCTGATTCGCCGTGCATCACTCGACTTGACCGGTATTCCGCCGACCTACGAAGAGATCGCCGCTTTTGAGAAAGATGCGTCGCCAGACGCTTTCGGCAAGGTGGTCGACCGCCTGATGGCCTCGCCCCACTACGGTGAGCGCTGGGGCCGCTTCTGGCTGGATGTCGCTCGCTACGGTGAAGACGACTACCGCAGTCTCGATCCGATGCGCCGAGGCTTCAACCCGTATCCCAACGCCCATGTCTACCGCGACTGGGTGATCAAAGCCTTTCAGGACGACCTGCCGTACGACCAGTTCGTGAAGGCGCAGATCGCGGGAGATCTTCTCGACGCGAAGACCCGCCACAAGACGGTGCCCGGCACAGGCTTCCTGGGTTTGGGCCCCTGGTATTACGACAACGGTTCCACCGAGGTGACGCGGGCGGATGAACGGCATGATCGTGTGGATGCCGTGACGCGCGGCTTTCTCGGCCTGACTGTAGCTTGCGCGCGTTGCCACGATCATAAGTACGATCCGATTCCAGCCTCCGATTACTACTCGTTAGCGGGTGTCTTTGCGAATACCACTTACGAGGAGTATCCGCTGGTGCCAAAGTCGGTCCGGGCCGATTTCGAAAAGATTGAGGAACAGATTGACCTCAAGCAAAAGCTGCTTGGCGAGATTCAGGGAAACTTAACGAACCAGCTGTCGCAATCCTTGGCCTTCCAGACCTCGAACTATCTCCAGGGTGTTTGGGAAATTGCCGGTCCACAGAAGAAAGAGATGTCGGCTGTCGTTGAGGCCAGAAAACTTGATTACGAACTACTGGATCGCTGGATCAAGTACATGGAGAAGGCGACCGACAAGTACAAGAACAAAGAAGCCTGGCAGGCCATGATGAAGAAGGGCGGCACCCCGCCTGAGGCCATACGTCTGGCGGAGAAGTTCCAGGAAGAAGTGCTGACGGTGATGTTGGCGCGTAATGAGCTGCTGGCTGAGAATAAGGTGATTGCGGCCAAGGCGCTCGATGGTACCAAGCCCAAAAAGCGGACTAACAAGCCGAGTAACTTCGTTACCAATGAAGACTTCTGCCCCGGCTGCAACCTTACCTTGAAGAGTCTGCCCGAGGCGGATACCAGTTTCGCGACGGAGATTTTCCAGCGAATGCTGACCGACGCCGAGGATCCAAACGCCATGATGGCGATGGGCAATCGCTTCGGTAAGCCCGGCGTCCTCATGTTTCGCGGTTGGGGTTTGGAGTCCCGCGTCGGTTCTGAAGCGCAGGCTCAAATGGCTTCGATTCGGAAAGACATTGAAGATGCGCGCAAGAAGCTGGAACCTGGCTTCCCTTACCTGCACGGGGTGAAGGACGCCGAAAAGCTATCCGATCTTCCCTTCAACTTCCGTGGAGATCCTTTCAACCTGGGCCCGGAAGTCCCCCGGCATTTCTTGTCAGTACTTTCGAAGGATGAACCGGCTCCGTTCAGCAAAGGCAGTGGACGGCTGGAATTGGCTGAGGCGATTGTGCAGCAGCCCATCGCGATGCGGGTGATTGTGAACCGGATCTGGAAGGGCCATTTCGGCACGGGGCTGGTGGATTCGCCGAGTAACTTCGGCATGACCGGTGAGAGGCCGACGAATCCTGAGCTGCTTGAGTATCTCGCCCATACGTTCTGGAAGAATGGCCAGTCCATTAAGAAACTGCACCGGGAGATCATGCTGAGCTCGGTCTATCAGCTTTCTACTGACAACGATCCAACGGCTTTTGCGAAGGACTCAGGTAATCGTCTCTACTGGCGTGCGGACCGGAAGCGCATGGATGCTGAGCAAGTGCGTGATTCGGTGTTGCTGGTTTCCGGCAACCTCGACACCGCGATTGGCGGACCTTCGGCCGACTTGACCCCCTCCTACAAGCGCCGTACCGTGTACGGCAAGGTCAGCCGCTATAAGCTCGACGAGTATCTACAGCTATTCGACTTCCCAAGCCCGAATCTGAGTGCTGAGAAGCGATTCGTCACGACGGTGCCGTTGCAGCGCCTCTTCCTGATGAACAGCGACTTTATGCAGCTTCAGGCCGAGGAATTGGCAAAGCGCGTGGCGACTGAAGTGAACAACCGGGCTCGGATCCGCAAGGTACATCAGATTGTTTACGGCCGGGACGCCACCGAAGAGGAGATCGCCCTGGGCCTGGAGTACCTGAAGACGGAGCCCATGTTGGAGTACGAGGAAGGTAAGAAAAAGGCTCCTGCCGAAGGCGGACCTGGAATGCGCCGCGGCCGCGGCGGTCCGGGGGGACCTGGTGCGGGCGCTCCGCCGAAGGAGCTATCCGGTTTGACCGAGAAGCCTGCCGCTCCGGAAGCCGCCCCCGCGGAAGCTCCGGTCGGTGATGCCGGGGCTGGTGCGGCAGCCGACGGCGGCATGGGCATGGGCATGATGGGCGGCATGGGCGGCCCGGGTGCGCGTCGGGGTCCGGGTGGTCCGGCACCTGAGGTGAAGTACGAACCGACGGCCTGGGGCCGCTATGCGAAGGTTCTGCTAAGTTCGAGCGAGTTCTTGTTCATCAACTAAGGATCACTGAATGTCTTTCCACAAGAAAACTAATCCCGCCACCCGCCGTGAAGCTCTACGCCGCATGGGAAATGGATTCGGCATGGCGGCATTCGCCAGCATGCTGAATAGCTCCATCGCGCGTGCCGCTGGAATTGCCGGACCCGATGGCAGCACCGGCGCCATTAAGCTCGATCATCCGCAAAAAGTGAAACGGGTCATTTTCCTGTTCATGAATGGTGGACTCTCCACTGTCGATAGCTTCGATCCGAAGCCGATGCTGGACAAGTATGACGGTCAGCCGTTGCCGGGTGCGCAGGTGAAGACCGAGCGCGGCACTGGAGCACTGATGAAGTCGCCGTTCAAGTTCAAGAAGTACGGCCAGAGCGGCATGGAAGTAAGTGAGCTTTGGCCCAATATCGGCGAGGTTGCTGACGACATTTGCTTCATCCGGTCGGTTTACACCGAGATTCCGAATCACGAGCCCTCCTGCCTCATGATGAATACCGGCGCCAATCAGGCCGGTCGGCCTTCGTTGGGCGCCTGGGTAACTTACGGGCTGGGTACCGAGAATCAGAACCTACCCGGGTTTGTTGTTCTTTGTCCGGATGTGCCCACGACGGTAGGCCCGCCGCTTTGGAGCAATGGCTTCCTGCCGGCGATCAATCAAGGGACCTTCATCTCCAGTAAGGTGCAGACGCCGCCCGAGGGCGAAGGAGCCATGGAGCCGGAGAAGCCGAAGGATGCTGCTCCCAAGGCCGAGAAGGCCAAAGAGATGGTGTCCAAGGATGAAAAGCCGAAGGACGAAAAGGCCGTCGTGGCCAAGGCCGATGACAAAGCCAAGGACGACCAAGATAAAAAGGTCGTCGTCGAGAAGAACTTCGATCCCAAGAAGCTCATCAGTTACGTCAATAACCCTAAGTTTGAATTGACGGAGCAACGGCGTGAGTTGGATCTCTTACAGAAAATTGAGAAGCTGAAGACCCAGCGCGTTGGCGAAGATCCGCAAGTGGAGGCCGTGCTGAAGTCGATGGAAGTCGCCTACCGCATGCAGACCGAAGCTCCGGCGGTGTTCGATATCCGCAAGGAGTCCGAAGCGACCCAGAAGATGTATGGTCCTGGTAGCACCGCGCGTGCCTGCCTTACCGGTGTCAGGCTGCTCGAAAAGGGTGTCCGCATGGTGCAGGTGTACTACGCCAAGGGCGACCCCTGGGATGCCCACGGTGACATCATGGCGCACAAAGTGAATGCTAAGAATTCTGACCAGCCCTTCGCCGCGGTTGTGAAGGACCTCAAAGCCCGGGGCCTTTGGAAAGATACCCTGATCGTTTGCGGCTCGGAGTTTGGCCGTACCCCGGTACGAGAAGTAGGTGGCGGTGGCGGCTCGGTGAAGAAGGGCCGCGATCACAATCCGTTCGGATTCACGATGTGGCTGGCAGGTGGTGCGGTCAAGGGTGGCATGACTTATGGCGCCACTGACGATTTCGGCTTTAAAGCGGTCGAGAAACCGGTTCATGTGCACGACATTCATGCGACCATTCTGCACCTGATGGGCATCGACCACACGAAGCTCACTTACCGTTACTCTGGCCGAGACTTCCGCCTCACCGACGTCAGCGGAAACGTACTGCACGACGTCATTGCGTAGAGGTTCAGGAGATCCAGCCCGCCTCTTGCGAACACAGAGGAAAGGCGATTTCTATAGCAAGCCTTGGATTGCGCGGAGAGCTCCCATCGCCGGGGGCCGCGTGCTGGGTGGTCCATGGCGGGCCTTCCTTCTGAACTCTTGACTCGCCGCCCGGATATTCGTCAGGCCGAGCAGATGCTGTTCGCGGCGCCCGCGAGACAGTTCTCGATTGCCCCCGCGGCTACTGCCGATCTTCAACGCGGGTCGGGTGAAGAGGCCGTGAGGCACGAGATGCTGGCGGCTATCGCAAGAATACCGAGCAGCGTGATCAACAATGACGGTTGGTGAAGGCCCTGAAGGAGAGCAGCCGCCTTTCCACCTTGCGTTACCAAGGCGGACTGGATAACTACCTGCAGGGGGAGAGCTGGTGTTGGCGAGGCTCCAGCGAGAGGAACTGCTGTCGGTGGTACATCTATATCGCATTGGGCGACGGCTGTCAGTAGGCGCGAGACGAGACGGCTTTTGAAAGCCGACCGCCGCGCAAGATTCCCAGCACCATCGCCGCAATGAACGCGCCGGTCAAGGAATCGACAAGATAGTGGTAGCGGCCGTAGACGGTGGCCACGAAGATTCCGGCCGTGATGAGCGTGAGTGTTCCCCACGCCCAGCGGCGCTCCGGCATCAGCCGGTAGACTCCCACCGACGCGGCGATCGCGCTGGAGACGTGTCCGCTCGGAAAAACGCTGGTGTGAATGCCGTAGCCGCCGCAAATGTACCAATTGATCTGCCGGAAGACTGTCTGAAACGACGGTACAAGATCATTGGGGAAGACGGTGCGGGGCGGCTCCGACGGAAAGTATGGGAAGAGTCCGTAGGTGATTAGGCAGGTCACTAGCAGTGGCAGCGTCAGGTGCTCCACCCGATCCTTGGCGTAGATGGTGGCCAGCGCAATTGCGACCGGGATCATGGCGTAGACGAGCAGGTAGCAAAGCTCAAGAAAACCGGGAATCACTGGTCCAGCGAGTTCGATCCACGCCTTGACGCCCCAATCGCCCAGAACGAGCCGGTCCCACTGCACCCATGCCGTTTCAAGCCGGATGTCGGTATGTGGCTGTGCTAGCCAGCCCATCTCTTTATAGGCGAGGAGGATGAGCGGGGCAGGGAGCCAGTCCCGCAAGCTGACCGGCCCGCGCCCGAGGCTCACATAAATGAGGAGCGCTCCGAGCAGGAGGTTCACACTCCAGACGCGAAGGCGGGTCTCCCCGGCCAACGGCAGGATCGCGGCCAGCAAGCTGACGTAGAGAAAATAGAGAGAGCCGGCGCGTTCCGAGGTGCGCAACCGCCGCCAGGTGCCCACGGTCTCCAGGGCGAGGACGTGCATGCGGCTTTTGACGAGCGCGGGCTAAGAATGTTTCAAAATTGTTACCGACCGGGGCCGCCCGGTGTTTCCCGGATCCGCACGGCGCGGGGAGCGGACGGGTTGGCAAAAGTCAGAGCGAGTATGCCACCGGCGTCGGTCGACGTTTCCACGAGTTCCTCGTCATCCACTTCGATGTCGAAGCGGACGTTGGGTTTCAGGCCCACCAAAAAATAGTAGAGCTTGTTGGCGGAGGCCCGTTCCCCCGGCTCGGGCTCTTCCTTCACCGGCTCGATCATGAATTTCATCGGGCTTTGACCGGAGAAGAGCGAGACGCCGCCCATCTGAATCGGCGACGTATTGCCTTTCATCACCAGTCGCTTGCGTGCCCCATCCTCAAAGAACTGGATCGCGCCGTCGTAGTAGCAAAAGTAGGAGGCGTCCTCTTCCCAGTTCGACCGGACGAACAGCCTGCCGCCGCGCTTGTCATGGTACAGATTGGGCAAGTGGTGGAAGGAAAGCCCGGGCTGGTAAGGGTTTGCCCAAAGGAACTCGTAAACGATGCCGAATGTCCCGCGCATGAGGAAACGGTCCTGCAGGGCCCAGCCTTGAATGAACTGGTTTTCGAGCAAATTGCCGTCGTAGGCGACCATGGCGAGTTCGGCGGCTCGGGAGAGCGCAGCCTGGGTCAGGTCCGGTTCTCCATCACTGGTGAAAAACGGGACGCGGAACTCGTTTTCCGGGGAAGGGAACGCCGACGGATAGTAGCTGAGGATTTGGAAGAGCGGCAATTCCTTGAAGTACGCCCCGGCGTCGTCCCGCAGGTCAATGTTCAAGTTGTCCCGTAGCAGGTGTAGCAGTTCGAACAGGGCATAGGTTTCCTGGCGGGGAATTGAGCCACCTTGGCGGAGTTGCGGCGCGATGGTGCCGCGCCACCACTTTTCGACGAGCTCCTGCAGCGCCCGGGCTGAAGGTTGTGGGGCCTGGTCCGCCACTGCGACGGCGGCGATGGCGCGGTCGCGGGCGCCGGTGACTGATTTCAGTGGCACCGTCAGCGCTTTTTCGAGCTTTGCCGTAAGCGCCGGACTCGGGCCACACCAATCGGACACCATCGCCGTCTGACGAATATCTAAGGATACTGCGCCGGCTAACGCCCGCTGGCAGGGTTGGGGTGACTGTGAAACCTGGGAATAGAGCGCTAAGGCGAAACCGGATTCCGGCATCGGCGCCTTCCCGGCCATAAGAATTTCAAATTGCTGCCAGCGGATGGATTGACGTTCCTTCTCCCGACGCAGCAGCCGCAGGCGCTTCGAGTTGAGGAAAATCCGTGGCGCTTCGGTATAAACCTGGTAGTCCTCCTCCGCCCCAGTACCCAGGAATGGCAGCGCGACCAGCAAAATCAGCCCATTCGCCCAAATCCGGTGCCCCATCATTCTCCAGTGTGTCACAAGGACACAGCTTTGTAGACCGATGCCGCAGGTCGAGTGGTTTCCGGGCATCCCAAGGCTCTTGTTTTCTTTGGCTTGACGTAGTGACAAAGATGGCATTCGTTTTGCTATGATGATGAACGAATTGATGAAGTCACTCTAAAACCTGCCCTCTGTTGCAGCAGGCATTGTAGTGATCAGAGCGGACTCCATGACAGCGTGCTTGCGGGAGTTGGGTGAATGAAATTTCTCTTAACCGTTCGAAATCACTTTTTGCAAGTTGCAACAGAGGGGATTTTTTTGCCCCGATGAGGCGAGTGGCAGTCGATTCAAGGCTTTAGGCTAGTACTGCTAGAGAGTCAGTACTGGATATGAGATTCGGCTGAAATGCTTCAGTTGAAACGAACTCTCCGGATTCCGGTTCAAGTCAGATCGTCAAAACAGCAGTGGGGACTCATAGGACGCGGGTCTCATTGGATGAAAGCTGCGACGCAGGTCGTGGTGTTTGGCGCGCTTTACGCCGGAGTCTGAAACGCCCATACCTCGGGCGGACCGCATCGGAGTGGGTAAAAATCTACACTAGGGCCCGCTCCGATGCGGCAAATCCTTTCCTCGCGGAAAGTCGACAACAACATAGTACAACATTTTACATCCCAGTGCAGGGTCGTTTTGACACACCCTGTGTTGCGATGACACACCCAGGGCTACTTTCGGTAGGGTTTAAGATAGCAAATATGCGCCTGGGACCCTCGTGACCTCCACCAGTGACTCCTTAATTCTGCGCAGCTATCCTTTTGGCGAAGCCGACCTGATCGTATCCTACTTCACACGCGATCTCGGCAAGTTGCGCGGCGTCGCCAAACGCGTTCGCAAACCCAAGTCGCCCTTCGGTGCGGGCCTCGAACGAATGTCGCTTTCGCGCGTGAGCTATACCAAGCGCGAGAACCGCGACCTCACCACCATCATCGGCGCCGAAGTGGTCTCCTCGCCCTTCGACCTCGCTTCCAGCTACGATCTGGCCCTGGCCCTGGATTTTATGGCCGAGGTCGCCGAGCACCTGCTGCAGCCGGAAGAGGTGAACGAAAAATACTTTCGTCTCATGCTGGCGATGCTCGACTACTTGCGGGGTACCGGGGAAGCTGGGCTGTGGGCGGGCATCATCTACTACTCGCTCTGGGCTGTTCGCTTATCCGGCTTCCTGCCCGAACTTCGGTTGCTGCCCGAGTCCGCAGAGATCGCCGAGGAGATGCTCTGCACGCCGATCGGCAAACTTTCGCCGCGCGAGTGGCGCAAGGATACCGCTCGCGATCTGCGGCGGTTGCTGGTCCGCGAAATCGAGCAGCAGATCGAGCGCCGTTTGCTCACGGCGCCCATGTTGGAGCAGATGCCTTAAAGCGTCTTGACGAGGGCCACCAACTGGTCGAGCGCCTTGCCCCAGCCCTCGGCAAAGCCCATTTCTTCGTGTTTCTTCCGGCCCGCCTCGTCGTGATGCAAGGCCGTGGCGCGATACAGCGTTCCCGTGCCGGCGTCTTCCATTTCGATGATCGCCGTCATGAAAGGAGCGGCGGCGGGCCGATAGCCGGGCAGCAGCGCATCGGTGAAGACGAGCCGTTCCTTGGGCACCACCTCCAGGTAGCAGCCGACATTCGGGAACTCCTGTCCCTCCGGCGAACGCATGGTGGTGCTGAAGATGCCGCCGGGACGCACGTCGAGTTCGCAGCGGGCGACACTCCACGGCGCGGGCGTGAACCATTTACTCAAATGCTCGGGCGTGGTCCAGGCGAGCCAAACGAGGTCGCGCGGTACGTCGATGGTGCGTTCGAGCACCAGGTCGAGTTTGGGGTCAATTTTCACGAGTCTTCTCCTTGAGTTCCAAAAGGTAGGTATCGAACTGATCCAGCCGCCTCTCCCAAAGTTTCCGCTGCTCTCCCAGCCAGTCCTCGGCCAGGCGCAGTTGCTGCGGCACCAGCCGATAAGTGCGTATCCGGCCGGATTTCTGCGAACTCACCAGACCGCAATTCTCAAGCAGCGAGAGATGCTGCACGAAAGAGGGTAGGGCCACCGTAAAAGGGGCGGCCAGCTCACTCACTGAAGCCGGACCCTGACTGAGCCGCGCCAGTACGCTGCGGCGTGTCGGGTCGGCCAAGGCCCGAAAGACGTGGTCGATCGCTGGGGAGGGCATCGAATCAACAGTGTGGGGCATGCTGTCGAGGGCAGTGTAGCAAAGACTTAGGTAAATACCTAACTAAATTCCCTTAAGTCTTCACTTGACAATCTGTTAGTCGAGAAGAATACTTAAGTCGTTATTTAACTAAAGGAGTTTCCATGCCCGAGCGATCCGTCATCCACAGCACCTTTGTCCTTGAGCGCGACTATCCAGCCAGCCCTGAGCGAGTCTTTACGGCACTTTCTGACCCCGCCAAAAAGCGCCGTTGGTTCGCCGAAGGCGAAGGCTTCGAAGTGGTCAGCTTCACTATGGACTTCCGGGTCGGCGGATCCGAGCAGGCCGAGTATCGTTTCAAACCAGGGACGCCCTTTCCGGGTGCCGGCATGGCCAATCACACGACCTACCTGGACATCGTCGCTAACGAGCGCATCGTTCTGGCCTACACAATGATCATGGGCGAGCAGCGCATCTCATCGTCGCTTGCGACGTTTGAACTTCTTCCGACAGAGGCCGGCACGCGACTCGCCTTCACCGAACAGGCCGCTTTCTTTGCCGGTGCGGACGGCCCCGAAATGAGGCAGGCCGGTTGGACTTCGCTGCTAGATCGATTGGTCGCCGAATTGTGACCGCCCCGCAAATCACCATTGATCGGGTCTTTCAGGCGCTCGGCGACCCCACGCGCCGCGCTCTCGTCGAGAAACTGAGCCAGGGCCCCATCTCGGTTTCGCAACTCGCCCAGCCGCTTTCGATTACGCTGGCCGCTGTCGTGCAGCATCTACAAGTGCTCGAGGCCAGTGGCCTGGTGCAGACCGAGAAAGTCGGCCGCGTGCGTACCTGCCGCCTGGACGCCACCGGATTCTCGCTCGCTGAGCAATGGATCGCCGATCGCCGCGCCCTGTGGGATCGCCGCCTCGATCGCCTCGGCGATTTGCTCGCCGAGCCCGATGCCGAACTTCGATAAACTGACTTCACCATGGCTGATACCAAGCGCCCTTACGGCTTTAATACCCGCGCCCTGCATCACGGCTACAGCATCGATCCGACGACCAAGTCGCGCGCGGTGCCGATCTACCAGACCACCTCTTTTGTCTTTGACGACACCACCGATGCCGCCCAGTTGTTTGCCCTGCAAAAGTTCGGCAACATCTACACCCGCATCATGAACCCGACGACGGCCGTGCTTGAAGAGCGCGTGGCTTCGCTCGAAGGCGGCGTCGCCGCGCTCGCGGTCTCTTCCGGCCAGTCCGCACAGTTTCTCGCCATCACGAACATCTGCCAGGCCGGCGATCATGTGGTGGCCTCGTCGACGCTCTATGGCGGCACGTACACGCAGTTCGACGTTACCTTCCGCCGCATGGGCATCAATGTGACCTTCGTCGAGCCGGATGATCCCGAAAACTTCCGCCGGGCCATCACCCCGCAAACCAAGTGCCTCTACGGCGAGACGATCTCCAATCCGCGCGGCAACGTGCTCGACATCGAAAAGGTCGCCGCGATTGCGCACGAGAACAAGCTTCCCCTGATCATCGACAACACCTTCGCCACGCCGTACCTCTGCCGCCCACTGGAACATGGTGCGGACATCGTGCTGCATTCGCTCACCAAGTTCATCGGCGGCCACGGCACTTCAATCGGCGGCATCATCGTCGACGGCGGCAAGTTCGATTGGAAGGCCGGCAACTTCCCGCTGCTCAACGATCCGTCGCCTGCTTATCACGGCCTCAAGTTCTCTGAGGCTCTCGGTCCCATCGCCTACATCATCAAGGCGCGTGTCGAAGGTCTGCGCGATATCGGCCCGGCTCTCTCGCCATTCAACTCGTTCCTCTTCCTGCAAGGCATCGAAACGCTTGGCATGCGCATGGATCGTCACGTGGCGAACGCGCTGGCGGTCGCCAAGTTCCTGGAGTCGCATCCCAAAGTGGATTGGGTCGCCTATCCGACGCTGCCATCGAACGCCTATCACGCGATGGCGCAAAAGTACTTGCCCAAGGGCGCCGGCGCCGTCTTCAGCTTTGGCGTCAAAGGCGGGGTTGAGGCAGGGAAGAAGTTCATTGACTCGTTAACGCTCTTCTCCCACCTGGCCAATGTCGGTGATGCGCGCAGCCTGGTGATTTACCCGGCCCTCACGACGCACCAGCAACTCTCCGAATCCGATCAGGTGAAGGCCGGCGTGAAGCCGGAGATGATTCGCTTGTCGATCGGCCTGGAAGATCTCGAGGACATCCTCGCTGACCTTGACGCCGCGCTTCAGGCTTAGCGAACTCAGGAGACCGGCAGCGGGATCAGCTCTTCCTGCTCCTCAAGCATCCTCACAAATTCGCGCGCCGCGGGCGAGATCTTGCGGCGTCGCGAAGTGAGAATGCCTAGGGGGCGTGTGAGCGTCGGCGGCCCCAGTGGGATTGCCACCAGCCTGCCCTCCTGGACGTCGCGCTCCAGAATTGGTCGCGGCAGGATGCTGAGGCCATTGCCCAGCGCCAGCGCCTCCTTGATCAGCGCAATGTTGTCGAACTCCAGGGCTACGCGCACTTCCACAAGTTGTTGGCTTAGATAAGCGTCAATGGCACGCCGGATCGGCAATTCCTCGTCGAAACCCACAAAGTCCAAGCCGTTCATCTCAAACGGTACGACTTCTCGCCTGCGCGCCAGTGGATGCCTCGGACTCACGGCGACCACCATTTCTTCCTCGCGCCAGGGCGTCGCCTCAATCTCTGGCCCTGCTTCCGGGTAGCTCACCAGGCCTACGTCGGCTTGGTCCGCTTCAATCGCCGCATAGACGCGAGCCGGAGAATGATACGCCACTGAGAGGTTGGCGCCCGGGCAGCGTTCCGCAAACTCCGCCTCCAGTCGGCCCATTTCGCTCAGACCGACCGAATAGATGGTCGCCACCCTGACCAGGCCTTCCGTCCGTTTCTTCAGTTGACTCAGTTCGCCGTCGAAATCGGCTTTGCGGCGCAAAATGTCGCGCGCCAAATCCAGAAACAGCTGTCCGGCGGGCGTCAACCCCAGGGGCCGCGTGCTGCGATCCACGAGAGGTGTACCCGTAAGTCTCTCAATCTCCTGGATTTGTTGGCTAGCGGCCGACTGGCTCACACCATTTTCTTTAGCTGCCTTGGAGAAGCTGCGGCAAAGCGCAAGGTCTCGAAAGAGCTGCAATTGGGAGAGTGTCACGGTCTAGGGAGTATTACATTAGAATGTCTAATATTGCAAGTTGTGAGATCCTGGTAATCTGATAGTTTCTTCTGCTATACTTTTGCAAATCCGTCTACTTTGGAAGGAGTACAACGCCATGTCGAACGAAGGACCTACTTCGCGATCCCAGGAGACTGAGTACCAGGACTCCCCATACCATGCCGGAAATGGCTTGCCTTCACCGCAAGGGCTCTACCACCCAGCGCAGGAACACGACGCCTGCGGCCTGGGTTTCGTCGCCAACATCAACGGCGAGGCCTCTCACGACATCATCACCAAGGGCATTCAGGTTCTGGTGAATCTGACCCATCGCGGCGCGTGCGGCTGTGATCCAGACACGGGCGATGGTGCCGGCATCCTGATCCAGATTCCGCACAAATTCTTCGCCAAGGAATCCAAACGGCTCGGCTTCTCTCTGCCCTCACCTGGCGCCTACGCCGTGGGCATGGTCTTTTTTCCCGTCAACCGCCAACAGCGGCTGATCATCGAGGGAATCATGGAGCGCACGGTGCGCGAGGAAGGCCTTGAGTTTCTCGGCTGGCGGGACACTCCGATTGATCCGGACGCCATTGGGCGTTTGGCTCGCGACTCCCAACCTTACATCCAACAGATCTTCATTGGGCGCCCGGACGAGATGGACGAAGATGCCTTCGAGCGCCGTCTGTATGTGGTCCGCAAGCGCTGCGAAAACGAAGTGCGCGCCTCCGACATCCGGGATAAAGGCTTCTTCGCTGTGCCGTCCCTTTCCTGCCGGACTATTGTTTACAAGGGGCTCCTGCTTGCACCGCAGATCGCAAACTTTTATAAGGAACTTTCCGATCCCGACGCCGTGAGTGCGCTCTGCCTCGTGCATCAGCGGTTCTCAACGAACACCTTCCCGACCTGGCAACTGGCGCACCCCTTCCACTACATTTGCCACAACGGCGAAATCAACACGATCAAGGGCAATACGAACTGGATGACGGCCCGCGAGGCGACACTCGAGGCCAAAGGCTTCGGGCGCGAACTCAAGGACTTGTTCCCGATCATCACGCCGCAAGGTTCTGATTCGGCCGGCCTCGACAACGCCGTCGAGTTACTCACGCTGGCTGGCCGCGAATTGCCGCATGTG
Source organism: Bryobacter sp. (assembly GCA_022843605.1). Lineage (GTDB taxonomy): Bacteria > Acidobacteriota > Terriglobia > Bryobacterales > Bryobacteraceae > JALHNI01. The sequence goes on from JALHNI010000116.1 coordinate 18,630, forward strand.
ATGGCCATGCTGATGCCCGAAGCCTGGGATGGCGACAGCACCATGCCAGATGCGAAGCGCGCCTTTTACGAGTATCATGCGTCGCTCATGGAACCGTGGGATGGTCCCGCGGCGGTGGCATTTACCGATGGTCAGGTGGTCGGCGCTACGCTCGACCGCAACGGCTTGCGGCCTGCGCGTTATCTGGTCACCAAGGACGGTCTGCTCATCATGGCCTCCGAAGCGGGCGTTCTCCCTGTTAAGCCCGAGGATATTGCCATGAAAGGCCGTCTGCAGCCGGGTAAGATGCTCCTTGTCGACTTACAGCAGAAGCGGATTATTCCGGATGAGGAGCTAAAGGCTCATCTCGCCGGACGCCAGCCGTACAATCAGTGGCTCCAGGAGAATCAACTCTCGCTGAACCAACTACCCGCGCCCAGTCGCGTCTACACGACTGATCACAAGACGATTCTGGAACGGCAGCGTGCTTTTGGCTACACCGAAGAAGACTTACGTCTCCTGATGCTCCCGATGGCTGGAGGTGGCGAAGAGCCGATCGGCAGCATGGGGACAGATACGCCCCTGGCGTGTCTCTCGGATCGGCCGCAGCCGCTGTATAACTATTTCAAACAGCTCTTCGCTCAGGTAACGAATCCGCCCATTGACCCGATCCGCGAAGAGTTAGTGATGTCGCTGACCTCCTATGTGGGGCAGGAACGCAATATCCTCGAAGAGACGCCTCAGCATTGCCACACGCTGAAGCTCGACCATCCGATCCTCACAAACTTTGACCTCGAACGCTTGCGCCGAGTTTCCTGGGGCGACTTCCTAGCTACTACGCTTCCGACTCTTTTCCGCGTCGACGGCGGCGAAGCCGAACTAAAGCGAGCCATTGAAGGACTTTGCCGCCGGGCGTCGCTGGCCATTCAGAATGGCTATTCACTGCTGATTCTTTCGGATCGTGGCGTGGACTTCGAGTCCGCGCCCATTCCGTCCCTGCTTGCGCTGACTGCGGTACACAACCACTTGGTTCGCGAGGGCACGCGCTCAAGCGTAGCGCTCGTGGTGGAATCCGGCGAGCCGCGTGAAGTGATGCACTATTGCCTGCTGATCGGCTATGGTGCGAGCGCCGTAAATCCTTATCTGGCGATCGAGACCCTCGAGGATATGGCCATGCGGGGCCAGCTGCCTGACGGAGTCACCTTCGAAAAGGCGCTGTCTAATTACAAGAAGTCGATTCGCAAAGGACTGTTAAAGGTCTTCTCGAAAATGGGAATCTCGACACTGCAAAGCTATCGTGGCGCCCAGATCTTTGAGGCGATCGGTCTCGACAAGGAGATGGTGGATCGATACTTCACCGGTACCTCCTCCCGCATCGGCGGCGTTGGCTTTGACGTCCTCGCTCGCGAAGCGAAGATGAAGCACGATTTCGCCTTCTTTACTCCCCTCACCGATAACGATACGGAACTGGACGTCGGCGGAAACTATCAATATCGGATTCGCGGCGAATATCATATGCAGAATCCGCAAACGGTGGCGAAGTTACAACACTCCGTTCGCCAGAATAGCTACAACAGCTATCAGGAATTCGCCGCGATGGTCGACCAGCAGAACGAGCAGCTCTGCACACTGCGCGGTCTGTTCCAGTTCAAGAACTCCAAGTCGATTCCCATCGAAGAAGTGGAACCGGCAAAGAATATCGTGCGCCGTTTCGCGACCGGTGCGATGAGTTTTGGATCTATCTCGAAAGAAGCCCACGAGACGATGGCCATTGCCATGAATCGGATCGGTGGGCGATCCAATACCGGAGAGGGCGGGGAAGACGAGGTCCGCTACACGCCGCTGCCCAACGGCGACTCCCGCCGCAGTTCGATCAAACAGGTAGCCTCAGGCCGGTTCGGAGTCACGACGCATTATCTGGTCAACGCGGATGAGCTACAGATTAAGGTGGCGCAGGGCGCGAAGCCGGGCGAAGGTGGACAGTTACCCGGTCACAAAGTGGACGAGACGATTGCGCGCGTTCGTTATGCCACTCCTGGCGTCGGCCTGATCTCGCCGCCTCCGCACCACGACATCTATTCCATCGAAGATCTAGCCCAACTGATCTACGATTTGAAGAACGTCAATCCCTCTTCGCGTATCTCCGTGAAGTTAGTGTCTGAAGTGGGCGTCGGTACCGTGGCCGCTGGCGTTGCGAAAGCACATGCGGACGTGATTCTGATTTCTGGCGACTCGGGCGGTACGGGGGCCTCACCGCTCACCTCGTTAAAGCACGCTGGTACTCCCTGGGAAATGGGTCTGGCCGAGACGCAGCAGGTGTTAGTGATGAACGACCTGCGGAGCCGCGTCATTCTGCAGGCCGATGGCAAGATGCAAACGGGCCGCGACGTGGCGATTGCCGCGCTTCTCGGTGCCGAAGAATTCGGTTTCTCCACAATGCCCTTGATCGCCGCGGGCTGCATCATGATGCGTAAGTGCCATTTGAATACCTGCCCGGTCGGAATTGCGACGCAGGATCCTCGTCTGCGCGCGAAATTTGAAGGTACGCCGGAGCATGTCATTAATTACTTCTTTTTCGTGGCCGAACACGTCCGCGAGATTATGGCAAAGCTCGGCTTCCGTACCATGGATGAGATGATCGGACGGGTGGATAAGCTTGAAGCCCGGCCGGGTATCGAACACTGGAAAGCGCGCGGGTTGGACCTGAGTTCGCTGCTTTACAATCCGCCGGTGCCCTCGCGCGTTGCGCGGCGTTGCACCACGAAGCAGGATCATGGCCTCGAACAGGCGCTCGACTACAAGATCATCGATTATGCTGCCGATGCCCTTGAATCGCAAACTCCCGTAGAGTTTCGTCTGCCGATTCGCAATATTCACCGCACCGTTGGCGCGATGCTCTCGGGAGAGATCGCCCGCCGCCATGGCAGCGCCGGTCTTCCCGCCGACTGCATTAAGATCAACTTCACCGGATCGGCTGGACAGAGTTTCGGTGCTTTTGCCGCGAAGGGCGTCACGCTCTTGCTGGAAGGCGATGCCAACGACTATGTCGGAAAGGGTCTTTCCGGCGGACGGATCGTCGTTACAACCCCCAAAGTAGCCACTTTCAAGCCCGAAGAAAACATCCTGATCGGCAACGTGGCGCTCTACGGCGCGACGAGCGGCGAGGCCTTCTTCAACGGCCGCGCCGGCGAGCGATTCTGTGTGCGCAACTCTGGTGCCACCGCCGTGGTGGAGGGAGTAGGCGACCATGGCTGTGAGTATATGACGAAAGGCTTGGCGATCATTCTCGGGGAAACGGGCCGTAACTTCGCCGCCGGCATGTCCGGCGGGCTCGCCTACGTCCTAGATGAGTCCGGCGAGTTCGCCCACTCGCGTTGCAATCGCGCCATGGTGGATCTTGATCCCCTTCAGGATCCGGCCGACATCCAGGCTGTGAAGAACCTGATCGAGCGCCATGTAGAACTAACCAATAGCCCGCGCGGACGTAGCATTCTCGCGAATTGGGGCGACATGCTGACTAAGTTTGTCAAGGTATTCCCGCATGAGTACAAGCGTGTGTTGGGGATTGCGAAGTCCGCACCTGTAGCGTCGGCTTTGCCGTCTGTGTCGTCTAAGTTAGTGGAGGTGGCCCGTGGGTAAGCCAACAGGTTTTCTTGAGTATGCGCGTGAGACCCCCCCTCGCCGTCCCATTGCCGAGCGCGTCAACGACTGGTTCGAGATCTATCGGCCTATGCCGGAAGAGAGCGTCAAGACCCAAGCCGCCCGATGCATGGATTGTGGCGTTCCTTTTTGCCATACCGGGTGCCCGGTAAATAACCTCATTCCTGACTGGAATGACCTGGTTTACCATGGCCGCTGGCGTGACGCCATCCGGCAATTACATGCGACGAATAACTTCCCGGAGTTTACGGGCCGCATCTGTCCAGCACCGTGCGAAGCGGCTTGTGTTCTGGGGATCAACGAGCCGGCAGTCTCCATCA
>JALHNI010000117.1 GCA_022843605.1 Bryobacter sp.
TACAGCCATGATGGCACACAACTTTCTGGAGCCTAAGAGCACCACTGACGGTCGCCCTGGCTCGGAGTATTCAGTTGGACCAATGCTGCGCAGGTTCCGCATTGGCCCACGCAATTCCCGTGCACCGCTCGATACCCGGCATGCTGCCTTTGCTGAACTTTAGCGTCAGCTGATCCTGCTTAGAGATCCGGAACGGGCCGCTTTCGTTTCAGGCCAGAGAATCTTTGCTCCTTTCACAAATAGACGCAACTTATTGCCGGCTGCGGGAATACACTACTTGAGCCCATGCAATCGTCCACTCAGAATCCATATCCTCGCCCAATGCTGGAACGTTCGGGATGGATGTCTTTAAACGGACTCTGGCAGTTTGCGCTTGACCATCACGCAACCTGGCGAACACCCGAGGATGTAATTTGGGATAGCGAGATTGTGGTGCCGTTTTCGCCAGAGACGCCGGCAAGCGGCATCGGCTTCACTGGCTATTTCCGCGCCTGTTGGTACCGCATCACCTTTGTCGTGCCTTCACTCGTTGACGATCAGCGAATCGTGCTTCACTGCGGAGCGATCGACTACCAGGCATCCATCTGGGTGAACGACCAACTGGCGGCCCAACACGAGGGCGGCTACTCGCCCATCACCGCTGACATCACCCGGCTCGTGTCCGGCGGGCAACCCGCCACGGTGGTAATTCGCGCCGAAGATGATCCCCTTGATCTGGCAAAGCCGCGTGGCAAGCAGGAGTGGCAACTCGAACCCCACTCCATTTGGTACCCGCGCACCTCGGGCATTTGGCAAACGGTCTGGTACGAAGTGATCTCCCATCACACGATAAAAAGCCTGCACTGGACGCCGAGTGTCGAACGCTGGGAGATTGGCCTTGAGACCCGGATCGACGGACCGGAGCGAGACGATCTGCGCCTGCGGGTGAAGCTGAGCGCCTTCGGCAAGGCCATCGCCGAAGACACCTACAGCGTCGTGTCAGGCGAAGTCAACAGGCGAGTTGGTCTCTCTGATCCCGGCATCGACGACTATCGAAATGAACTGCTTTGGTCCCCGGCGACCCCGACCCTGATTGAGGCAGAGCTCGAGCTCACGACTCGCGCGGGCGAAGTTCTCGACTCTGTCCGCAGCTATACGGCGCTGCGATCCCTGGGAATCCAGGCGGACCGCTTCGTGCTCAACGGACGGCCTTACCCCTTGGTAATGATTCTCGATCAAGGCTATTGGCCGGAAAGCGGCCTCACCGCTCCCAACGATGAGGCCCTGCGGCAGGATGTAAGCCTGGCGAAGGCGATGGGCTTTAATGGCGTCCGCAAGCATCAGAAGATAGAGGACCCCCGCTATCTCTATTGGGCCGATCATCTGGGTATGCTCGTCTGGGAAGAAATGCCGAGCGCCTATCGCTTCACTCGCGAGTCAATATGTCGGCTCACGCGCGAGTGGACCGCGGTCATTGAGCGGGACCGCAGTCATCCCTGCATCGTTGCCTGGGTGCCGTTCAACGAGAGCTGGGGCGTGCCGGATCTCCCCGATAGCCCCGCCCAGCGTCACTATGTGCAGGCGCTCTATCACCTCACCAAAACGCTCGACCCCACGCGCCCCGTGATCGGCAACGATGGTTGGGAAGCCGTCGCAACGGACATTATCGGTATTCACGACTATGATGACAATCCGGAGCGGTTGGCGGCACGTTACGGCATGGAAACCACTCGCTTGTTTGAACGGGAACGTCCGGGTGGAAGGCTCTTGCTTCTCGGGCAGGGCCACCAGGGGCAGCCGGTCATGCTGACGGAGTTTGGGGGCATCGCTTTTTCTGACGACCCTGGACGCACCTGGGGCTACACACGGTCGAATACCGCCGAAGAGTTCGCTGACCGCTTCCGCAGGATTCTCAGTGTCGTGCGTAGCACGCCGCTACTCGCGGGTTACTGCTATACACAATTTGCAGATACCTATCAGGAGACGAATGGACTGCTCTACGCCGACCGCAGGCCCAAAATATCCATCGAACAAATCGCCTTGGCCATCCGCGGTTCGCGCAGTTCTCGGGATTCCCAGGAAGAGTGGCTTTATCGGGAGCGCCTGATGACGGAGCTCATGAAGATTTACACGGTGCCCCCCGAGGAACGGGGCCTCAACCCCGACCCCACAGCCTAAGTCCCAAGCGTCAAGGCATGCGTGAGGCGGCCGGCCGCATCCCAATCGCGAATCAGTGGATGCTGTGTCAGGGCCAGTTGCAACCGTTGGGAGGAGCCCTCCAGCGAGGCGCGGATCAGTAAGCGCTCAAAGCTTTTTGTACTTTCCATCAATCCGTAGACCTGGCGGGGCACAACCGCTGCCGGCGCCCGCACAATCCTGTTCCGACTGACCGCACAGCTGACTTCCACCACGTCGCTATCCAGCAGGGGCAATAGTGCACCTTGATTCGCCACATTCAGCACGATATCAGCCGCCGCGGCGCCGCAAAGAGCTTGAATCGTGTCCACCGCGATCCGATGGTAACCGGTGACGGCCGCGAATGGATCCCAGTCCGGCGCCTCGTCCAGAAATGCCGAATTTCCATCACCTTCCAAATGAAAGTAACTTGCGTTGCGGTGATTCAGGTACCGGGCATAAAGGCGCAGGCCAGCAGCAGTTCCCTGCTCTTGTGTAACTGCGGCAAGCTCCGAATACAAGTTGCCGTTCATCGCGATCAACTCCTCACCCCGAGTCCTCCCCACCTTCAGTTGGTTAGCTCGCGCGGCGCCGGGACGAAGGTAGAAGAAGACGTATTCTGTGGGAATCAGCCCAAGTTCCCGAATGAGTTCGGGCGGGAACAGGTCAGCAGGATAAAGGCCGCGCAAACGCCCATCATCCTTCAGTAACTCTTCAGTCCGATCCTCACCCTCAATCTCGACCCGGCGCACAAAGCCCAAATGGTTCAAGCCAAAGTAGTCGCACCGGACACTCCTCAACTCAGCACCGAAGCAGAGAGAGATACGAAAGAATAACTCGGCGGGAGTATCGCAGATTCCTACCGTTTTGACGGTGGACGCGGCATGGACTGCTTGGGTCACCAGCCCCGCGGGATTGGTAAAGTTCACCAGCCACGCCCTGGGCGCAAGAGACTCCATGAGGCGCGCGTACTCGAGTACCGCGGGGATGGTGCGCCATGCCATGGCGGCACCCGCGGGTCCCACCGTTTCCTGCCCCACGTAGCCATGGTCGAAGGCAATTCGCTCGTCACGCGCGCGTGCACTCATGCCGCCGGGGCGAATGCTGCAAAGCACGTAGTCGCTTCCGTCAATCGCATCTTCCGGACCACTCGCGACCCGCACACGCGTGGGCGAGTCCGGAGCCGCGGCTCTGCCCAAGGCCCCCATCAAAGCAGCTTGGGCCGGGTCAGAATCATAGAGGACAATCTCCTCGGGAAGCTTTCCGGTCGTCAGCAAGCCCGACAGCAGCAAGGGCGTTCGGAGTCCGCACCCGAGAATCGTGATCTTCATTTCGCCACCTTCTTGGCCTTAGCCCGTTTGTTTGAAGCCTCATGCAGTTCAGGCAACGAAGGAAATCCCCGTAGCCCGCCAAGTTCGCGCGTCGAAAGCGCTCCGCAGATGTTGCCCCAGTTCAGGCAGGATTCGACATCCTCGCCGCGAAGCAGACCGTAGAGGAAGCCGGCGTTGAAGCAGTCGCCGGCACCGGTAGTATCCTCGGTGGCCACGGGATAGGGATCGATGAAGCATTCTTTCCGATCCCAGGTAAGCGCTGCGCCTTTGCCGCCCAGTTTCACCACGACACGCTTCAAGCCCTTGGCACGCAAACCCCGCAACACCGGGTGGACACCCGTTTCGCCAGCCACCCACTCCGCCTCAGATTCATTGGGACAAAAGAGATCCACGGCTCGTAGAATCTTGAGGTTCACGGGCGACGTAAGCCAGCTCATGTGCGATTGAACGTCTAGCGAAACCAGAACCCCCGCGCTCTTCAGAGTGGGAATTAGCCGGTGGTCCTGGTCACCATCCGGTGAGGTGGCCAAGTGGACGATATGAGAGGAACTCATCAGATCGATCCATTCGCGGCGCCGTAACATCGGGTTGAGAGTATCGTTGGCGCCGTAGTAAGAGAAGAACGCACGGTCTTCACGGGTAGAAACACTCACCGTCAGACCCGTGGGTTCGTCGGGGTGCAGTTCGAGGTGTGTGGTGTCGACACCGAACTCATTCAACCGCCCGGTGAGCCAGTCGCCATCCTTACCTACGACACCCAACACCGCAACTTTTGCCCCCAACTTTGCTAAGCCACAAGCCGTGATGGCCGCGCCTCCTCCAACTTCGCGCGCGTATTTTCGGGCAAACGCCTCCTCGCCAAGGCGCGGCAGTGCTTGCAATCCGCTGAGAATCTCATCGAGAAAGAGTTCACCAACCACCACCACGTCCCACTTCTTTAACTTCGGCATCCCCTATTCATTCAGCACTTCGGCTTCCCAACTGGCGAGCGGCATCAAAATTGCTTACTAAGTACAATTCATGAGCCTCACCATCCTTAGCGTTGCGTACCCCTTAACGCCTGTCGGTCCCAATTCGAGTGGAGGGTCCGAGCAGATCCTCAGCATGTTGGATGCCCATTTGACAAAGAATGGACATCGGTCACTCGTCATTGCCGTCCAGGGCTCCGACATTAAGGGGCAACTGATCCCCTCGCCAAGGCCCACCACCTCGGAATTGAACGACGAAGTTCGGCGATGGGGCCAGCGAGCCCATCAGCGGTTGATTCTTGAGACGCTGAACCGATACCCCGTCGACTTACTGCACATGCACTCTCTCGACTTCCATACCTACCTGCCCGCGTCGAGCCTTCCCACTTTGGCCACGCTGCATTTGCCGACGGATTGGTATCCGCGGCAAATTTTTCAGCGGCCGCGGAGGAACTTTTATTTGAACTGTGTCTCGCAGTCTCAACACAACACCTGCCCGGAAGGCGCCGATGTCCTTCCTTTCGTCCGCAACGGCATTGACGTTCGTTCCTTCGCATGGAAAACCAGAAAGAAGCCGTTCGTACTCGCGCTGGGTCGGGTGTGTCCGGAAAAGGGCCTTCATCTCGCGTTGGAGGCCGCACGGCAAGCTGGCGTGCCCATGATTCTGGCGGGGGAGTTATTCGCCTACCGGGAGCATCTGGAATACTTCAAGACCGAGATTGTTCCACGCCTGGATGCGGATCGACAGTTCATCGGGCCGGTGGGGGGGACACAAAAGCGGGAGTTACTAGCAACGGCGAAGGCCCTGCTGGTACCGAGTCTCGTGGCGGAAACCAGTTCTTTGGTAACCATGGAAGCCCTGGCTTCCGGTACGCCCGTCGTGGCTTTTCGCGCGGGTGCCATCGCCGAGTTAGTGGATGACGGCAAAACCGGTTTTCTCGTAGACGACATCGGCCAGATGGCGGCCGCCATCGATAAAGTAGACGGTCTTAAGGCGAAAGACTGCCGTCAGACTGCGGAGAGCCGCTGTGACCAGCAATCAATGGTGAAAAGCTATCTCACGCTTTATCGCCGTTTACTTACCAGCGCCAAAGAACGGCTGCCGTCTGCCGTTCCTGCTGGCTTATCCTGGCTCGCGTCCTGACTACCAGTCGAGTTCGATCAGCGTCCAACGCTGGCCTTCCTCCATGCAGTCTCGCCAGCCGCAGTGGCTTCGCCGCTCCAGCGCCACGGCCACATTGTCACTGAAGGAGCGGCCCCCGTGAACATCCCCAACAACAGTGCCCTTAGGCAAACTCTTAACGTCGCTCGCTTGCGTCAGCGTCATTACGATCAGGTCTTTCATTGGTGGTCTCCTTTAGTTCAGTAATATTCGGTCTATGCATAGAGCAAATTGCCGTCACGCTGTTTCAGGTCGGCACGTGCCACAGGTGAGTAAGAAGTTTAGAGTTCCGGTCCGCCAGCCAGCACCAATCGAGGTTCGTTCACTGGGCGAAAGGCCGACTGTTCCCGCGTCCCACACTGCATGAGTTTCTCCATAGCGTCAACCGTCAAATCCCATGAAGTCGCCTTCAACACTTTCTGAACCGCTGCTTGGCGTATCTTCCAGTCATTCGCTGGCGGCGCCAGTGCCTCCTCGCAGCAGCGAATAAACTCTTCCGGGCTGGATCCGATTCGTACCATGGTTTCGTACGGCTGCACGACATCGGCGATCGGAGTACTCACAATCGGCTTATCCGCAGCCATATATTCGAGCACCTTCGTGGGACTAATAAATTTCGTTGACTCATTCATGGCAAAGGGCATCAAGCACACATCCCAGCCCTTGATATAGGCCGGCAGCTCGCGATAATCTTTACCGCCTAGGTAATGGATATTGGGCCGTTGTGGCAACGCCTTGGGATCGATCTTCACAACCGGGCCAACAAGGATTAACTGCCAGTCTGGACGGTGCTCCGCGATTTTCGCAAGGAGGTCCAAATCCAGGCGCTCGTCGATCACTCCAAAGTAGCCAAGCCGCGGACCTGGAATCGTTGCCTGGTCAAGAGCCTCTGGCAGTTCCTTGACGCCGTTCCGGAAATGGTCAACGTCCACGCTACTGGGAAAGCAATGTACTTCGGGGTGCCGATCCCGCTTGGCCCGATAAAGGCTGGGGCCTCCCGTGAACACAACGTCGGCGCGATCCAAGAGGCGTTGCTCCTGGTCATGGAGTTCCCTCGGTGCGTGTAGGAATGCAGAAAGTTCATCCATGCAGTCGTACACCAGGTAACGATACTTCACACTGTCGAGAAGCTCCACAGCCGCCGGAGTGTAAACCCATGCGATCGAATTGTCCGACTCTGAAATGGCGAGTTTCCCCACCATACGCTTCATCATGGCGTTGGAGAATCCCGGCGTGAACTGCCCAACGGGAATCTGAGGGACCATCACGGTGACATTCGGGGCAGCTGCTCTGGGCTCCCACCTCGCGGCTGCTTCCGGGGACTCCACAGGTTCTTCAATGAACAGAATCTGTCTCCGCCCGGCCAGCCGGGATAGCACGTGCTGCGGGCGCTGGTAAACGAAATTCCAACGCAGGTGAGAAAAAACGATGATTGGCGAAATTGTGCCCATCTAAGCTCCTAACGCGATTGACGAGGGAATTTCGTCTGTTTCTTCAGAGCACGCGTCGTACCAATCCGGATTACGCTGAGAGCAATTCCCGCGCCTGACCCAGCGCCTCCGCGTACGACGGACAAAGAATCCGGGTAAAGGTGCCGTCACCGATATACAAGTCCCACAGCCCACTGTTGTGCCAATGATTCGGATCGTTCCAGTCGTAACGATCGATGATCGGAAAAAGGCAGATGCCTTCAACTGGCACTCCTCGCCTCAACGCCACATCGGTCTCGGCGGCGACTTCCAGAATCCACGGTGCGCGACCCACGCCGATGTGGCTGGTCTCCGCCAGAAACAGAGGACGCCCATACCGTTTCCAGACGCTTTCCATCATTTGGCTCAACGGCCGCCAGCGTGGGTCCCGCGGAATCTTCTCCCACTCGAGCCGGCCACTCTCAATCTCCCATTGATTGGAATGATAAAAGTTCATGCCTACGATATCGAGCAGGTCCGCCCGTCCCCCCAACTGCGGCTGCTGCCGGCCGGCGATCATATCCCAGGCTTCAAATTGTGACTCTTGATATCGCGCGGCGGACTCTGCCAGATCATCGCGGCCGTGCGGCGCAACCACGTGGATGATCGGCTCAGGTTGGACGAAGCGGCACCGGGAATCCAGAACCCGCAACTCTTCGCATGCTTCAATCGTCGCCCTCACCAACTGTTGCTTGAGTTCATTGTCCCGGCCTTCCGCAAATGGGCGAAAGGCTGAACGGCTGGCCGCCCAGGAGAAAAACGATATCTCGTTGATTGGCGTGAAGTACGGGATATCGTCCGTGTGTTCCCGGATCACCCGGCAGACGGCCAAAGAGAATGCCACAAAGCGGCGGACAAACTCGGTGGAGAACAAATCCAGATCATCAGGATAACCATAGTGGCAAAGGCTCCAGATCACCTGGGTGCCGGTGGCACAAGCCGCCTCCAGTTGCGGCAGGAACGACCTGAAGTCAAACACTCCGGTACCGTTGTCCACCAGGTGCCAGCGCAGCGCGTCGCGCGCCCCCCCCATCTGCAGGCTGTTCAATAGCCGGTAATCCGTAAGCGCCATGCTGTCATGCCGGGTGCCGGCGATCATATCCAGACGCTGACCAGAACCGTTGACGTGAGATGCGGCCTCAAAACCGCCCATCCAGAATGAGCGGAAGTCGGCCGACGACCGGGGGTTAACCATCGAGAGCAACGCCCATTTTCGTCGCGGCTGCCTCGACGCCGGCGCGCCATGCGGGGTAGTCAACTGGCCAGCCAAAAGACTCGTAAAGCAGCGTTCCCCGGTGAGGAGGCTCCCCGTACTGATACTGAGGCGCTCTTCGAAAACGCTCCTCGGCCACCGGGAATTGATTCAGAAATCCGGCCTGGCTTCGGAAGCACCGCAGCATTCGGCGCTTCAGTCGTTGCTGACGATCCGATAACGGAACGGTCACCTCCGGACAATCCGATGCAAGAAACTTGTTTGTTTGCAATGAAGCACGCGGCAAGGTTGGCGTACCGTTGTGATAACCCGTAAACTCATACACTGGCAACCCACCGCTCCCGGCAAGCCGGCAGATGATGGACGCTGCGTCGTGATCCGGGTGGCCGCCCTCATAGGCGTGCGTGAGTAGACAGTCGGCCCCCACCCGATCCGTCACTGCCTTCAAACGCTGCACCAACTCCGGGATTGCCTGGACGACTCCTTGATCCGCCACCACACCAGTCGTCAACCTTCGGGAAGGAATTCGGCCAATTGACAGTGCTCTTTTGAGTTCGCCCGCGCGCCTCTGCGCCAACCTGGGAATGGGCAGGAAGCCGGCGCCAGTCGTCAAATGGAAGATACGAGGATGAACCGTCCTGAAGTGTCCGCCGAGAGCAAGCACCTCATCATCGGGATGTGCGGCAACGATCAAGATTCGACCCCAACAATTAGGATGGCTGCACGATTCGGGCATCAACTCAGGCAAGGTCCCTTTCTGGCAGAGCGTCCCCCACCACCGTTAGAGATCCGCCCCACGGGGATTTGTTTCACAGATAGTTAACTAGAACCCGCCCCACTGCCTCGCATCCACCGCAACAGCCGCAACAGCCGCAACCACACCGTCCTTCGCCGATAGATCCGGTCAAAGTACCGCAGCACCGCGGCCATCGGCACCGCGTCGAACGCGACATTCTTTGGCCCCGCCCAATGCAGCAAAAAGTCGTAAGGCGAGTCGGATCCTAAACGCGCCAGGTCCACGTCGCCCTCCCGAAGGAGCGGCGGCCAGCGCATAAACAGCACGCGGCGCAGCGTCAACGCTCTAGCCTGATGTTGCGCCTGCAGAACGAAATTGAGCAGTCCTTGCTCGCCACACTTAAACACTTCCGGCATCAGATAACGGGGAGGCTGATCGAACGCGATCAATCGCGAAAAATCAGCCCGTTTCAGGATCCCTGAAGTTCCCACAAACTGGCCGGTGTTAAATACATATCCTGGAAAACTGAATCCCGGAAACAGTCGTTCCACCTCGCGCGGTTGAAAGTAGTTTTCCTCCAGTTCCTCCGGCTCATGGTGCTCGTCCACGACGACAAAGTCCTCGTCGAAGTGTTCCAAATGGTCGAGCACCGGCCCCACGAAAACGACATCGCTGTCGATCACCAGAAAACGCTCCCGTTGCCCCTGGAACAGCGGCTCCAGCTTGCCTACGCCCCAACCATACCGGCGCGGCGAAGACGGGAACATCTTTACCGAGAAGGCCTTTTCAAGAACCGAAGTATCGTAGCACCCGTTCAGCTCATCCTTAATCAGGCAGATCCTGATGTGCGGGTACCACTGCCGAATGCTCGCCACGCAACATTGCGTGAACCGGAGGTCCCCGCGCCAGCCACACACATAAATGCAGTCAATCCGCATGACCTTACTTGCCCATTCAGACTTCGCAGTATACCGAACGAAACCCTTCGCTCCGGAGGCTGTACACTAAGGGCTCGTGCTTCGCCCGATCAACGTCGAGGAGCTTCGCCGGCAGGTCCAGTCCGCGTCGCCGTTCCCGCATCTCGTGCTGGATGATTTCCTCGAAGCTGACTTTGCCCATCAGGTGCAGGCGGCTTTCCCCGCCTACCATCACGCCTTGCGCCTCGGCCGGTCCTTCAGCACCGTCAATGAGAAGAAGAAAGTCCAGATCACTGACTCCGGCCACTTCGCCCCACCGGTCCAGCAATTGAACCGCCTCCTGGCCGATCCCTCATGGATCGAGACCCTCTCCCGGGCCTTCGACATTCCCCGCCTTCTTCCCGACGCCGAACTCACCGGCGGCGGCATCCATCAAACCGGCTCCCGCGGCCGCCTCGACGTCCACGTCGACTTCAACTACATCGCTGAACGTCAGCTACACCGCCGCCTCAACGCCATCGCCTACTTCAATCCCGGCTGGCAAACCGCCTGGGGCGGCAACCTCGAACTCTGGGACCGTGCCGTCAAACGCTGCCACCATTCCCTTGAACCGCGCTTCAACCGCTGCGTGGTCTTCGAAACCTCCGACATCAGCTTCCACGGCGTCACCGCTGTCAACTGTCCTGACGACCGCTCGCGCAACTCCTTTGCCACCTACTACTACACGCACGAGCCCCCACCGCAATGGACCGGCCAAGCCCACGACAGCATCTTCCGGAGCCGCCCCAACGAACTCCTTCGCGGCTATTTCCTTATGCCCGCTGAGCGTGCCGGCAGGCTCTTGCGCCACCGCGCCCTCGGCCTGTGGTGGGAAATGAAGGGCAGGCTGCACCGCTAGTCGCGGTCAACGTTCATGGCCAAAGTCGCCATCGTTTCTTACGACGTCCAAACCATCTTCGGCAAGGCTGGCGGCGTCGGCGCCTTCACCACCCGCTGGGCCGATCTGCTGCGCCAGGCCGGCGAAGACGTCACCATCGTCCTCACCCGCACGGATTGGGAACCCATGCGTGTCGATGCCCCCTGGCGCGCCCGCTACCAGGCCAACGGCATCGGTCTCATCGAGCTTCAAACTCCCCCGCCTTCCGCCACCCGCTGGCCGGAAGTGCCCGCGCTGCGCATGGCGGAGATCGCCGCCCCGGTCCTCCGCGGCTTCGACATTGTCTATTTCCAGGACTGGTCCAATTCAGCTTTTCACCTGTTGCGCGAACGCCGTTACTCTGCCAATTCCGGTCCCGTTTGCGTTACTGTCCTCCATGGCCCCTCCGAGTGGGAACTCAGTTCCAACGGCAAGTACCCGGAATTACCGGATGACGCCCATCGAGCCTGGCTCGAACGTTACTCCGCTCGCCACAGTGACTTCGTCGTCTCGCCCAGCCGCTACATGGCGGACCATCTCACCACCCTCGGCTGGCAATTCCCCGGCCCCGTCGAAGCGCTCGGCCTACCCATGCCCGGCCCCGCCCCGCCTGCCGCCGCCCCCCACCCGCCCCGCATCCGCCGCATTGTCTACTTCGGCCGCATCGAAGAACGTAAAGGCATCCGGAACTTCGTCGCCGCCTTGCAACACTTGGCCAAGGACCTCACCGACAAACCCTCCATCATCCTCCTCGGCGCCGCCGATAACCCGCTGCTCCTCGAGGTCGCGCTTCGCGATATCCGCGCCGCCGGCTTCGCCGTCGCCCACGAGTCCTCGCGCGATAGCGAAGGCGCCCACCAGTTCTTGCGCGAGCGATCCCACGAAACACTCTGCGTAATCCCCTCCCCTTCCGACAATTTCCCGTACGCCGTCGTCGAAGCCTCGCTCATCCCCGGCCTCAATCTGCTGGCCTGTCGCGGCGGAGGAGTGCCCGAAATCCTCCCGGGTGCGCAGCGGCAACTGTGCGACCCTTACCCCCGCGACCTCGCCCACCGGATCGCCGAAACCCTCCGCGCGCCCCTCAGCGACTCCGAACTCGTTCGCTACCATTGGTCCGCCGCCAACGAAAACTGGCTCGCCTTCCACCGCCGTGCCGCTGCCTTCAAAACAAGCTCCGCACCGCGGACCCAACCGAAACCCACCGTCGACGTCTGCGTCACTTACTACCGGAAAGCCCCCTATTTCAGCCAACTGATCGACGCCCTGGAGCAGCAGACTGACCAGGACTTCCACGTCATCGCCGTCAATGACGGTTCGCCCGACGATGAATCCAATCTCGCCTTCCGGCAACAGGCCGACCGCGTCCACCACCGCGGCTGGGACTTCTACCGCCAGGAGAATGCTTTCGTCGATGCCGCGCGGAACAGCGCCGCGCGCCGGGGCACCGGCGACCTGATTCTCTTCATCGACGCCGACGACGTGCCCGCCCGCGATGCCGTCGCCCGCTTGCGCCAGGCCATCACCCTCTCCGGCGACGACGCACTCATCTGCGGCAGCTATCTCTTCGCCAGCGAGAGCCGTCCCTACGATCCGTCCACCGGCGAAGTCCTGGTCCCCCCCTTCGCCATCTGCGTTCCCCTCGGCCTGGACCTGGTCGGCGGACTTGTCAATCCCTGCGCCTTCGGCGGCTCCATGTTCCTCATCCGCCGCAGCGCTTTCGAGAAAATTGGCGGCTTCCGCGAACTTCGCGGCGCTGGCCATGAGGACTGGGAATTCTACGTCCGCCTCGCCCTCGCCGGCTACCGCATCGACATCGTGCCGGACCTGCTCCAGTTCTACCGCCAAGTAGAAGGCAGTCTCGCCCGCACCCTCCCCTCCGAAGCCTCTCTCCGGCGTCTCCTCGACGCCTACGAAGACACGCTCGGTCCGCTCGGCCTCAAAGGCGCCGCCCTGGCTCTCGCCGGCCTGCATCGGCGCGCGAAAGACTCGGAACAACACCTCCGCAAGATCTCCGCCCAGGCTGCCGCGCCACAAGGACAGTTCGCTTTCTTCTCTGGCGCCCATCACCGTTTTGAAGCCGACACCCCCAAAGTGGATCGCCTCCGCACCTTCTATCGCGAAAAGATCTCGCTCGAAACCCGCCTGAAGTTCCACCGCATCTTCCTCGCTCCATTCTTCGGCCCCTATAAGCCCCAATGACCCCCCATCTGCGCCGGACTCAAATCGCGTGGGCGGTCTTACTACTTGGGGCTAGCAAAGTACTGCAACTCGCCATCGACTCCCAGCCCCTCCTTTTCGTCGACTCCCCCTCTTTCGTCCTGAACGCTCTCGGCGCCCTGATTCCGGAGCGCTCGTACGTTTACGGTTGGGTCGTCGCCCTCTTGGCCCTCCCCTTCCGCTCTTTCCAACTGCTGGTCGCTTCACAGATGGCGGCCGGAGCCGCTACGGCTGGCATCCTGGGCTACATCATGGTGCGCTACTGCGGCGTCCGCTACTCCATCGCCCTGACCGCCGCCTTGCTGCTGGCCTGGGACCCCACCCAGATCGTGCATGAGCATCTGGTGATGACGGAAGCAGGCGCCGCCCTGGCGGCCGCCCTCTTTCTGCTCTGCTCGCTGCGCTACCTGGCGAAACCAAGTCTCCCCGCCGCCGTCGCTCTGAGCGCCATCGGTGCGGCCCTTGTCGGATTTCGCGTCGTCTACGTCCCCTTGGTCTGGGCCTCGGCCGCCGCGCTCCCGTTGCTCACCATGCCCGGCCACGCCTCCTGGAAAACCCGCGTCCAGGCGCTCGCGATTGGCGCAAGCGTCATCATCGCCGGACAAATGGGCTATCAACACCTCACCGGCTGGCTCGCGGGCCGCGAACCCGCGTACCATTACCGCTCCGGGCCCTTCCTCCTGGCCCAGGTCTCCCCCCTCGTCATTCCGGAAGACGCTCCCGACGCCCGCTCCAGCCAGGCCATTCGCCAGCAAATTGACCACCCCCAGCACCCCTTGCGGAACACCAGTTCCACCAACCGCGGCTTCCAATTGTGGAACCCGGAAGGCCTGATCTCGCGCCTCAACCAAACCTATCAGGGCGGCTCCCACTCAGTCAGCCAAGCCGCGAGCCACATCGCCCGCAACGCGATCCGCCGCGACCCGCTGGGCTTCCTCCGTCTCGGCGCCACCGGACTCGCCGAATATCCAGGCAGGTTGGGGACAACTCTACCCGGTGATCTCGCCATCGAGAACGGCTCTTCCATCCAGATCCAGCCAACACAAAACGACTGGCAACTGTTGACGACGCATTTCAATTCCCCGACCCAGGAAAATGTCCGCCAGATCACCCCCAGCCGCCAATTTCATCTCTACAGTCGGCCTTGGTGCTGGCTGCAATTCCTCTCGCCCCTTCTCGGACTGCTGGCCTGCCTGGCGGCCCGGCCCGGCTGCCGCCAAAGCACCGCCTGGCTTGTGCTCTGGAGCACATCGATTCTCGCAGTCACCTGCCTTCTCTCTCCCATCGCCATGCGCTACCTGCACCCGTTATCTTTCACCGCCTTTGCCGCGCTCGCGGTGCTCGTCGAAGCGATCCTCCAAAGGCGTTCCCATCCGGCATGAGAGTCGCCTTCATCCTCAGCGATGCCGTTTCTGATCGAGCCGCCCTCGCCACCGCCCGCCTCCTGCGTCAAGGCCACCATAACGTCACCCTCGTCGTACCCCAAACCGAAAACCGGCCGGTCACATCCGCGTTCACCGCCACTTGGCAGGCCGAAGGCTTTGCCTGGCTACCAGTCAGCGCCGCGCGACTCACGCCTGCCTCCGCCCACTTCCCACGCGATCCCAGCCTCGCCACCGCGCGCACCCTCTCCGAAGTGCTTCAGTCCTTCGATACCGCCCTGTTCTTCGAAAGCCACTGGGCCATGCCCACCCTGCGCGATCGCCGGTTCCGCGATCGCCTCCTCCCTCTCGTCGCCCTCACCGAAGAGTCCTCGCCCACCCCCCTGCCGGACTCCCTCGAAGCCATCAACCGCGCCAGTTCCAGCGAATACGCCCGCCAGCACGCTGACCTCGTCATCGGCAACCCTCAAGACCTCAACCGGCTCGAACCTCTCCTTCAACAACGCCGCGCCGCCCCCCCGCGCCCCATCCGCCTGGCTCTCACCTCGCCCGCCGTCACCGTTTGCATCCCCCACTTCGAAGCTCCGGACTTCCTCCCCCTCACCCTCGAATCGCTCGAACGCCAATCCTCCGCCGACTTCACCGTCATCGTCATCGACGATGGTTCGCCCTCCCCGCAAGCCCGCGCTGTCTTCGCCGCCTGCGCTCAGCGCTACGCCCCCCGCGGCTGGCAGTTTCTCACCCAAACCAACCAATTCCCCGGAGCCGCCCGCAACCACGCCGCCCGCGAAGCCTCCACCGAGTTCCTGCTCTTTCTCGACGCTGACGACCTCGCCACCCCCGCCATGGTCGAGCGTTTCCTCCGTGCCGCCCTCCTCACCAGCGACGATTGCCTCGTCGTCCCCAACTACGGCTTCGACGGCAACCACCCTGCTGATCCCTGCCGCCTGCTCTACGAACCGCCCGGCAGCCTCATCGGCAGCATCGGCGACGACATGCACGGCGGCTCCTGCATCTTCGTCCGCCGCGAAGCCTTCTGGCAGATCGGCGGCTTCACCGAACTGCGCGGCGTCGGCTTCGAAGACTACGAGTTCCACGTCCGCTGCCAGTTGGCCGGCCTCCGCTGGGACGTCCTGCCCGAGTTCCTCTATCGCTACCGCATGCCCCGCGAAGGTGGCGTCTCCCGGTCCACCGTCCAATACGCCAACCACGCGCGCGTCATCGATCACTATGCGGCCAAACTACTCCCCGCCGGCCTGGAACAGCTCCCCCTCGCTCTCGCCTCCACCTACTGGCGCCTCGAACGCACTCAGCAGGAAACCGAAGAACAGCAGCGAGTCCTCCGCCGGAAACTCGAAAGGAAACCCCGCCAACTTCGCCTCCTCCTGCTTACCTGCTTCTTCCCCTACGGCATGACGTCCGGCTGGCATCAGCGCGTCCAGGCTATGATTCGCTACTTCGGCTCCCGCTATTCGCTCACCCTCGTCACTCAAATGACCCGCGAAGAACTGGCCCCCGTCCGCCGCGAAACCTTCCGCCATCTCCGCTTCCTGCGCGGCGTCGAAGGCAGCAATCTCTCAGCCGCCCCCAGCGAAGACCTGCCCCTCCGCGTCCGCGATACCTGCACCGACACTCTGCGCGGCGCCCTGCAGTCCATGCCCACCAGCCACTACCACGCCGCGCTCATTGACCAGATCTTCCTGGCCGAACTCCGCCAGGAAATCGAGACCGTCACCGTCCTCACCGAGCACAACATCGAGTCACGGCTCATGCACCAAGCCGCCCAACACGCCGGGCATCCCTTGCGCGAAGCCCTCCTGATGGAACAATACGAGGACCGCGTCTGGCCTCAATTTCCCTTGCGCGCCGTCGTCAGCGAGACCGATCGCGCCCAGATGGCCGCTCGCACCCGGCAGGGAAAAACGGTCGTCGCCGCCAACGGCGCCGATCCCTCCGCCTGGCTCCCCCATGTCCGCCACCATGCCGCCACGGTTCTCTTTCCCGCCCACCTCGCCTATCTCCCCAACGTCGACGCCGTCGAACTCCTGCTCACCCGCATCTGGCCCCTCGTCAGAAAACGCAACCCGCAAGCCAAACTCATCCTCGCCGGCCGCGATCCCGCGCCCGCCGTCAAAGCCGCCGCGTCCCAGGCGAAAGGCGTAGAACTCTGCATCAATCCCCCGTCCATGCAACGGCTCGCCGCCCGCGCCAGCCTCACCGTCGCGCCTCTCCGCCTCGGCTCCGGCACCCGCTGCAAAATCCTCGAATCCATGGCCTGGGGGCTGCCAGTCGTCTCCACCACCCTCGGCGCCGAAGGCATCGACGCCGCCGACGGCGAACACCTCCTCATCCGCGACCAGCCCGAAGCCTTCGCCGAAGCCATCCTCCAACTGCTCGCCGATGAAGCTCTCTGGCGCAAACTCCGCCACTCCGGCCATGCCCTCGTCCGCGAACGCTACTCCTGGGATCACGTCTTTGCACCCTTGGAAGACGCGCTCCTCAACCTCATCTCCTAAAGCGCCCTCAGCCGCTCCGACAACACGTCCACCCGCTCGCGCCAATCGTGCTGACGCGCAAAGTTCCGCCGCTGTTCAGCCCGTGCCGGCGTATCCGTCGCCAACGCCGACTGCAGCCCATCAAAGAACTCCTCCGGCGTCGTATAAAGGCCGATCAGTTCCCCCGCTTCCGCCACCAAATGCCGCACCTCCGGCAGGCTCCGGCTCACCACCGGCTTCCCCGCCGCCAGATACTCATACAACTTCACCGCGTTCATCGTCCTCGTCACCGGCACGTCCAGAAACGGCATCGTGCAGACGTCGAACTCTGCCAGGTACGCGGCCAGCGTCCCCGGCTCCAACTGCGGCACCAGCGTCACATTCGGCAAGTCCGTACTCGCCCGCCAACGGGCCTCCGTCGCAGCACTCGAAAACACCTGCGGCCCGATATACACGAAGGAATACTCGGGAAAACGCACGGCCGCCGCCCGAATCAACTCCATTTCCAGCCAATCCGCCAAGGCGCCGAAGAACCCGATCACCGGACGCGGCAAATGCTTCAGATACCCACCCGCCTGGCTCGACGAAAACAGCGTGAAGTCCGCCCCGTTCTGCAACAGCGTTGCCGACCGCGGCAACCGGTCCCGCAGCACGACGCTCGACGTAAACAGATCGTCCGCCTCCAAAACCAGCTGCTCTTCGTACTTCGCCACCTCCGTCTGATACAGCTCCGCCAAGGCCAGTTGATCGTCCAGACAGTCGTAAACCACCTTCCAGCCTTCGCGCTCCTTCAGCCGCGAAACCAGCGGCTGCCACCGCGGATAGTTCACCAGCGCGATCGCCGCCCGGAAGCCGTACGCCGACGCCGTCAGCCGCATCGCCGCCGCCATCGCCTCCACTGCCGCCTCGCTCCACGGCATGTGATAGATCTCCCGCGTCGCCCCGGGCAATCGCACCAGATGGACCCCCGGCGCAACCTCCGGCACTCGCCGTCCCGTCCAGCAATTCCGGGCCGAACGCAAATCCGTCTCCACCCAGATCACCGGATGCCCCAACCGCGCCAGCCCACGCGCGAAGTGATGCTGACGCTGCGTCGCACTATGCCACGTCACCGCATTGAACTGCACCACCGGCGGCAACCCGCCGGGCGCCGCAAACTTGTTCACCTCGCTCCCGCTCCGCAAAATCGCCTCGAGCTCCGCCGTCGCCGCTCGCAACTGCCCGTCCCCGTCTTCGGTCGCCGCCTTCAGTCCCAGCGCCTTCCTCACCGCGGCATCCACCCGTAGTCGCGTCTCCAGCTTCACCCGCCGCCGGTACACCTCACGCGCCAACCCCACCAGACTCCGTTTCTCCGCCCGCGCCGACGGCACCACGGTTTCCTGCGACAACTCCCACGTCAACCGCGGCCAATGCAGCGGCGCGCTCTGCTCCCACAAACGATCCGGCTCCACCGACGCATGATGCACCCAGCCCGCCAGCATCCGTGGCGCCCGCCCACTGGCCCGCACCGCGTCCGGATGCACCCAAAGCTCATTCCTGGCCGCGCTCCAGGCATCCGCGCAAATCGACTCCCCTCCGTTTCGCTCCAAAGCATCCAGCAGTGCCTCGATGTGAAACGGGTAAAGAACGTCGCCCTCCATCACATGCGCCACCCACGCCCGGCTCGGACCCTGTCCATGCCCCGGCGGAAGGATCTCGAACCCCTGCACCGTCTGATTCTCCAGGCTCCTCAGCGTCCTCTCCAGCAACCCGCGCTCCTGCGAGTGAATCACGACCGACACCTCCGCCGCCGCCCTTTTTGGCCAGCGCCGAACAATTCCTCCCGCCGCTTCCGACAGCACGCGCGCCCGCTCCGCAAAAATCGCCGCGTTCTCCGCCATCTGCCGCGCATGGTCGATCCGGTTCGCCTCGAACGTCGCATTGTTGTGATGGAACACAAAGACATGCTGCGCCACACCCAACCGGTAACCCGCCACCCGCAACCGCAGGCAAAGGTCATCGTCTTCGAAGTTGCCTACCGGATAGCACTCCGCCAACCCTTGCATCGCGTCCCACACCTCGCGCCGCAAGGCAACGGCAAAGAACGTAATTCGCTGCGCAAGATACAGCACCTCCGGTGTCCGCGACTTCCCTGCCCGAATCGCCCACGCCTCCGCCGGCGTCCGTTCGATCGTGCTCAGGTCCATCTGCGCCAGTTCTCCCGCATGATTCGTGCACGGCGTCACCGCCCCCAATGTGGGATCCGTCATCAGCGCATCCCACAGGCCTTCCATCCAGCCTGGTGACACCAACGTGTCGCTGTTCAGCACGATCACCACTGCGCCCGTCGAAGCCGCCACCCCACGATTCACCGCTACCGCGAAGCCTAATGGCCGCTCGTCCCGCAGATGACGCAGCTTCGCCTGCCGCTCTTCTTCCCGCCGCAGCCACTCTCCCACCTCCGGCCCCGAGCCGTTGTCCACCACCAACACCTCGAATGCCAAGGCTGAACCCGACTCAAAAATGCTCAGTACGCATTCCTGCGCCAACGCAAGCGCATTGTAGACCGGGATCACCACCGAGACCTGTATCTCTGCCTCGCTCAAGGCATCCCCCTATCCCGCCTCAGGGCGAGCCACCCCATCCCGAGCCACCGCAGCCCGATCGGCCCCGACGCTGATCCGGTGCGCGCACCATAAGGACCATGGCCCCGCACCGTACGCCAGAATCTCCGCCACCATCAGCCGCAAAGGAATCTGCCGCTCGCCCCGCAATCGCCGCAGAAGCTCGCCACCGAACAACGACGCCCTCCACCAGGGCAACCATAGCAACACTTGGCCAATCGCCCGGTAGTCGCCATGCCGCAGCAGCACCAGCGTCAGGAACGCCGTTTCGCCCCGCCGGTAACCGCAAAGCTGCCGTCGCAGGCCGTCCATATCCTCGCGGTGCACATGGAAAAGCTCCGCCTTCGGAAGGTAACGAATACTGCCACCCGCCCGCAGAATCCGATAAAAGCAGTACAGATCCTCCCAGGCCCCCGCCGGTGACCCGGCTCCCAGCCGCGTCTCGAAAAGACCCACCTCCGGACGGCAGAAAACCTCCGCCCTAAAGGCTGCATTCGCCGTCGTCCCAACGCGCCACAACTGCGGAAAGCATACCCGCCACTGCCTCATCCATTCCGCGTCGGCATCCACCCAATCCTCGCCGTGCCGCAGACCACCGTAGGCCTCGAAAATCGCCTCGGCTTCGGTCTCCACCTTCCAGGGCAGGCAGTTTCCGGTTGTCGCCACCAGCTCGGCCTCAGGTTCAAACAATGGCGCCGTCAGGCGTTCCAGCCAATCTTCCTTGGCCATCACGTCGTCATCGGTCATAACGATCACCTCCCCGCGCGCCGCCTGAATTCCCCTGTTTCGCGCCCGCGACAGGCCGGCCACGGGCTCGCGCAACCATCGAATCTCAGGAAAGCGATCCATCATCGCCTCGGTCAGCCCCGACTGCGGATGATTGTCCACCACAATCGTTTCCAACCCGCGCCCCACACGCTGCGCTCTCAGCGATCTCAAACACCGCTCTAACGACGCCGGACGATCGTACGTCGCAATCACCACCGAAATCTCAACCGGTCCTGAATCCGTCAAGCCGCCGTATCCTTGCGGTACCGGTCGGTCGCCTCAGCCAGTGCCCCGTCGATCAGCAACTTGCCGTGGTCCATGTACAGGCCGCGCGTGCACAACTCGGCCAACACGCTCACCTCATGGCTCACGATCACCACCGTCGTCCCTTGTCGCACCGCCCGGCGCATCCGGTTCAAACACTTCTCCTGGAACGCCGAATCCCCCACCGCCAGCACCTCATCCATCAACAGGACGTCCGTCTCCACGTGCGCCGCAATCGAAAACGCCAGCCGCATGTACATGCCGCTCGAGTAGTGCTTCACCGGCATATCCAGAAAGTCACCGACCTCCGAAAACGCCACGATCTCGTCCAGCTTCGTTTCCATCTCCGCGCGCCGCACGCCCAGAATCGCCCCGTTGAAGAAGACATTTTCCCGCCCGGTCAACTCCGGGTGAAAGCCGCTTCCCAGTTCCAACAGAGCCGTCATCCGGCCGCGAATCACCGCTTCCCCGCTCGACGGCTTCACCACTCGCGATAGCATCTTCAGCAGCACTGACTTGCCCGCCCCGTTCCGCCCCAGCAACGCCACCGCCTCGCCTTGCCGCACCACAAAGCTACAATCCTTCACCGCCCAAAAGCTACCCGGATCCTTGGGCTCCTTCCGCCTCATCAGCCCCCGCACCGCCTGCTCAATCGCCTCATGCGCTCT
The DNA here is from genome assembly GCA_022843605.1 of Bryobacter sp. Lineage (GTDB taxonomy): Bacteria > Acidobacteriota > Terriglobia > Bryobacterales > Bryobacteraceae > JALHNI01. The sequence continues at coordinate 21,264 of JALHNI010000117.1, forward strand.
CTTGGGCCCCCGGCCGTCCATGCTGTACTGCTTGCCCAGCCGCGACACCTCAATTGCGATACCCTTCACGCTCTTGGTCCTTTAGAGGAAATCGGCCAGCGATTCCTCGCTCCTTAGGAATACGAGCATTCCGCTGCCCAGCAGCGCCAGAATCACCAGCCATGACATCGCAATCCACGTCCCCAACCAAGGACTCGCCACTCCCACCAGAGCCCAGCGGAAGCCCTCCAGAATTCCCAGCATCGGATTCAGGCCGGCCAACAACTGCCACTGCGGTGGAATGATGTCCGTCGTGTAGGCAATCGGCGTCAGGAAGAACCATAACTGCGTCACGAACGGCAGCGAATTCGCCGTATCGCGAAAGCGAGCGTTCAGGCAGGCCAACCAGATCCCCGCCGCCGCCGCCAATGCAACCGCCTGCGCCACAAAGATCGGCAACGCCAGTAGCGTCAACCCGGGTGCGATGCCGTAATAGATCATCAACGCGGGCGGCAACGCCATCCCGACCGCGAAGTCTGCCGCAGCTCCCATCACCGCCGACAACGGCAGGATCAGCCGCGGAAAATACACCTTGTTGATGACCCCCATGTGCTTCGGCAAGCTATGGCTAGCCTGCGTCAGCGCGTGGACCACAAACGTCCAAGGCACCAGCGCCGTTGCGGCGTACAGCGGATAAGGCACCCCGGTCGTTTGACGGTTACCCATGAGCAACTGGAAGGCACTCAGCACCAACACCGTCAGCAGCGGCTGCAGAATCGCCCAACTGATTCCCGCAAACGAGTGTTGGTAACGCAGATACACGTCGCGCTTCGCCAGTACTACCAGCAGTTCCCGCGCTGCCCACACCGAATGCAGGGGCCGCTCCGGGAACCGGCGTTCCGCGCTGATCCGCACTACCGACGCGCTTGCGGCCCTCACCATAGTCGAACAAATCCTCACTTAGTAGAATATTCGACACCCTCGGAAAACCGGTCACCAATTTCGCAAATAATCGCAACCCCCACGCCCCTAATCACTTCCGCCGCTGCCCCTGACCCCTCCAGCCCCAAAAACTTGACCCCGCCTGCGACCCTCAAATAGAGGACTCCCGCAGTGCCAACACCCAAACAAATCGCGGCCAATCGCCGCAACGCAAAGCATTCCACTGGACCCCGCACCCCCGCCGGCAAGGCCAAAGTGCGCCTCAACCCCTTAAAGCATGGCCTGACCGCCCAAACCGTCCTCCTGCCCTTCGAAGACGCCGAAGCCTACGAATCCCTCCAACTCGCCGTCCTGCACGACCTCCAACCCCAAAACACCACCCAGCAAATCCT
>JALHNI010000118.1 GCA_022843605.1 Bryobacter sp.
ACGCTTGACCAAGTGCTGGACAGTGGCTGCTACCAGCGCTAAGGCCGGCTTCGAGGCTATGCGACCGGGATTGTCATCGGTCGCTCGCACATCGACAGCGCGCAATCAGCGGCTGGAACGGATCAAATGTGGGAGAATTTGGCCTGTGCCTGGCCCGCTTGCCCCACTCGTTGTCCTCGACTTCACCCACGCCCTGGCCGGGCCTTATTGCACGATGCTGCTCGCGGCCTATGGTGCCAACGTCTATAAGATCGAAAGCCCCCAACATCCCGACATGGGCCGCACCTGGGGACCGCCCTTCGTCGGCGACGTTGCCTCCTACTTTCTCGCCTTCCACTCCGGCAAACAGGGCCTCGCCATCGACCTGAAGGACCCCACCGGCCTCGAAATCTGCCGTAAACTCATCACCCGCGCCGATGTCCTTGTCGAGAATTTTCGCCCCGGCACCATGGATCGTCTCGGCCTAGGCTACGCTGCCGCGCACGCCCTCAACCCTCGCCTGGTCTACTGCTCCATCTCTGGCCAAGGCCAAACCGGGCCCGGACGCGACGATCCCGCCATGGACCTCATCATGCAAGCCCAATGCGGGCTCATCAGCACCACCGGCACCCCGGACGGCCAAACCGCCCGCTGCGGCCATTCCGTCGCCGACGTCACCGCCGGCATGTTTGCTCTCACCGGCATCCTCATGGCCCTCCGCGCTCGCGATCAATCTGGCGAAGGCCAGCACGTCGATATCTCCATGCTCGATGGCATGATCTCCGCCATGGCTTCGAATTACGCCTATTACCTGGGTTCCGGCCAAGTCCCCGTACCGCTGGGAACGGCCTTTGCCACCATTGTTCCCTACGCTGGCTTCCCCGCCGCCGACGGCGAACTCGTCATCGCTGTCGCCAGCGACAAGCTCTGGCTCACCTTTTGCGAAGCCCTTTCCCAGCCGGAGTGGGCCGCCGATCCCCATTACGCCACCAATGCCGCTCGCGTCGCCAACCGCTCTCAACTCGAGCCGGCCATCGCCGCCATCCTGTCGGCGAAACCACTCGCCCACTGGCAGCAGCTCTTCCGCCAGTACGGCATCCCCTGTGCGCCCGTCCGCAATCTGCGCGAGGTCTTCGAGGATCCGCAAGCGCAGGCCCGCGAGATGTTCCCCACGGTGCACCACCCCACGGCCGGTCCCGTCCGCGTCACGGGATTGCCCATCAAACTGAGCGCCACCCCTGGCGCCATCACGACCGCCGCGCCGACCCTCGGCCAGCACAACGAATCCGCTCTGCGTGAACTCCTGGGTGACGCATGACCCTGACGGAACTCCGCACTCTCACCGGTCAGGAAATCGGCGTCTCCGAGTGGCTCACGGTCACGCAGGAACGCATCGACCAGTTCGCCGCCGCCACCGGCGACCGGCAATGGATTCACACCGACCCCGAACGAGCCCGCGCCGAGTCCCCCTTCGGCACAACCATCGCCCACGGCTTTCTCACCCTCGCCCTGCTCAGCCAACTCGCCCAGTCCGCCATCTCCCTTGAGGGCAACTTCCGCCACCGCCTCAACTACGGCCTGAACCGCGTCCGGTTCACCGCGCCGGTGAAATCCGGTTCGCGAATCCGAGGACGTTTCGTGCTGCAGGCAGTTACCGATGTGGACGGTGGCGCCCAGATTACCTACACGGCCACCATCGAGATCGAAGGCTCCGCTAAACCCGCCCTGGTCGCCGAATGGCTCATCCGCGTCGTTGAGTAGAGCGCCTCACTCCGTAGAGCAGCGCTGCCACTCCCAGCGTCAGTCCGAAGGTGCCAGGCTCTGGAGTTGCGGTTTCGTACAAGGCGGTGAGCGAAAACGAGGCTTGCTCCGGGTCTGGCGAGAAGACCTGGGTGCTGATGAAGACAAGGTGGGCAGGGAGGCTTGCGACATTGGACAAGGGCGTGATCGCGATGACGGCTCCGGTGGTACCGGAGGTGCTGCCCACGGCGTTCGCGGAGAAGTTCGGGACCAATGGGCCCGTCAGGCTAAAAACTACCGTGCGCGGGGCGGAAACGGAATCTGTCCAGGACCCGGTGAAGATAAACTCCGCATTGAGCAGGCTATCTCCCGCTGGGGCAGTCACGGCGGGGCACGTGACACTTTGGGTGGATGGTAGTGGCAACGTTACGGCTGAATCCACCGCGCATGTGGTCGTGATGAACCCGGCGTACGCTGACGTCGTCAGAGCAAGAAGCAAGAGAATGTAACTCATACCCGACATGCGCGATTCCTCTCGCACGCGGGTCACTGGTGAGGATGTTCGTCGACCCGGCGAAGAACTCGGCAGTAATGCGTTCGGCCCAACCGTCACTGCGATCACCACCCTAGCGCCGCTCGACTGGGCCGGTGCGTTCAACCAGCGCCTGATTCTGTTCGGCGCCAAGTTCAGGTTCTAAGAAGGAGTATCATGACCTGGGAGCATTTTGCGACATGGTGACACGGCGGTACTTCTTTTATGGGTCTTTGCTGACGGGAGCTGTGCCCACGGGCGGCTTCGGCTCGGTTACTTCACTTAAGGCCCTGGGTTATAAGCCCTTTTACGACAAACTGAACATCGCCGCCATCGGCTGCGGCGGGCAGGGCGGCGTGATTTTGAATGATGCCGCGCGCACCGAGAACATCACCGCCATGGTGGATGTCGACGAGAAACGGGCTGCCGCCAACTTCACTAAGTTTCCCAAGGCGAATAAGTACAAAGACTTCCGCGTGATGCTCGAGAAGGAAGGCAAGAACATTGACGCTTGCACCATCGGCATCCCCGATCACATGCACGCGACCGTGGCTCTGGCCTGCATGCAGGCCGGCAAGAGCGTCTATGTCGAAAAACCGCTGACGCGCACGCCATGGGAGGCGCGCCTGCTGGCCGATGCCGCCCTGAAGTACAAGGTCGCCACCCAGATGGGCAACCAGGGCTATTCGCATGAAGGCATCCGCACCGCTTCTGAGATTCTGTGGAGCGGCGAGATCGGCGACGTGAAGGAAGTTCACGTCTGCTCGACGCCCGGCACGCATCCCACCGGCCTCGATCAACTCCCGAATGAGACCTCCGTTCCCGAGAACCTCACTTGGGATCTTTGGCTCGGCGGCGCTTCCATGCGTGCCTACGCCGCCGAGTACACGCCCTATAACTGGCGTGGCTTTTTCGACTTCGGTACCGGCCAAATCGGCAATTGGGGCATCCACAGCATGGGCCCGGTGAACATGGCGCTGCAACTCGGCGCGCCCACGTCGGTGGAGATGGTGAAGGTGGTGAAGCCCAGCAAGCTCTCCTTCCCCGATCGCGCCATTTTGAAATTCGAGTTCGCTGCCCGCGGCAGCATGCCGCCGGTCACCGTCTTCTGGCACGACTCGGCCAAGCCTAGCGACGCCGAGGCCTACCGCGTTCCCGGCATGGAGAAAGAAATGGTCCTGCCGCGCATGGAGAACCTGGCCGATAAGGGCCGTGGTGGACGGACGCGCCCCGGCGGCGGAGGCTTTGGCCCGCCCGCTGGTCCGCGTCCGGCCAATGCCCCGCGCATGGGCGCCGGCGGACCCGGCGTCGCCGTCTTCGGCCCGCCGCGCGAAGCCCCGCAGCCTGGCATCCTCACCGGTAACGGCGCAGTCTTTGTTGGCAGCAAGGGCCTAATGGCCACCACCGAGCGCGGTGAAGGCGTCCACCTGTTGCCCGAAGCCCGCTGGAAAGAGTATGTGCTCCCGCCCCAACTGCTCACCCGCTCGCCTGGCCACATGATGGACTTCATCCGCGCCGCCAAAGGCGGTGACCCGGCTTGCTCCAACTTCAGCATCTCCGGCCCCTACGCCGAATGGATGCTCCTCGGCGTCATCGCCTTCCGCGTCCCCGGCAAGCTCGAATGGGACAGCAAGAACCTGCGCTTCACCAACAGCGCGGAGGCAAACAAGTACGTTCGTCCCGCGTTTCGCAAGGGCTGGGAACTGAAGTTGTAGAAGGACCTTGACATCAACTGGTCTATCAACTAGTCTGTTTGTATGCCCAGCGTTGGAGCCTTCGAAGCCAAAACTCATCTCGGCGAACTGCTGGAGCGCGTCGCGCAAGGCGAGCGCATCACCATCACGAAACGCGGCACGCCCATCGCCACGCTGGTGCCGCCGGACACTGCCCCGCGTTACGATCGAGGCGAAGTGATTGCGGCGCTAAAGCAGTTCGGCGCCGGCCGTAAGCTACCCGAAGGCGTCACGGTCCGCGACCTGATTGAGGAAGGCCGCCGTTTTTGAGCGGCCTGGTGCTCGACGCCTCCGTGGCGATGACGTGGTGTTTTCCTGATGAGAACAGCCCGTACGCGGAACGGGTGCTCGATTCGTTGCAGGCGGCCGCGGCCTTTGTTCCTGGTTTGTGGGCCATCGAAGTGGCCAATGCGGTGCTTTCCGGCGAACGGCGGAAGCGTCTACAGGAGTTCGAAGCGGCCCGGTTCTTTGCCTTGCTGAACGCTCTGTCGATCACCATGGATCCGCAGACCGCGGAGCGGGCTTCTACGGACACGCTCGCCCTGGCGCGCCGGTACGGCCTGACGATCTACGATGCCACCTATCTGGAACTGGCGATTCGCGAGGGCTTGGCTCTGGCTACGCTCGATGATACATTGCGGAAAGCCGCGCAGGCGTCCGGTGTGCCCTTGATCGCCTAAGTGCCAAACTTTTAATCTGACTCTGGGAATATCCCCAGGCATGCCACGGATCTTCCGTATGCAATGCCGCCCAAACATCCCTTAGCCATTCGGTGGTTTCACTGGCTAAACTTTCCTCTGCTCTCGCTCATGATCTGGAGTGGTTTGCTCATTTACTGGGCCCACGACTCCTTCTTTGCCTTCCCCGCGTGGCTTTACGAAACGACCGGCATCGGCTTTCGACTCGCGGAAGGCATGCAGTATCACTTTCTGTTCATGTGGTTGTTTGCCGTGAACGGAGTCTGTTACGTCGCCTACACGCTCTTGAGCGGTGAATGGCGCGAGTTAGTGCCCGGCAAAGACGCTTTGGCGCAGGCCTTTCAAGTGGTCCTGCACGACTTGGGAATCCGCAAGGAACCCCTGCCGAAGGCGAAGTTCAACGCCGCGCAACAGATCGCGTATACGGGGGTGGTGTTGATGGGCCTGGGCTCGCTAGTTACTGGTCTCGCAATCTACCGGCCGGTGCAGTTAGCGATTCTGCATCAAGTAGTCGGGGGTTACCAGAACGCACGCAATCTTCACTTTCTGTTGACGGTGGGGTATGTCGGCTTCTTCTTCATGCATGTGGGGCAGGTGGTTCGCGCCGGTTGGCCAAACTTCCGGGCGATGGTGACAGGCCATGAGTAACCGCCGCAGCTTTCTCGGCTTCGGCTTGGGCGGTGTTGCCGTCATCGCCGGATTGCGGCAGTTACTCAATGTGAGTCCGCACGAATGGAATGAGGCGATCTCGCGAAAACTGCTGAGGCCATTCAAATTGGCCGCAACGTTCCCGGCCGCGCGAGCCCGCGAGCCTCGCGCCAACGGGCAGGTTGGCCTGGAGAACGAATTAGAGACCTGGCAGTTGAATGTGGCGTCGCCGGACGGGGCTCGGACGCTCAGCCTCACGGATCTGCAAGCCATGCCGCACGTTTCGATGACCACGGAACTGATGTGCGTGGAAGGCTGGAGCGAGGTGGTGAGTTGGAAGGGTACGTTGCTGCGGAACCTGGCGCCGGCTAATGCTCCGGAGTATGTCAGTTTAAGTACCCCCGACGAAAGCTACTATGTCGGGCTCGATCTCGAAAGCGCCTTGCACCCGCAGACGCTTCTCGCCTGGGAGATGAATGGGCAGCCACTTACTCCCGAACATGGCGCGCCCCTGCGCCTAGTGATTCCCGTGAAATACGGAATCAAAAACATCAAGCGAATCGGCAGTATCCAATTTTCTTCCCAACGCCCGGCCGACTATTGGCACGAGCGTGGGTACGACTGGTACGCCGCACTTTGAACTCGTAGTTGAACCGAAAGGAACTGAAAAGTATGTTGAAGAACTTTGCTCTCGTCCTGGCTCTGGCCATCGCGGCCGTTTCCGCGCAGGACAAGATGGAAAAGAAAGACAAGATGACCTCTGACAAGATGTCGTCGGACAAGATGGCCTCCGATAAAATGGCGTCGGACAAAATGGGCAAGTCCGACAAGAAGAAGAAAGACAAGATGGCGTCCGACAAAATGGCCTCCGACAAGATGGGATCGGACAAGATGGGATCGGACAAGATGGCGTCCGATAAGATGGGGTCCGACAAAATGGGCACGAAAAAGAAGGGCAGCGACAAGATGGACAAAATGGAGAAGAAGTAAGCGAACCAGGACGACCTCCGCTCCGCTCGCCCTCCGCTTCGGCGGAGGGCTTTTCATTGGCGGCGATGCGGCCCAGCGTCAGGCGTGCCGATGATCGCGCAACCGCCACAACGTAAATGCGCCGATCACCAGCAGCGCGCCGGCAAGTTCGAGCATCACACTCAAGCCGAATGCGGCTTTCAGTGTGCCCGCCCCAAACGCGACCGTGCCGCCCACCAGCGTGCCGGCGCAATTCAGGAAGCCATAAGCCGTCGCGCGCAATTCTACCGGCACCAACTGGCAAACGACAGGCATGTTGTTCGCATCGTAGGCGCCGCGGCCGAGCCCGAAGACGGCCAGCCCCACCATCACCAACACCGGCAAGGCGGTGAAGCCCGCCAAAAACAGAAAAGGCGCGGAGATGGCGAGCCCCATCGCCTGAACATTGCGTGACGACCAGCGATCGCCAATCGGTCCGCCCACTAAAATGCCCACGACGCTGGCCGCCTGCACATAGAACGTCGCGTTAAAGCCGGCTTCGGCCAGCGTCATGCCGAACTTCTCGTAGAGGAACGCGGGCATCCAGGCGGCCACCAGCCATCCGGCCACCGAGAAGATGCCGAAAACCAGAGTGACCCGCGGAAATCCCGGCGTTCGGAACAACGTTCCCGCCGCGGCCAGAAATGGCGGTGACGGCGTCGCCGAACGTTTCACGCTCGGCGGCAGCAGCACCAGCACCAAGGAATACGCCACGCCGATCGCGCCCAGGAACAAGAACGGGAATCGCCAACCGTACGTTGATCCCAACCACCCTCCGCCCCAGCCGCCCAGCACCACGCCCACGTAGATGCCGCTGAAGTGCAGCCCCGTCGCCAGACCCCGCGTCTTCTCCCCATGGTGCGACGCGATCAAAGCCAGCGCCGCCGGCAGATAGAACGCCTCGGCAATACCCATCGCCGCCCGGGCCGCCACCAACTGCGCCAGGCTCTCGGCCTGCCCCGTAGCCCACGTCACCAACGACCAAACCAGCAAGCTGGCGATGATCACCGGCTTGTGGCCAAAGCGATCGCCCGCAAACCCGGCGATCGGGCTCAGCAAGGCATAAACCCAAAGGAAAGCCGCGCCCGCCAGGCCCAGTTGCGCATCCGTCAGCAGCAGATCGGACTTCAGCAGCGGAAACAGCGAGAAAATCACCTGGCGATCCAGGTAATTCAGGAGGCCGACAAACCACAGGAGTCCGACGGCCAGCCAGGGTTTCACGCTTGTTGTTCCCAGGTCTCCAATTGCGTCCGCAGCCAAGTCGTCTCGTCCAGGGTCAGGCCCCGGCGGGGGCCGGCGGCTTGGCCGCAAGGGATGCCGCGCCAAGTCATGATCTGTTTGCAGGCGGGGATGGTGGGCACGCTCAGCAGGATGCGGATCAAGCGATTGATGCGATCCTGCACCGCCACGGCCTCCGGCCAGCGATTCGCCCGCGCATGCTGATACAGCTCCAGGAAGAGCTTCGGCATGATGTTGTAAGTGGTTCCGATGCCGCCGTGGGCACCCAGTAGCAGGCCGGCGGCCAGCATCTCGTCAGGTCCGTTCAGTACCACCGCGCCATGCAGAATCAGTTGGCGCATGGTGTAGAAGTCGAACGACGTGAACTTCAGTCCCGCCACGTTCGGGATGTCGCAGAGCTCCTCAATCTGGGCGATCGACATTGCCGGGGCCATGCTCGGAAAGAAATAAACCAGGAAAGGCGCGTTGGCCGAAGCCGCCGCCAGGGCCTCGTAATAGGTCTTCACTTCGCCATAGCTGTAGCCGGCGCCCGGAGGCAAGGCCGATACCGCGGCGACGCCCGTGCGCGAGGCATGGGCGGTCAAGCGGATGGCGTCCTTGGCGTTGTGCGCGCCCGTGTGTACGATCACCTGCTTGCCTTTGGGCGAGCAGCGCACCGCGACCTCGGTCGCCTTCTCGCGCAGGTCGGGGGACAACAGCAGCCCCTCGCCCGTGTTGCCGCAGACGTAGATCCCGTCCACGCCCTCGCCGTACAGGTGCTCGATCAACGCTTCAAACCCCTTGACGTTCAGGGTTTCGTCTTCATTCAGGGGGGTGAGGATGGCAGGCAGAATGCCTTGAAGTTGGGTCATTTTTTCCGGGCGATGGCGTCTTTGCCATCGGTTAACCATTCTAGATTGAAACGGGCTAGCGTCAGCGCGATGGGCGCGAATTGCTTGGCGCCTTCGGCCGAACGCTCATACAGCAGCAGGATGGTGCCATCGGGCAGCACCGCGAGGTCGCTGTAGCCGGAGTAGCCCGTGTCGATGGGCCGCTTCACCGTCCACGTTTTGCTCTCGTCGTAGCTCAGTTGCACGGTGACGTTCTTGCGGTCGCGCGACTTGCCCTCCTGTTCGTTGCCGTCCGCCCGCGACAGGTTGTCGGGGTTGGCAAACAGCAGGCGCTTCGGTTTCAGGCTCAGGCGCGCCATGGTGCCCATGCAGATTGGCTCCACCAACTGCGCGTGAAATTCAGGCTTCGTCCAACCTGTGGCTCCATCTTTACTGGTGGTCAACAGACGCCGATGCGCCTTGCTCTCCGTGCGCGAGTTCAGCAGTACGCGGCCGTTGGCCAGTTGCACCGCGGCGGTCTCGTTGGGAATCGTGAAGTCGCCTTCGTTGGGCAGGGCGATCTCGCCCGCCTTCCATGTGGCACCCTCGTCATCGGAGTAGATCGTCGCCGCCACCGATGGCCGATGCGCGTGCCCACCGGTGCCAAGTGAGAGCCAGATCGGGATCAGCAGCCGCCCGTTCTTCAGCCGGATTCCGTGGCCGGGTCCGGTGGCGAGCACCTTCCAGTCATACTTCGGGCGAAAGCCTTCGAAGGCGCTCGTGATCTCGCGCGGCGCGCTGAACGTAACACCGTCGTCATCGCTGCGCATGTAGAAGGCGCGCATGTACTCGAGGCAAAACACAAAGTGCACCGTGCCTGCGGCGCGGCCCGGCATCGCCACCGGGTTGTTGTAAGTCACTTCGTTGGTCGTGGCAAGTTTCTGCGCCAACGCCACCGGATTCTTCCGCTTCTCGCCCGGCACCTGCGCGACACTGCGCAACGCCGACCACGTTCTGCCGCCGTCCGTCGAACGGCGCAGCATGATGTCGATGGTGCCCCAATCGCCGCGCGTCGTCTTCCGCGCTTCCGCGTACGCCAGCACAGTTCCCTTGCCGGTCACCACCAGGCCCGGAATGCGATAGATCGCGTAGCCCTGGTCCCCGGCGTTGAAGACGTCCACCTTCTCCAGCGACGCCTCCGCCCCCAGCAATCCGGTGGCGATCCACAGCAGCCCCAGGGCCCTAGTCGTATTTAGCGTTCCAACGTTCATGAGGTTCCGGCTTCTTGAGCTTAATGCGGACCGGCGTCCCCGTAAAGCCAAAACGCTTCCTCAGTTGGTTAATCAAAAACCGCTCCGTCGAAAAGTGCAGATCGGCGCGGGCTTCGGCAAAAAGCACGAACGTCGGCGGCCGCACTCCCACCTGCGTCATGTACTTCAACTTGATGTCGGTCTCGTGCTTCAGGAAGTCGAGGAACCGATTGAGCTCGCCGGTGGAGGCGCGCACCCCGGCGGACTCCCAGCTTTCGCGGATCAGCTTAAACAGCCGCTTCACGCCCGTCCCGTTCTTGGCCGAAATGCACTCGAGCGAAGCGTAATCCAGGAACTTCATCTCATCGCGCACATTCTGCTCGAAGGCGGCTTTGTCCTTCTTTGTGATGAGATCCCACTTGTTGACGCACAGCACCACGCAACGGCCTTCCTCGTGCGCGTAGCCGGCGATGGTGGCGTCCTGCGCGGTGGGGCCCTCCACGGCATCCACCATCACCAGAACCACGTCGGCGGTCTCAATGTGCTTGCGCGCCATCACCACGGATAGCTTCTCGGCCATCTCATGGGTCTTGCCTTTGCGGCGAATGCCGGCCGTATCGATAAACGTATACTCGCGGCCATCGTGCGTAATCGTCTCGTCAACGGCGTCGCGCGTGGTGCCGGCGATCGGGCTGACAATGGCCCGGTCCGAATCCGTCAGCGCATTCAGCAACGTCGACTTGCCGGTGTTCGGCCGGCCCACGATCGCTACCCGGATCGGGCGCATGTCGCGTGGCACCATCGGCTCCGGTTCGACGGTGGGGAAGTTGGCTGTGATGTGGTCGAGGATCTCTTCGAGACCGCGGCGATGCTCAGCTGAAACGCCGAAAATATGCTCGAAACCGAGCGAGTAGAACTCGCTCGTCAGATCTTCGCGTTTGGGATGGTCAATCTTATTGACGGCCACCGAGACCGGCTTGCCGAGCCGCTTCAATAGCTGCGACAGCTCCCGGTCGACGCCCGTAATCTCGGCACGGCCATCGATGACAAAGATGATCTGGTCCGCCTGGTCGAAGGCCGTACGCGCCTGGCGGAAGATCTCGCTGGGGATTAAGGCTTGGTCGTGCGGGATGATGCCGCCGGTGTCAATGAGGGTAAACGGACGCTGCTCGTAGAGAACTTCGCCTTCAATGCGATCACGGGTAATGCCCGGTTCGTTGCCCACAATGGAGCGTCGCTGGCCGATTAAGGCGTTGAAAAGCGTGCTCTTACCGACGTTAGGCCGGCCAACAATGACGACGGTAGGCCGCTCGGGTAAGGATTCTGACATGGATACTTTCTATTGTAGCGGGCTGCAAGTTTGCGTGAGACCTGCGATTCTAGTTGAATAGGATGTCCACTCCACCTTCAAAAGCCAATCAACAGATTCGTAACATTGCTATTGTTGCGCACGTCGACCACGGAAAAACCACCCTCGTCGACGCCATGTTTCGTCAGTCCGGCATTTACCGCGCCAACGAAGCGCAAAGCGATCGCGCCATGGATTCGAATGAACTCGAACGCGAGCGCGGTATTACGATTCTTGCCAAAACCACCGGCGTGCGCTTCCACGACGTCAAGATCAATATTGTCGATACCCCGGGCCACTCGGACTTCGGCGGCGAAGTTGAGCGTGCGCTCAAAATCGTCGACGGCGTGATGCTGCTGGTCGACGCCAGCGAGGGCCCGCTGCCCCAAACCCGTTACGTACTCGGCAAGGCGCTGGAAGCCAAGCTGAAGCCGATCCTGGTCATCAACAAAATCGACCGTCCCGATGCCCGCGCCCAGGAAGTGCTGAACGAAGTCTATGACCTGTTCATCGATCTCGATGCCTCCGAAGAGCAGCTCGATTTCCCGGTGCTCTATTGCATCGCCAAAACCGGCATCGCGAAGACTTCGCTCGAAGATCCTTCCGAAACGCTTGAGCCCCTCTTTCAGGCCATTGTCGATCACATTCCGCCGCCCGCCGGCGATCCTGAACTGCCCCTGCAGTTGCTGGTGGCGAACCTCGACTACAGTGACTTCCTCGGCCGCCTCGCCATTGGCCGTATCTTCAACGGCACGCTGAAGCATGGCGATGAAGTCTCCATCTGTAAGTTGGACGGTAGCGTTCAGAAAACCAAGATCACGAAGATGTTCTCGTTCGAAGGTCTGAAGCGCGTGGAAGAGACCGAGGCCCGTCCCGGCCATGTCCTCGCCATCGCCGGCATGGACGGCATCACCATCGGCGAAACGGTCACCAGTTCTGAGAACCCCTCGCCTCTGCCGAAGATTCAAATCGATGAACCCACCATCGCGATGACGTTCACGATCAATAACTCGCCGTTCTCCGGCCGTGACGGCCAGTTCGTCACGTCGCGCAATCTGCGCGACCGCCTCGATAAGGAACTCCTCACCAACGTCTCCATTCGCGTCGAAGAGGCCGGCGGCCCCGATGCCTTCAAAGTGATGGGCCGCGGCGAACTGCAACTCGCCATCCTCATCGAAATGATGCGCCGGGAAGGCTACGAACTCACCGTCGGCCGGCCCACCATCATCACCCGTGAAATCGACGGCAAGACGATGGAGCCTTTGGAGATGCTCACCATCGACGTAGCCGAAGAATACGTCGGCGTCGTCATCGAGAAGCTCGGCATCCGCAAGGCGAAGATGGAAAAGATGATCAACCACGGCTCCGGACGGGCACGCCTTGAGTTCCTGATTCCCTCGCGCGGCCTGATCGGACTGCGCAGCCAGATGCTCACCGACACGCGCGGGACGGCCATCATGAACGCTCTGTTCCATGGCTACATCGAATGGCAGGGCGAGATTCCGATGCGCCCCACCGGCTCACTGATCTCTGACCGGGCGGGCAAGGTGACCGGCTATGCGATGTTCGCCCTGCAGGAGCGCGGCGTGATGTTTGTCGAGCCCACCACGGAAGTCTACGAGGGCATGATCATCGGCGAACACTCGCGCGATAGCGACCTCACGGTCAATATCGTGAAGGAAAAGAAGCTCTCGAACATGCGCGCCTCGGGCTCGGACGACGCCATCCGCCTCGTCCCGCCTAAGCTCCTCAACCTGGAGCAGGCCATCGAATTCATTCAGGACGACGAACTCGTGGAAGTCACTCCCAAGTCGATTCGCCTGCGAAAGAAAATTCTGAAAGCCAACCAGCGCTAAGTTCTTTCTCACCTAAGTAAATGGGGGCTGCTTCGGCAGCCCCTTTTGTTTTGTGATATATCTTCCCTCGATGAAGATCACCCATTTGAAAGCCTTTGCCTTGCCCGGCGCGACGGTGGTGCGCATCGAAACCGACTCCGGCTTACGCGGCTATGGCGAATGCCGGCCACTGGCCGCTCGGGAGTTGGCCCTGCTGAAGCAAGTTGCCCTCGGGGCCGATCCCTCCACTTACGAAGTGCTGCGTCTCAAACTCGCCGATGCGCCCAGTGCTCAAGCCGCTCTCAATATGGCCATGCTCGACGTGCTCGGCAAGCAGGCCAAAGTCCCGATCTACAGCCTGTTGGGCGGCGCCACCCGGCACAAAGTCCGGGTGCTCACTCCGCTCAAGGATCTGTCGGCGCAACTCCGTGCCGGGGAACGAGCGTTCGTCGTTCCGGTTCCACCCGCCAGAAACTCCCGCTTTAACTTTGTCGCCGCCACCCTCGAAACCCTTACCAAGCTGCGCGAGCAAGCCGGTGACGACGTCGACTTCGTCCTGGATGGGCAAGGGAAGTTACCGCCGGCCGAAGCCGGTAACTTATCCGCCGCGCTCGAGAAATTCCACTTACTCTGGTTTGACGAACCTTGTCCCGTGGCGAACCTGGCCGCCGTCCGCAAACTGGCCCGGGAGAACGTCACCCCGCTCGGCTTCGGCCGCACCATCACCTCGCCCGCCGGCGTGCCGGACCTCTTCCGCGAACAGGCCATTGACGTCCTCCGTCTGGACATCCGCCTCCATGGCATCGCCCAGATCCGCCGCCTCGCCGTGATCGCCGAAACCTACTACACGGCCGTCGCCCCCTACAACGACGGTGGACCAATCGCCACAGCCGCTGCCATCCAACTTGCCGCCAGCATGCCCAATTTCGTCATCCAACAGATCGGCGAGTTGTCCAGTCCTCTCGTCAGCGGCCTGCCCTCCCCGCGCGATGGCTTCATCCCATTACCCACCGGCCCAGGACTCGGCATCACCGTCAACGACAGCGCCCTTGAGCGCTTCCAGGAGGCTGCATGAAGCGCAGGAACTTTGTCGGCGGAATCGGCGTCAGCGGACTGGCCCTCCAGGCTCAGCCGCCCGTACGTCCCCTCGGTGCCGCAGCCCTAGACGGCGTCGGCTCCAAGACGCGCATCACCAATATCAAGACCTTCGGCGTCACCTACGAGAACAACTCTGACCGGCCCTACGTCTTCGTCAAAATCGAGACCAACGACGGCGTCGTCGGCTGGGGCGAAGGCACTTTGGAAGGCAAGGCCAACGCGGTCATCGCCTGCATTGGTGACTTCAAGGACTTTCTCATCGGTGCCGATCCCATGCTTGTCGAGCATCACTGGCAGTCGATGTACGTGCATAGCTTCTACCGTGCCGGCCCGGTAATGGGCTCCGCCATCGCCGGCATCGACCAGGCCCTGTGGGACATTCGCGGCAAGTTACTCGGCCAACCCGTCTACAAGTTACTCGGCGGACCCTTCGATCCAGCGGGCGTTCGCGGCTACTATCACGTCCGCGCCAATACCCCCGAGCAGATGCGCGAGGTCCGCGAGAAAGCGGCGGAACTCGGAGTTACCTGCGTGAAGGGCGGCATTCCCGGTTACTACGAGTGGATTGAGACGAACGCCAAGATCAAGCAGGCCGTCCGGCACCTGGAGAACATGCGCGCGGGCCTCGGCCCCGACATCGATATCGGCATCGACTTTCACGCCAAAACCTCCCCGGCCGTCGCGTCCATCCTTTGCAAGGAAGTCGAGCCGCTCAAGCTGCTCTTTATCGAAGAACCTTGCCCGCCCGAAAACGTCGCAGCCATGCGCAAAATCGCCGAGCGTTGCACCACGCCCATCGCCACCGGCGAACGTCTCATCGCCGCCTACTCGTGCCGCGAGTTAGTGGAACTGGGAATCGTCGATATTCTGCAAACCGACATCAATCACGTCGGCGGCATCACCGCGCTCTGGAAAGTAGCCGCCTTGGCCGAGCCTTCCGGTGTCAAGATCGCGCCGCATGCTTGCGAAGGCCCCATTGGCGCCCTCGCGACCGTTCATGTTGACGCCGCCGCCCCCAACTTCCTGGTGCAGGAAATCTGCAGCGGCGTGGTGGCCACCAAGATCGAAAAAATGTGGGAAGAGTGGCTTGGCTTCCCCGCCATGCGCATGGTGAACGGAAAGTTCCCCCTGCCCACCAAGCCCGGCCTCGGCTTCGATCTCGATGAGCGCGCCTTCGCCAAATATCCCTTCGCGGGCACCAAACCGATGGCCCGCGTCTTCCATCAGGACGGCAGCGTCGCCGCCTGGTAGCCGGCGGTTAAACGTCCAGGTTGCGAACGTCGAGTGCGAACTCTTCGATAAACTTGCGCCGGTTCTCCACGTCCTCGCCCATCAGCGTAGAGAAGATGGCGTCGCTCTCCACTAAGTCGCTCAACTCGACACGCAACAAACTGCGAGACTCGGCGTTCATCGTCGTATCCCAAAGCTGCGTCGAGTTCATCTCGCCCAGCCCCTTATAGCGCTGCACGTTGGCGTCCTTCATGCCTTCTTCCTTCACCTTCGTGAGTAACTCACGCCAGGTGGGAATCGGTTCGCTACGGCGGTTCTCCCGCACCGTGACGTAAGGTCCAGCGGAATACTTGGCCACCTGCTTCGAGAGGGTCCGCAGTTTACGGAACTCCGGTTGGGCGGCAAAATCGGTGCTGATGGCGCGTTCCGCATTCATCGGATCGAAGTACACCAGCATCCAGGCCGAATGCGCCTCGTCCTCGCGGAACTCGCAACGGATCTTGGCTTGCACCATGCCGTCGTAAACCTGCTGCAGCTTGGTCTTGTCCTTGAAGTCGTCCTTAGTGTCGAGCATCAGGTTATGGTCAGTGAGTAACTCGACGACGCGCGCATCGCGCAACCGCCGCTCGGCGGCCTTTGCCGCCAGACCCAACTCATCCAGTGACGAGAGGAATTGCCGCAACTCGGCGCCCTCAATCGTCTGGGCCGTGGGCCCGGTCCCCACCACCACCTCCAGCGAATCCGTCGCGCGGCGCAGGATCTCCTTGGTGAATTCCTTGTCGTCCTTCAGGTACTTCTCGCTCTTGCCCTTCTTGATGCGGTAGAGCGGCGGCTGCGCAATAAACAGATGGCCCGTCGAGATGAGAATCTGCATGTGCCGGAAGAAGAACGTCAGGATCAGCGTCCGGATGTGAGAGCCGTCGACGTCGGCGTCCGTCATGATGATGATCTTGCCGTAACGCAGCTTGGAGACGTCCATGTCCGGCCCGATGCCGCAACCCAGCGCCGTAATCATGGCCCGAATTTCCTCGTGGCCCAGCATTTTGTCGTAGCGCGCCTTCTCGACGTTAAGGATCTTACCTTTCAGCGGCAAAATCGCCTGATACTTACGATCACGGCCGCTTTTGGCCGTCCCACCTGCCGACTCACCCTCGACGAGGAACAATTCACAACGGTCCGGGTCGCGCTCCTGGCAATCGGCCAGTTTGCCGGGCAACCCGCCCGAATCCAGCGCACCTTTGCGGCGGGTTAAATCCCGCGCCTTGCGTGCCGCTTCCCGCGCCCGCAGCGCGTCAATCGACTTCGACACGATCTTCTTCATCACGCTGGGATTCTTGTCAAAATACTCGCCCAGCTTCTCGTTCACTAACTGCGTCACAAACCCGGCAATGTCGCTATTCAGCTTGCCCTTGGTTTGCCCTTCGAACTGTGGCTGCGGAATCTTCACGCTCACCACGGCCGTCAATCCTTCACGGACGTCGTCACCGGTCAGCGCCTCTTTTTCCTTCATGATGCCGGAAGCGTTGCCATAGGCGTTGATGGTTCGCGTCAGGCCGGAGCGGAAGCCCGATAAGTGCGTACCGCCGTCCACCGTATTGATGTTATTCGCGAAGCTAAACACCTGGTCGGCGTAACTATCGTTGTACTGCAGCGCGATTTCCATCGTCAGCGTGCCGTTGGGGATCTCGCGCTCGCCTTCAATGTAAATCGGCTTTTCGTGCAGCACCTGCTTCGAACGGTTCAAATGCTTAATGAACTCGGCGATGCCGCCTTCATACAGAAACTCTTCCGTGCGGATCGGATCCTGCCGCTCGTCCGTCAGCACAATCTTCAGGCCCTTGTTCAGAAAGGCCAACTGACGCAAACGCTGGGCCAGCGTATCGAAGTTGAACTCCGTCGCCTCCATGATCGTGGAGTCCGGTTTGAAGGTAATCTTCGTGCCGGTCTTCCGCGTCTTGCCGACTTCCTTCAGGCGTCCCTTCGGAACGCCGCGTTCGTAGTCCTGCTCCCAGGTCGCCTTGTCGCGCCAGATCTCGAGGTGTAACGTCTCCGACAAAGCATTCACGCAACTGACGCCCACACCATGCAACCCACCCGACACTTTGTAACTGTTGCTGTCGAACTTACCGCCGGCGTGTAGCTTCGTCATCACCACTTCGGCCGCGGACACGCCCTCTTCCTTGTGGATATCCACCGGAATGCCACGGCCGTCGTCGGATACCGTCACCGAATTGTCCATGTGGATGATGCACTCGATGGCCGTGGCATGTCCCGCCAGGCATTCGTCCACTGAGTTATCGACAACTTCGTACACCAGGTGATGCAGTCCGGCCTCCCGTGTGGATCCGATGTACATCGCCGGCCTCAGCCGAACCGCTTCCAGGCCTTCCAGGACCTTGATGCTCGTTGAGTCGTACGTGTTCTCGTTTGCTGCCATGCCGAATTCCTCCGGAACCTTCGTGCCTATTTTTGTTGTTTGTCGGATCAATTAACGCAGGAACGGCCACGGGCTGGGCCGGCACGCTAAATGACAAGGATAACTACCCCTAAATTATACAAAATTCGTGGGGTTGCTGTCTCGCCTAGGGGCGAACACAAGGCGAATCCGCCCACCGTTTTCTTATAGCTCCGGCAGCCCGCGGTACATCAGGTCCTTCACCGGGAACTGTGCGTTCCGGTACGGTCCCGGAATCGACGGAAGGTACACCTCCACGCTGATCTCTTTGCCGTTCTCCGGTATCTCCCGGGGAAAGATCAGTCGAAGCACCGGATCTGTCGGCGTCGGCGGAAAATGCCCGGTCGCCTTCCACTTCCGCTTGCCCACTCGGAGGAGACTCTCGGCCTCCATCCGCTTGTTTTCGCCCGCGTCGGCCAAGGCGTTGGCGTCCAACGGAATCCCCACCACAATCACCTTACCCGCGTTCTCGGCCAGATACGCCTTGTATTCTTCGCGTGCGTCGGCAATCGCCTCCAACAGGTCCGGCCGTTGCTTGAACCGGCGTCGGATCAACTCCTCTTCCGCCAGCCGCATCGGGGCCGCGCTCGCCAGGTACATCACCACCGGTGCACCGGGACGTTGCGTGGCGCGTCCGTTATCGGTCGCCGTCTGCGCCCACGGCGAGTCGTTCAACAGCCGGATCAGCTGCTCCTCACTCCAACTCGTTGGCGGCAATTCCCAGAACGGAGCGGCCAGCAGCCAAAAGATCGACGTCAGCAGGGGCACGCCCCTAGTTTAACGGGCTATCGTAGAAAGACAACGATGGCCGAAATTCGCTACCGCGGGCGCCGCGCGCACCAAATCCAGAATCAGCAACTCAGTGCCGTCGTTCTGGTGGAAGGCGGCCACCTCGCCGCGCTTACCCACCGCGCCTCCGGCATCAACCCCCTCTGGACCCCCCCCTGGCCCACCATCGAGCCTTCCGCCTACGATGCCGCCCACCACTCCGGCTACGGCCATGGCAGCGAATGCCGCCTTCTGGCCGGCATCCATGGCCACAATCTCTGCCTCGACCTCTTCGGCGCCCCCTCCGATTCCGAAGCCGCCGCCGGTGCCGATGTCCATGGCGAAGCCGGCGTCCTTCCCTGGCAGATCTCCAGCGACAACGACTCCCTTACTGCTAGCGTCCAGGTGCCCGGCGCCCGGCTACACTTTGCCCGCACCCTTCGCCTCGAAGGCGACAAGCTCCATTTTCACGAGACGCTCACCAACCTTGCCGGCGAAGACCGTCCCCTCGCCTGGACCCAGCACGTCACCCTCGGTCCGCCCTTCCTCGCTGCCGGCCAGACCCAGTTCTCCGCGCCCACCGTCCGCGAGCAGGACCTCAACGACGACCCCCGCCAGCACGTCAATCTCGAACGCTACACCGCCATCCCAGCGAGCGGCTACACCGCCCACCTCATGGATCCGGCTCGCGACCACGCCTTCTTCCTCGCCTTCGCCCCCGCCCATCGCCTCCTGCTCGGCTACGTCTGGAGTCCCGCCGACTTCCCCTGGCTCGGCACCTGGGACGAGTATCATGAGCGCACCGCCGCCCCCTGGAACGGTATCTCCGAGACGCGCGGCATGGAGTTCGGCGCGTCGCCTTTCCCCGAGTCCCGGCAAAAGATGATCGACCGCGCGCGCCTCTTTGGCGTCCCCACCTACCGCTGGATCGGCGCCCACCAGCGCCTCGAAGTCAGCTACTACGCCTTCCTCCGCTCCGCCGATTCCCTGCCGGAGCGCTAGAGTCCGTAAGCCTCAATCGCCGTCCCGCCCAGAATGCGTGTTCGCTCCGGCTCAGATAGCTTGCTGATCGCCACGGTCACCGTATCGAACCAACGCTTGTAGGGTGAGGCCAGCAGGCAAACCGGCCAGTCCGAGCCGTACATCAGCCGCTTCGGTCCGAATGCCGCCAACACCGTATCGATGTAGGGCTCCAGGTCCGCTGGGGTCCACTTCTGCCAATCCGCTTCCGTTACCATGCCGGACAACTTGCAGTAGACATTCGGCCGCTTGGCCAACTCGATCAGGTTCGCCTTCCAGGGGTCAATCTGGTGCTGCTTGATCTTCGGCTTGGCGATATGGTCCAGGATGAACGTCTGGTCCGGGTGCCGATCCACAAACTTGATCGTCTGCGGCAAATGGCTCTCGAAGATCAGAATGTCGTAGCGCAGCTTGAAGCCCTTCAGCAGCGCCACGCCACGGTTAAAGTCCTCACGCAGGATGTAGTTCGGATCCTTCTCGTCGTGCACCACATGGCGCATGCCCTTCAGTTTCGCTTGCCCGGCGAACTCCTCAATGGCCTTCCCCACCTCGGCCTCCACCAACGGAACCCAGCCCACCACGCCGCGCAGAAACTCGTTCTCGTTCGCGTGTTTCAGCAGAAAGCGAGTCTCGTCCAGCGTCTGCCGCGCCTGCACGGAGACCGCCCCATTCACGCCGGCTTCCTTCAACGCGGCGGCCAGGTGCACCGGCAGAAAGTCGCGCTGAATCTCCGGCATCTTATCGCTGATCCAGCCATACTCCTTCTTCGAATACATCCAGAAGTGGTGGTGCGAGTCGATAATGGCCGTGGGCGGCGGTGCGGTCACCACCGGTGCTGCCGGCTTGGGGGCTTCCCCGCAATTGGTCAATGATAAGGCGCCGGCGCCGGCTAACAATGTGCGTCGATTCATGGCTTTGGCAATTGTATCTATTCCCAGGGCAGGTCCTTGCGGAAACTCGCGTGGGCCGAAAGCGGCTTATCCGTATGGAAGTACTTGCGATAGGCCGCAATCCAGTCCGTCGCGATCTCTCGCTGTGCGGTGGAGAGATCAATGGCGCCCTTACACACCAGGTCCCGCAAATGACTTTCCAGCGCATCCTTCACCCCGGCGTTCCACACGCCCGCGGCATAGGGCTGCGGCCACAGATTCTTGGGGTCCGTCGCCCCACCCAGCGCCGGCGCAATCAGATAATCCACCTCGTAGATTCGCGGCGTCGGCTGAATCCCATAGCTGTTGAACACTTGGCCGGCCATCGATGCCGGCACCAGCCGCATTTCGTCAGCATCCGGAACCGCACAAACCTCTTCCCGCGACATCGCCATTGTCGCTCCGGGCGTCAAGCGGGAATCCGGCTTCAGCGGATGCTCGATGTCCCACTGCAACCACCAGAATCCGGCCACGGCCACCGCGGCCACCAACGCCAGCCGATTCCACGGTAACTGCCGCCTCTCCGGACGGACGGCCTTCATCCGCGCGCGCAGCAGTGCCGCCGGACCGTCAATCGCCGACAACTGCATGTCAAATGCCCCAGCGCGCGCTTGCAGGAACTCTGCCAGCCCACCCTGCAACTCGGCTTGCCGCGCCAGGCAATTCCAGCAATCCTTCACATGCCGCCGCACTTCGGCGGAGCGGTCCTCTGGCAGCTCATTGTCCGCCAACATCATCAACTCGGCATCGGAAATGTGATTCATCGCACCGCCTCCGCACTCGTCGCCTTCAGCACTGAACGGCTCAGCGCCAGCGCCACCGCGCCCAATGAAATCCCCAGCACCTCGGCGATCTCCCGGTAGCGCAAACCCTCAGCCCGCAGATGCAGACACTGCTGATCCTGCTGCGGTAGCGCCCGCACCACGGCCATCAGCCGCCGATGCCTCTGTGACTCCGCCGCTGAATTCTCCGGATCCGGCGCCGGGCAGGGGTATTGCTCGTCCAGATCCACTTGCGGCCGCCGCACGCCTCGTTGCCGCTCCTTCAAGGCCAGATTATGGGCCACACGAAAGATCCAGCCGCGCAGATTCGCCCGCGACTTGCCCTCCTGCAGATGCTGGAACAGCGACAAGAAAACCTCCTGCACAATCTCCTCGCCCACCGCCACCGGCACACCCAGCGACATCAGGTAGCGCAGCAACGGTCCGCGATAGGCCTGGAACAGCTTCGTCACCTCGTCCGCCAGGGTTTGCCGCTCCGCCTCTATCTCTAAATTCCTTGTCATGCCCGTCTGTTCAGTGATCTTTCAATCTACAGGCAAAATTGTCTGAACAGAAACGTGGCGGCGGGAATATTAAACTGTGCCCTCTTTCCTTTTATTGACCCTGTCGGTCTTCCTCCTCTTCTCGCAGACTGGCTTTGCCCAAACTGGCGAACTCCGCTTATCCGTCAAGGATGCCAGCGGCGCCGCCATGGCCGCCGCCGGCACCCTGGAGAATGTCTCCACCCGCGCTGCCCTCCGCTTTGAGACTGACTCCCAGGGGCTTCACACCCTTTCCGGCCTTTCCTTCGGCCGTTACCGACTCGAGGTTCGCAAGAACGGCTTCGCCTCCGAGTCTCTTCTCGTCACCATCGAGTCCACCTCGCCGGTCGCCCAGGAAGTTACGCTCGCCCTCGGGCAATCTTCCAGCAGCGTTACGGTCGTTGGCACCACGCCACTACCGGGCACCGGGCTCACCCGCGAGGAACACCCCGTCACCGTCCAATCGGCTCGCGCCCAGGACATCGAACAAAGCGGCGCCATCCACCTGGGCGACTTCCTCAATCGCCGCCTCAACGGCGTCTTCGTTAACGAAGTGCAAGGCAACCCCTTCCAGCCCGACGTCAATTACCGCGGCTATACCGCGTCGCCCCTGCTGGGCACCCCCCAGGGACTCTCCGTTTACATGGACGGCGTCCGCATGAATCAGCCCTTCGGCGACGTCATGAGCTGGGACCTCATTCCGCGCGTCGCCATCGAATCGATCACCCTCATGCCCGGCTCCAATCCCCTCTTCGGCTTGAATACCCTCGGTGGCGCGCTCGCCGTCGAAACCAAAACCGGCCTCA
>JALHNI010000119.1 GCA_022843605.1 Bryobacter sp.
GCCGTCTAGGACGGGGCCGGTTTTTTCGGCGATGACGCATTCGGCGGCAATCTCGGGCTGCAGCAGGAAGTCGATGAAGCGATGCGCGGCTTCGGCACGTGGACTCTCCCGCAGTATGACCGCAGACTCTGCATAGCGAACAAAGCCTTCCGCAGGATAAACGAATTCCAGATGCGGAGCTTCCGCCATAACGGGCATCATCGTGGTGGTCCACATCTGGGCGGCAAGGACATCGCCGGCGAGCACCTGGTCGCGCACTTCGGCATTGAGGTACGCGCGCAATAAGGGCTTCTGCGCAACGGCTTCGCGTTGAGCGGCGCGCAATTCTGCTTCGTTGGTGGCGTTCCAATCGTGCCCCAACTTGAGGAGGCATGCACCGAGGACGTCGTCCTGAGCGTCCAGCATGGTGAGGCGGCCAGTGACTTTGCGGTCCCAAAGGTCCGCCCACCGCGTGAGTTGGCCGAGTTGCTTGCGGTTGTAGACGATGCCGGCCGAGGTACTCATGTAGGGGACGGAATGCTTGAGTTGGGGGTCCCACTCCGGTTGCTGAAAGCCCGTGGCGAGGTTCTTCAGATTGGGCAAGCGCGCATGGTCGAGCGGGGCGAGTAACTTGTAGTCGCGAAGCGGCGCGATGTGGTGATTCGTCGGAAACACGACGTCCCAGCCGCTATTGCCAGTCAAGGCTTTCGCGAGTAACTCGTCGGAACTTTCAAAAATGCCGTAGCGAATCCGGATGCCGGTGTGCCGCTCGAACTGCTCGATCGTTTCGGGGCCGATGTAATTGGACCAGTTGTAGACGTTGAGCCGGGGCTGATTGCCGCGATGGCAACCGGCAAGGCCGCTGAGACCCGCAAAGAAAAGCGTGCGCCGGTTCATGACTTGGTTTGCAGCCTTTCGGACGCCAGGATCAGGACGCCCAGACCGACGACAATGATGGTGGAGACGGCATTGAGGATAGGGCTGACGCCTCGGCGGGCGGTGGCGTACATCACCATAGGGAGCGTCTCGGAGTCGACGCCCGCGACCATCGATGTGATCACGAAATCGTCGAAGGAGATCGTGAAAGCGAGTAGGGCGGCGCTGACGATGGCGGGGGCGAGTTGGGGAAGAGTAACCAGATAGAATGCTTCGAACTCGTTGGCACCCAGGTCGAGTGCGGCTTCTTCGAGTGTACCGTCCATGGTGCGCAGCCGCGCGATGACGACGATAACGACATAGGCCAGACAGAAACTGACGTGGGCGAAGATGACGGTCATCATTCCGAGTTGTAAGTTCAGAAAATGAAATAACCACTGATAGAAGGCGAGTAAGGCGACGCCGGTGACGATCTCCGGCGTCATCAGCGAGAGATAGAGAGTGCTGGAGATGGGAGGCGATTTCCGCTTCCACAGGGCATAGGCGCAGAGCGTTCCGATCACCGTGGCCAGTACGGTGGCCGCGCCGCCGATCAGGAGCGAATTCAGGGTTGCCTCGCGCAAGGCCGGGTCCGCGAAAGCTTGCGCATACCAGCGCGTCGAGAATCCTTCCCACTGCGTGAAGCGCGATTGGTTGAAGCTGAAGACGGAGAGGACCAGCAAAGGTAAGTGCAGGAAGGCGTAAGCCAGGACAGCATAGAGGGACAGGAGTCGCACTTAGAGTAAGTCCTCCCCGCCGGAGCGTTTGGAGACGAAATACAGTAGGCCGAGAGTGAGGGCCATCAGGCTGAGTGACAGCGCCGCGCCGAACGGCCAATCGCGCGCCGTGGTGAATTGATTCTGCACCAGCGTGCCGATCATGATGCTTTTCCCGCCGCCCATCAGGTCGGGCGTGAGGTAGGCGCCGAGGCAGGGAATGAAGACGAGGATACTGCCGGCCGCGATGCCCGGACGGCAGAGGGGCACGGTGACTTTGGCGAGCGCCGTGAGTGGCTTCGCGCCGAGGTCCGCCGCCGCTTCGAGCAATGCCGGATCGAGCTTTTCGAGGTTGGTATAGAGCGGCAGCACCATGAAGGGGAGGAAGCCATAGACTAGGCCCAGGATGACGGCGAAGTCGTTGTAGAGCAGCGGCAGCGGCTCACTGATGATTCCCGTGGCAATGAGGGCAGTGTTGATGAGGCCGGTATCGCGCAGGAGAAACATCCAGGCGTAAGTGCGAATCAGGAAGCTGGTCCAGAAAGGCAGCATGACGAGTTGTAGGTAGATGCCGCGATGCTTGCCGGCTCGCGAAATGAAGAGCGCGAGCGGGAAGCCGAGCAGGAGGCAGATGGCGGTCGAGACGCTGGCGACCCAAAAGGAGCGCCAGAGGATCTTCAGATAGAGGGGATCGAAGATTCGAACGTAGCTCTCAAAGGTCCACGGAAGTGTGACTCCGCCATAGGCACCGCGGCTTTGCAAACTGTAGACGGCGACGATCAACAGCGGAATCAGAAACAGGGTTACCAGCAGGAACACGCTGGGAGCCAGGAACGCCAGGCGCAGGGTCTTCATTTTGGAATGTGGAGCTCGTCTGCGGAATTCCACCAGAGCTGAACCTGGTCGCCAGGATGGTAGCCATTCTGCGAGCGTGGCACCTGGGCCATCACCTGTTGGCCTTCAGTGATCTCGGCTTGAACGTGATAGCAGTCGCCAAGAAAAGTGGAGTGGGTGATGCGAGCCGAACGAACGCTTGCCCCATTGCCAGGATGTTGGCGCGCGAGGTGAAGCGACTCGGGGCGGATGCCGATGTCGCCTATCCAGTTCACGGCACCCAGGAAGCCCGCGGTGAAGCGCGTCGCCGGCTTCAGATAGATGTCCTGCGGCGTGCCTACTTGCTCGACGCGCCCCTGGTTCATCAGCGTGATGCGGTCGGCCATGGAAAGCGCCTCTTCCTGGTCGTGCGTCACCATCAGGAAGGTGATGCCGACGCGGCGCTGCAGGGCCTTGAGTTCCTGCCGAACGGTCTGGCGGAGATTGGGGTCGAGGGCGGAGAGCGGTTCGTCGAGGAGCAGTAAGTCAGGTTCGAGGACTAACGACCGAGCCAGCGCGGCTCGCTGCTTCTCGCCACCCGACATTTGCGAAGGCTTGCGATCGGCCTTCTGGGAAAGTCGCACCAAGTCAAGTGCCGCCTTTACCTTGCTGTCAATTGAAGCCTCGCCGCGTTGGCGGAGGCCGAAGGCGACATTCTCGAAGACGTTCAGGTGCGGAAAGAGGGCATAGCTTTGGAAGACGGTGGAGACGTTGCGCTCATAGGGCTTCAGCGGGGCGATGTCGGTGCCGTTAAGCAGCACCTGTCCACTGTCCGGGGTTTCGAAACCGGCCACCATGCGGAGGCAGGTGGTTTTGCCGCAACCTGAAGGCCCCAGAAGGGCGTGCAACTCGCCCCGGCCGACGGTGATCGAGACGTTGTCAACCGCTTTGTGCGAAGGGAAGCTCTTCGTGACTCCACGAAGTTCGAGGACGGTGTCGTTGGTCACTCAACAAAGCGTATCAGCACCAGAGGCGGGCCAGGAGGCCCGCCCCACGAGTGGCATTACGCGATGAAGTTGGCTTCGGCCGCGTCCCAGTTCACAACCTGCCACCAGTTGGCGAGGTAAGTGGGGCGCCGGTTCTGATACTTCAGGTAGTAGGCATGCTCCCAGACGTCAACTCCGATGATGGCGGTTTTGCCTTCCATCAGCGGATTGTCCTGGTTCGGCGTCGACATGATGTCGATACCGTCGGCGGTCTTAATGAGCCAGGCCCAGCCGGAACCGAAGCGGCCGACGCCGGCGGCGTTGAACTTCTCTTTGAACGCATCAAAGGAGCCGAACTTGGCGTCGATGGCCGCGGCTAACTTACCGGAAGGGGCGTTACCTTCCTTGGGCGCGCGCATGATGTTCCAGAAGAACGTGTGGTTCCAGTGGCCGCCACCGTTATTGCGGACCGGTCCCTTGATCGCATCGGGGACCAGAGCCAGATTGCCGGCAAGCAGTTCCTCGATGGTCTTGGAGGCGAGGTCCGGGGCCGACTCGAGGGCCTTGTTCAGGTTCGTCACGTAAGCGTTGTGATGCTTACCGTGGTGAATCTCCATGGTGAGTTTGTCGATCACCGGTTCAAGGGCGTCGTGGGCGTAGGGCAGACTGGGCAAAGTAAATGGCATAGGGTCTCCTTCAGTATGGATGCAATCAGGCGCTTAGCCGATGCGGCTCTGTTCGTAAGCGTGCGCCAGACGAAACATGGTGCTTTCGTCGAAGTGCTTAGTCAAGATCTGTAAACCGACGGGCAAGCCCTCCTGCGTGTTGCCGCAGGGGACAGAGAGGCAGGGGATGCCGGCCAGGTCGCCGGTGATGGTGTAGATGTCGCTCAGGTACATCTGAAGGGGATCCGCCATCTTCTCGCCCAGCTTGAAGGCGGGGAACGGTGAGACCGGTGCGACGATCGCGTCGACGTCGGCAAAGGCCCGAGCGAAGTCCTGCGCGATGAGCGCACGAACCTTTTGCGCCTTTACGTAGTAGGCATCGTAAAAACCGTGGCTTAAAACGTAAGTTCCCAGCATGATGCGGCGTTTGCATTCGCGGCCAAAGCCTTCGCCACGAGTATTGCGGTACATGTCGGGGAGCGTGTTGGAGTTAGGCGAACGCGAGGTGTAGCGCACGCCGTCGTAGCGCGCGAGATTACTGCTGGCCTCGGCCGTGCAGATGATGTAGTAGCAGGCGATGGCGTGTTCAGTGGTGGGCAGGCTCAGGTCGACAATTTCGCAACCCAGTTTCTTCAGCTGTTCAATCGCTTGTTCGATCAGGGCGCCAGACTCGCTTTCGAGACCCTGGAAATACTCCTTGGGCAACCCAATGCGCAAGCCTTTCACTTGGCCGGTAAGGGCGGCCGAGTAGTCCGGCACGGGCGCGGGGGCGCTGGTGGCGTCGCACTCATCGTGGCCAGCCATGGCCTGGAGAACGGTGGCTGAGTCCTGCACGTTGCGCGAGAACGGGCCGATGTGGTCCAGCGAACTGGCGAAAGCCACCAAGCCGTAACGCGAGACGCGCCCGTAGGTCGGCGTGACGCCGACGATGCCGCAGAAGCTGGCGGGCTGCCGAATTGAGCCGCCCGTATCGGAGCCGAGCGACACCACGGCGGTGCCTTGCGCGACGACGGCAGCGGAACCGCCGCTGGAGCCGCCGGGAACCCGATCGAGCGCGACCGGATTGCGCACCGGGCCAAACGCGGAGTTCTCATTCGAGGAGCCCATGGCGAACTCATCGCAATTGGCTTTGCCCAGGATGATGGCGCCTTGCTGCTCGAGTCGTACGACAGCGGTGGCGTCGTAGGGCGGAATATAGTTCTCGAGTAACTTGGAGGCGCAGGTGGTGCGGACGCCTTTGGTGACGATGACGTCCTTGACGGCGATCGGCACGCCACCCAGCAGGCCGGGGTCTTCGCCACGCGCCAGTTTGTCATCGACGGCGCGGGCCGCGGCTAGGGCTCGTTCGGCCGAGAAATGCAAATAGGCGTTGGTCTTGGGATTCTCGGTGGCCGCAAAGTCGAGGGCGGATTGCGCCAATTCGCTGGCGCTGTACTTCTTGGCGGCCAGATCCGCTTTGATTTGGGAAATGGTGAGGCTGGGGATATTCATGCTAGGCGCGTTCGATCACCTTGGGGACTTTGAAGTAGCCTTGGCCGGCTTGCGGGGCGTTGGCCGTGGCGATGTTTGAGGTAAACAGCCGGTCGGGCCGCTCAACATCGTCGCGTAGCGTCGCGGTTTCGTCGGTCTCAAACAGCACCTGGGCCATCGGCTCCACGCCTTCCGTGTCCACGTCAGCAAGCTTGTCCATGTAGATCAAAACTTCGTCCATATCGTGGGCCAGGGCGTGGATCTCGGGGTCGGTCAGGCTGAGGTTGGCGAGGTCGGCGACGTAACGCACTTGCTGCTCAGTAATCTTCATTCTTCAACAGCTTAGCAGGAAGCGCCGCGCCAGCAATCACCTCGCCGGAATGCGGTTGCCGCACCATACTGGCGATCTTGATGGCGATGTCTTCGGGAGATAGGATGAAGTCGACACAGCCGCTTTCGATGGCGCTGGCCGGCATGTCCGGCTGGATGGCGGTGTCGAGGCGCTGAGCGATCGTTGTCCCGCCGACACTCCTGATGGCACACATTGCGGCGGCGCCGTCACCGTCGTAGCCGGAAACGATCACGGCGATCAGCTTTCCATGCCAATGCTCCGTCAGGGATTTCAGAAAGACGGTGATCACGTCAGGCCAGCCCCTCGGCTTGGAGATCGGCATCAGGCGAAACTCTCCGTCGAGGAGGTGCAGATCACGATTCTCCGGGATGATGTAAACGTGATTGGGTTCGAGCCTCAGTTGGTCCGTGATGAGTTCAACCGGCATGGTCGTGAAGCGGGGTAGGATTTCGTGCAGCAGCGTCGAAACCGTCCGCAAGTGATTCACAATAACGATGGCCACACCCATATCCGCAGGCATTCGCTGCAAAAGGCGGGTGTAGGCATCCAAGCCGCCCGCTGAACCGCCGACGCAAACGACCGGGAAATTCTCAGTTTGTAACTCCATCATATTTGTTAACCGAGTCTTTTCCTAAGCAGGTTGAGGGCCAATCGAAACGCCCCGAACTTGGCGCCGTCCCTTTTGTAGTGGGGGCAAGTAAAGTGCGGAAACCGGGGAAGCAATCCCGTATTATTGAAGCTACTGGAGGGATCGTGAGATGGACGAACAAGAGGGCGGGGCAGTGAATGCGAATCCGAATGCGAAGCCGAATGCGAATCCAGATGCGAATCCGAATGCGAATCCGAATGCGAATCCCAACGCCCAGACGACAGCGCCTGTGGCTCCCGCCAACTTAGACTTCCCCATTGTGGGGATCGGCGCATCAGCGGGAGGTTTGGCGGCGTTCGAGGCGTTCTTCTCCACCATGCCGGCCGATAACGATCCCGGGATGGCGTTCGTCCTCGTGCAGCACCTCGCTCGGGATCACAAGAGCATCCTCTCGGATCTCATCCGGCGCTATACGCGGATGGAAGTTTTCGAAGTGGAAGATGGCATGCAGGTGAGGCCCAACTGCGCCTACATCATTCCACCCAACCGGGACATGGCCCTGTCCCATGGCATATTGCGTCTTACGGAACCGACGTTGGCTCGCGGCATCCGGCTGCCGATTGACTTCTTCTTTCGTTCACTGGCGCAGGATCAGCACGAGCGCGCGATCTGCATCGTGCTCTCCGGGACGGGCAGCGATGGCGCGCTCGGTGCCCGGGCCATTAAGGGCGAGGGCGGCATGGTGATGGTGCAGACGCCGGAATCCACCGACTATGACGGTATGCCGCGCAGCGCCATTGCCATCGGTATGGTCGATTTCGTGCTGCCGCCCGACGCGATGCCGGCGCAACTGATGGCCTATGTGGCGCGCGTCTTCAACGCTCCGCCTCTTGAGACGGGGCGTTCTCTGCCGCCGGCGGCCGAACTCGAAAAGATCTTTCGTCTGCTTCGCGCGCAAACGGGCCATGACTTCTCGCAGTACAAGCAGAACACGATCATGCGCAGGATCGAGCGGCGGATGGCGGTGCACCAGATCGATCGCCTGGAAGATTATGTGCGCTATCTGGAACTCACCCGGGCCGAGGTGGACGCGCTCTTTCACGATCTGCTCATCGGTGTCACCAATTTCTTCCGGGACACCGAAATTTTCGAGGAGATCCAGGCGAAGGTCATCCCGAAACTTTTCGCCGGTAAACAAGCCGGTGGCGTGATTCGGGTTTGGGTTCCGGGATGTTCAACGGGAGAAGAGGCTTACTCGCTGGCCATTCTGTTGCGGGAGTACATGGAAGAGCAGAAAGTGCACTTCCGGGTTCAGATTTTTGCCACCGACATTGACCGCGAGGCGATCGACCACGCCAGGACGGGAATTTACCCTGGGACGATCATCGCGGATATCTCAGCGGAGCGCCTGGCCCAGTTTTTCATCCAGGAGCATCCCGATGGTAGTGTCTACCGAATCCAGAAAACGATTCGGGACATGCTGATCTTCTCGGAGCACGACCTGATCAAGGACCCGCCATTCTCGAAACTTGACCTCATTAGCTGCCGCAACCTGCTGATCTACATGAGCACGGAGTTGCAGAAGCGGATGATGCCGATGTTCCATTACGCACTCAATCCGGGCGCGATGTTGGTGCTGGGCTCCTCGGAGAGCGTGGGAGACTTTGGCAGTCTGTTCGCCACCATCAGCCGCGCCGCGAAGATCTATGAGCGCAAGGCAGACGTAGGCTCCCCGCGGATTGGTCTGCCGCGAATGTTTGCCCATGTCCCCGGCAGCGATGGTCCACGCCTGCCGCACGCCGTCACGGTAGCCGCAAAGCTTCCGCTCAGTGAGATTGCGGAGCGGACAATTCTTGAGCACTACGCTCCGGTGGGTGTGCTGGTAAACGAGCGCGGCGACATTCTCTATCTGCTGGGCCGGACCGGCCGTTACCTGGAACCGTCCCCGGGTGAGGCCAGCATGAATATCTTCCGGATGGCCCGGGAAGGCTTACGTGGCGATTTGACCCTCGCGCTCCACCGGGCCGTTTCGATGGGCATCCCCACGCATAGCACGCATCTGGAGGTGAAGGTCGAAGGGCTTTTGGCTCGCGTGAACCTGACGGTTTTGCCCGTGCCGGCAGACCCGGAGGGCTCAATTCCGCTTGGCTTATTCCTCGTCTTGCTGGAAGCGGCGCCGGCGGACGCAGTCTCGTCGTCCACCGAAGCTGCCGTAGATGCGATCGAGGGCGCCGTCTCGCAGGTGCCGGATCTCGACGAATACATTGTGCGGTTGAAGCTGGAATTGCGGAAGAAAGAGGAGTATCTGCAGACGGCCATGGAAGAACTGGAGACCTCCAATGAGGAGCTCCGGTCCGCCCATGAAGAAATGCAATCGGTGAATGAGGAGATGCAGTCTACCAACGAGGAACTGGAGACCTCGAAGGAAGAGCTGCAATCGGTCAACGAGGAGTTGGCGACGGTAAACAGTGAACTGCAGGCCAAGGTGGCTGACTTGTCGCGCTCCAACAACGACATGAAGAACTTGTTGGGTGGAACGGGCATCGCCACGGTCTTTGTCGACCACCGGCTGCGCATCCTCCGCTTTACGCCCACCACGTCGGTGCTCATCAATTTGATCGAGACGGACCTCGGCCGGCCCGTCGACCAAATCAGGTCGAATCTTGTCGACTACGATCGCTTGGCCACCGACGTCCGTGAGGTATTGGAAAACCTGGTGCCTAAGGAACTGGAAGTGAAGACCACCACCGGTGAGTGGTTCCTGTTGCGCATCCGACCGTATCGAACCTTAGACAACGTGATTGAAGGGGCCGTGATCACCTTCACCGACATCTCGACCCTCAAGAATGTTCAGGCCGCCCTGCGTGATTCCGAGGGCTTGCGGCGCCTGGCCGTTGTCGTGCGTGACTCGCGCGATGCCATCGTCGTGCAGGACCTCACGGGCCGCATTCTCGCCTGGAACCCTGGAGCCGAGCGGATTTACGGTTGGAACGAAGCCGAGGCGCTGAAGATGAACTTCCGCAGCCTGTTCCCGGAAAATCAGGCAGACGCCATTGTCTCGGCGGTTCGCAGTCAGGCGTATGCGGGTGCATTAGAGCCCCAGCGCCAAGCCAGAATCGGGAAGGATGGAAAGACGTTTCAAGTCTCGCTGATCCCCTCGCTCCTGGTGAATGAGGGCGGCGAGGTGTATGCCATCGCCACCACCGAGCGGCCATCGCCCGTCCCAAGCTAACCGGGAGTCGGCGTGAATTTCACATTGGCCCTTAAAGTGCAGCAATTAAAGGCACGGAGGACACAGAAATGTGGAATATGCTGGATTGGACGGTGCTGGTGGTCGATATTGGGGTGGGGTTATTCATCATCAATCGCCTGACCGACCTGAGTTCACTGACAAAGCGGGTGCTGAATTGCAGCTTCGCCCTGGCGCTGGGGGCATGGGTGCTCCATAGCGCCGGTTGGCTTCCCCCCGTCTCGTTGGCCTTCAACCGCTAGCCCCGGCTAAAGGTCTTTGCGATGAATGCCCAGCTTGATCATCAGGGCATTCAGGGTGGTGCGGGGGATTCCCAGGGCGAGGGCGCTCGCGGTGACGACGTTCCCGTTTTCCCGCAGGACACGAAGGATGTGATCCCGTTCCACTTGCTCGAGCGATGAACTTCCGAGCGTAGATCCGGTGCCCCGAATCTCGGCGAGCGGCGCGCGCAGGACTGAGCCTCCGGAGAGGATGACGGCCCGCTCAATGAAGTTCTCGAGTTCGCGGATGTTGCCCGGCCAACGGTACTCAACGAGAGCTCGTAGCGTGTCCTCTGGAATCTTCTCGATTTTGCGGCCCAACTTGGCGCTATAGGTCCTGGTGAAGTGCTTGGCCAACTCGGGGATGTCATCGGGACGTTCGCGCAGGGGCGGGGAGGTAATGGGGAAGACCTTCAGGCGGTAGTAGAGGTCGCTGCGGAATTGCTTCTCGCCCATCATTTGCAACAGATTCCGGTTGGTGGCGGCGATCAGGCGCACATCGATCGCAATGCTCCTTGTCCCGCCTAAACGCTCAAAGGTACGCTCCTGCAGCGCGCGAAGCAGCTTCGGCTGAAGCTCAAGGGGGATATCGCCCACTTCGTCCAGAAACAAGGTCCCCTGATTGGCCATTTCGAAACGGCCGATCTTCTGGGCCAGGGCTCCGGTAAAGGCGCCTCGCTCGTAGCCGAACAACTCGCTTTCAAGGAGACCGGTGGGGATGGCGGCGCAATTGAGCGTCACGAAAGGCTTGTCGGCACGAGAGCTCAAGCGATGGATGGCTCGGGCGATCAGCTCTTTGCCAGTGCCGGTTTCGCCCATGATCAGGACCGTGGCATCCGTCGGCGCCACGACGTTAATCAGGCGTTGCACTTTACGGATCGCCGCGCTGCCGCCGACGATCTCCCCAAAATTCGGCGTGGCCGACGGTTCCAGCGTGATGAGATCGTGGAGTTCATCGGGCTGCCGCAGATCCTGCACGAAGGTGATCCAGCGGTAGGGAACTAGCTTCAACAGGGAAGTCGATATCAGAACCGGAATCCGTGAACCGTCCCGGTGAATCAACTCTTTTTCATAGGGCGTGCAGACCCCGTAACGGAGAGTTTCTTCATCAGCCAAATCATCGAGGCCGTAGTATTCGGCGGGCTGAAGCTCGCCCCAGTGCAAGTCACCCGCTTGAAACTCCCGGCGGGTGTACCCCAGCATATTGAGAAAGGCATCGTCTGCCTCTTCGAGCTGATCGAACTGCCCGGTGATGGTGGGGGCCGTGGCGGCTAATTGCTTGCGGGCCTGAACCAAAGCACGGTGGTAACGCAGTTTTTCGTCCGCTTCGTGCCGATCCGTAAAGTCACGCACGAGACGGGCGAAACCCTGAGGCTGACCATTTTCATCACGGAGGACCATCGTGACGATACTTGCCCAGAAGCGTGAACCATCCCGGCGGACCTGCCAGCATTCCAGTCCGATGTGACCTTCGCCGCTCGCGCGCTCCAACTCTTCGGCAACGCGATCTTCGGGGTCATTGCCTTGGTAACAATGAGAGATCGGTAACCCGACGGATTCGTCGCGGAGATAGCCGTACATTCGTTCGGCTCCGGAGTACCAGGCTTCGACGTTCCCATCCGGATTCAGCAGCATGACGGCGCAATCCTGCACCCAGGACGGCATCGTTGATTCATTCGCGTTCTGGAGGACCAGAAGATGCCGTCCAGGCAGGACGTCGCCTCTCGCCGAATACCGGACTTCGAGCGCAGCGCCACGGGCATCCACCATCTCCAACCGGCCGTGCTGCTGGCTATCCTGGAGGAACTCCCGCCACAACTCAGAGACCACGGGTTTAAAAGCTGGATGAGAAAAATCTTCGAGCCCGCGTCCGACAACGTCCCGGCGGGGAAGGCCCAACAACTTGGCGGCGCCCGCACTCACGTCAAGGTTGGTTCCTTGGGTGTCGGTTAACAAAATTGGCACAGCGCGGTGGAATACCAAGGCTCGCAGGAGCAACTCGATTTGAGGGGGGCCGTGGATCGCCAGCCAAGTGGACGTTGCAGTTTGATTTGTCATGTCGCTTCCTTAATGACGGCTTACCGCTATAACCTTAACCCTAACACCGGGAGATGCAAAAACAAGGCCAACTAGCGGCTTAAAGGACATCGATCTGTTACGACCAGCAAGAAAAATTGAGAGCTTTTTTAATATGACCGCGGGCGGTCATTTTCGGCTGAGGTATGCGGACCCGCGTAAGCCTTCGACGGCAGCCTAGGCGTCGACATGGTGGGCGAAGAACTGGTCGATCGAGGCTTTGTAAGCGGTGGAGAGATGATCCGAGAATTTCAGCATCTCATTCGTCGGCAAGGGGGCGAACGCCTTGACGTGAGTTACGTTCTGGTCGATGTATTCGGTCTTGGGCATTCCCAACACGCAAGCTGACACCGGCAGCGACAGAGAATAGCGAATCAGCTTGTCGATGGGTGCTTTGGTGGAAAGCGCCTCCTGGCCGAAGACCTTCATCGCAATGATGCCCATCTTCTTGCGCGTAGCCACGGGAAGGGCGACGGCCTCAAAGCTGATCTCGCGGGCGCCGTGTTCAGGGTTGGGGACCATGCCGCGGGGGCCGGTCAACATTCCGATGCGCGCGGCATTCAGGGCCATCTGCGTACAGTCAAAATCGTTTCGGTCAATCGCCGTGGCCAACACCTTGGGATCGGTGTGCGATGTGACGCCGATGAACCGCGTGATCTTCTGTTCGCGCAGCTTGTAAAGCGCCTTCAGAATGCCGTCCGGCGCTTCCACCTTGGCGAGATCGTCCGCATCAGTGAGTGAATGAATGTGCAGCAAATCGACATGGTCGGTGTTGAGACGCTTCAAACAACCGTCGGCCATGCGCATGGCATCGTCATAGGTGCGAGCGGTGAGTTTGGTGGCTAGGAACACATCCTTACGCCACTTCGGCAGGATCTTGCCGACCCGCGTTTCGCTCTTGCCGTTGCCGTAGCCATAGGCGGTATCGAGATAGCGAATGCCCAAGTTGAGGGCCTTCTCGAGCGCCGCGAGCGCGTCATCCTCCTTCTGGTAGGACAAGAACCGGCTGCCGCAGCCAAAGGCCGCAAGCGTGACCTTCTGCCCGGTCTTGCCCAAGGTGCGCATCGGCATCTTGGTTCCGGTATCGTTACCGGCATTCAGTTCGGCCGCCGCGGCGGCACAGGCGGCGAGAAAAGTGCGTCGGGAAGAAGTCATGGGGTTCACTCCTGTTTCCTGAACACTGTATCCGAATTCAGTGGGGAGGGGAAGCGCGCGTTGCCGCGATACTTGCCTTCACACCGATGAGGCCAACTGATAAACTTCTCGGTAGTGAAGTTCGGCCGATGTTGGCGGCGGAAAACTCTTCCTATGTAAGTACAGAGTGGAGTCAATATGAAGCGTTCAATACAACGGCCTTTCTCATTCGCCATGGCTTTCGTGATGTTCATTGTGCTTTCCGCACAGGAGGTGCGCGCGCATGAGCACATTCTTTCTTTAGACCAACTGCAGGGTGATTTGCGCAGTGCCGCCAATCAGCGGGCCAAGAACCTGGAAGACCTTCAACGGGTGCTTTCGTATCCGGCTGCGGCCGCGGCCCTCAGCAAGTCCCATGTCGGCCAGGAGCAGATGCGTTCGGCGGTAGCGACTTTGAACGATTCGGAATTGGCTCGCCTGGCGGACCGCGCGCGCGCCTCAGAGAAGGACGTTGAAGGCGGCATCGTGATTGGCCTTCTGGCATTGATTGGTTTGATCGTCGTCATCGTGATCGTGCTCTCGCTGGTCGCCGTTGCCGCCCCTGGTCAACAACCTGAAGCAGAGCGCCCAGCCCTAGCGTGAGATCGCCGCGTAGAAGACATTTGCGCCGCCCCGCAAGTCTCTTCCCACTATGACGGAGAATCGCAAGCCGCCGAAGACGGTGATGTCTGCCTGCGCCCCCGTGTCATAAAGGAAGCCACGCGACCCGAGCCCGGAACGGCTCCCCCCAACGTTTCCGAGGTCCAGAAATGGCCCGGCATCGAGGCGGATGAACGGCGCTTGAAGCAGACGCCGCTTCACTTCAGTCTGGCTCACCACGAATCTGTTTCCCATGGGTGCAGTGCCTTTGCGCCCCTGCCGGGTGCCGACGTGTCCGCGCAGCCAGATCGCGTTGTCGCGTTCCATCGCCGTCGCATAGAGCGCATCAATCGGGAGATTGCCGGAAAGCGCTGCAGCTTGTAGGCGCCACTGCACCTGATAGCGGTCGTCTTTCGGTTGGGGCAACCAGCGCGCGAGAGCGTTCAACTCGGCCCCCAACAGCCTTGACGGCGCGTGCGAAAAGATGCGCCCGGTACGTGACGTGACGGATGAGTCCAGGGACACGCGGCTTTCCGCCCATCGCCAACGTGGCAGGTCGAAGCGGTTTCGCAGTTCCCAGATCGTGCTGTTTGAGTAAAGCGGTTCGCGGGCGCGGGGCTCGTCGAAGAGGTGGCGTGATACTTGCAGGCTGGGCGTCCAGCGCTTCCCGCCGGCGAGTTCCAGTTCCGCTTGAGCACCGACGGCCGCGCTCCGGACCCCAAACGGCGGGTTCGTTCCCCGGCCTTCGCCGAGGTCCCAATGCTCGTCTCGCAGGTCGGTCCAAAAGCCATACGCACTCTGAATGCCCGGCATGCGGTAGGCGATGGCGATGCGCCGTTTATCCGGGTCCCAGCGCCAGAGTGAAGTCAGCCGGATCGCGCGCTGCTGGAGGTTCAGCCAATCGAGATGAACCTGCTGAAAGGGAAGCCCTCGCAGCAGGGGCAGCAATCGCCCGGGGGCACCTGAAAGGCTCGGAGCCAGGCTAGGCGCCTGGATGCTGAAGGCGTACTCGTTGTCGCGCTCCGGCGTTAGCGTAAAGCGCGGCTCGGCAAAGAGCTGAAGCCGTTCCAGATTGCGTTCGGTTTGGGAAAGGCGCGGGACGGTGAGGAGTTGGCCGGGGGAAGCGGCGGCAAGGCGGTCGCGTATGGCGGGACGTAGGCGAGGTTCCGGTGAGAAAGTAACGCCGCTGATGCGCGGCTGACCGGCGCGGTTCAAGTACTTGAGCGCGGCAAAGAGATTGCCATCGAGCAGGTAGACGGTTCCCAAAAACTGATTGGCGTAGGTGCTCGATGGGTCTAGCCGTAGCCCTTGCCGAAGATAAGCTTTGGCCTGGTTAGGCTGCGTGCGGCGCCAGGCGACACCAGCTAATTCCACTGGGAAACGCGGGTCGTTGGGGAAGCTCGTTCGGCCTTGTTGGAGCACGGACTGCGCATCCTCAAGCCGGTTGGCTTTGGCCAACGAAACGGCCCGCGCCAGCAGTTCTTCCGCCTGCAGGCCAACCTGGCTTTGCAACGGCGTGAGGATGGCGAGGCAACAAAGGTACGCGAGGGCGAGGCTTCGTCTCATCGGGGGCGGGGAACCGCCAGCAGACTCCAGCGACCGCTCAGGCTCCAAGCCTTCTCGAAGTTCTCCCAGCTCTCGCGGACCAGCTTGCCACGGGCGGAATCATGCAGCCACACGGATTCACCTGAGTCAGCGAGGCCAACGACCACCGCGTAGTGTAGCGGTCCCTTGCTGCCCGACAGGCCCAGGGCCACGATCACTGGGCGGCCCTTCTCGAAGTGCTGCCGGAGATCTTGTAGTTCGCCATCGAAGACGTAAGCGTCGAAGCCGCGCTTGGATAGGTACTCCTTCAGGACGGTGCCCCGGATGCCACGCCGGGAGGCCGGGAGAAGCTGGTCAATGTGATCGGTTTCATTTGCCGCACCCTCCAGGCCAGGATGGTTGCGCGCCCAATATTGCACCACCATCGCGACGGCGGCAGCGCCGCAGCCCTCTTTCACCTGCCGGACATAGGGCACGTCGAGCCACGGCGTTTGAGCGAATGCCAAGCTTGCGCCAAGCGCCAGGACGAACCGGAGACGATGTGCCGGGCGCGCGTTCATCAATCACGAGTTTATCGCACGCCGTTTTTTGGGGGCTCTCGATCCTGCGCTGGTGGCGGGCCGGTGTAATATCATGGGCTCCACGATGCGCACCGCTGTACTACTATTTCTCGCCACTTGTGCCCTGCAGGCCCAGAACGCCACCCGTCCCGGTCGATTCCATGTTGAGCACCCGACGCTTCTGAATCTCGGCTTTGAATGGCTGATCGAGGGCGACGCCAACCGTAACGCCACGGTGGAGGTTCGCTTCCGCAAGACGGGTACCACGGCTTGGCGACCGGGACTTCCGCTCCTGCGCGTGGGCGGGGAGAGAGTCTACCGCAGCCGCGAAAGCATGACTTACACCGTGCCTCATGCTTTCGCCGGCAGCATCCTCAATCTTGAGCCCGCGACGAGCTACGAATGCGAATTTTCGCTGAAGGATCCGGATGGAGTTACGGGCCAGGCCGAGCAGAAGGTCACGGTGGCCACCCGAACGGAGCCAAAGCCTTATGTCGGCGGCCGGGTCTTGCACGTCTATCCTCCCGACCATGTCGGACCGAGGCAGGAACCGAGCTACATCGGCTTCAAGGCGGCCTACTATGGCGAGGGTAGAGGTGACTGGACGGCCGTGCGCATGACCAAGGCTCAGCCAGGCGACACCATTCTGATCCACGCCGGACTCTACCGTCCCGAACGGTTGAATTATGTCGATCCGCTGAGTGCGCCGTTCACCGGTTCCTGGTCGCTGTCATTGAAGGGGACGGCCGAGAAGCCGATCACCATTAAGGGCGCCGGTGACGGAGAGGCGATCTTCGATGGCGCCGGCAACCACCGCCTCTTTGACGTGATGGCGACCCACCATCACATCTTTGAGGGGGTAACGTTTCGCAATACCGAAGTGGCCATCTTCGCCGGCGATAAAGAAGTGATGGGGGCGGTGTCGCTTACCGTCCGGAACTGCCGCTTCGAAGATATCGGCGTGGGAGTGTGGACGGAGAACGCCGATGCGCGCGATTTCCTGATCTCCGACAATCTATTTCTGGGCCGCGAGGACCAGATGCGCATGATCGGGTGGAATCAGGCCGGTTCGCGCGCGGCGGGGATCTATCCGTCGCACCAGTTACGCAGCTTTTTCGCCGTCAAGGTGTATGGCCCGGGCCACATCATCGCGCACAATGCGATCGCCTACTTCCACGACGCGATCTGTATCTCAACTTACGGTCCGCCGGATGCCGATCCTGATCGCCGCGCCTCCTCGATCGACATTTACAACAACGACATCCACCTTTCGAATGACGATTTCATCGAATCGGATGGCGGCACGCACAACATTCGCGTATTCCAGAATCGGGGGGTAAATGCGGCCCACAATGGCTATAGCGCGCAGCCGATGTTTGGCGGTCCGGTCTACTTTATCCGGAACCTGCTCTATCATGTCCCCGGCGGCAACCCGTTTAAGCTCAGCGCCGTTCCGGCCGGCATTGTGGCCTATCACAACACAATGATCGGAGAGCAGACGTCGAAAAGCCCTTTCTCCAATGGCCACTTCCGCAACAACCTCTTCATTAGTAAGAATGCGAAGGGTCAGGGTGTGATGACCTGGCCGAATGCGACCGCCAATTACAGCAGCGACTACAACGGCTACCGTCCGAATCCTGGCGTCGCTAGCCAGTACGCCTTACTGGCCCCGGCTGTGGGCCAGGCCATACCCGAACCGAAAGAGGAGGATTGGCGCACTTTCGGCACGCTCGCCGAGGTTCAGAAGGCTTCCGGGCTGGAGGCACACGGCATTGAGGTGGACTACGACATCTTTGAAAGCCTTGCCCCGCCGGACCTCACGAATCGCTACAAGGTCTATCACGCAATGGATCTCAACTTCCGCCTCAAACCGAATGGCAAGGCGGTGGATGCGGGAGTCTCGCTGCCCACGGTGAACGATGGCTTCACGGGCAGGGCACCCGACCTTGGCGCGCTGGAAGTGGGACGGCCTGAGCCGCACTACGGTCCACGCTGGATTACTTGGAAGCCTTTCTACCGCTAAACGGGAATCGAGCTAAGGCTCGGTCCAGCGTGGGAAGGGGTTTGTGCTGCCGGAGCGGCACAACTCGAGAAGTTGAGGCACTTTTTTGCGCCGTGCCAATAGCGTGTGGAGCATGGCATCCAGTTGCGATTCCTCACCATCGATCCACTGCGGGGGAATCGAATGGCGGACGGTTTCGAGGACCTGCTCCGGGAAGTAGATGACCTGCTCCAGCCATGGCTCGAAGGACTTCTGCCCGGTAACCGTCGCGTAGACCATGGGCCGATGATAGAGCCCGTATCCGGCCGCATCCTGGAACTCCCAGCGAGGCCCGCCGAAGGTGTAGCCGTGGTCGATCATCATGGCCACAAAGCCCACCTTACCGGCATGGGCGGCGATTGAGGGCGCCCAGGTCTTC
This sequence comes from Bryobacter sp., assembly GCA_022843605.1. Taxonomy (GTDB): domain Bacteria; phylum Acidobacteriota; class Terriglobia; order Bryobacterales; family Bryobacteraceae; genus JALHNI01. The sequence continues at coordinate 18,370 of JALHNI010000119.1, forward strand.
ACCTTGGCCCGAAAGAAGACGGCTTGACGGGCATCGACATTGGCGAGCCAACGGTCGACGACCAGCGCTCCGAGGAAGTCGGCGAGGTTCGCCACTTCTCCGAGCAACTGATCGGGAACGAAGTCGTAGAAGCCAACCCGATTCGGATCGTCAGCCAGCCGTGAGCCGAAGTGCCAGCCAGGTTCCGGCGTATGGAAGGTAGAGCCGCGCTGCAGGTTCACTTGCGGATTCGAAGCCAGGAAATCGGCGGTAATCTCAATGGCCGCAACCTTCGCTGAAGCGATGCGCAGTTGCTCAAAGATCGCGTGGGCCAACCATTCGTTCACCAGGACCCGGCGGCCTTGAGGATTGCTTTGAAACTTGACGGCGTAGTGGTGGCCGTCTTCAGCCTTGATGAGGTGAGCTTGCGCGCCGCCACGGAGTTTGCGGACGAACTCGATGGCACGAATCGGCATGCGATACTGTTGGATTATCGCAGAAGCGAGCCTCTGGAATCAGAGAAATCGAGGAGAAAAGCGAAAGCATGAGCGAAGAAGCAAAGACGAGCGAAGAGAAGCAAGCCGCTGAAGCACAAGGCAAGAACCAAGTGGCATTGGAGATGATGAAGTTTATCGCGGTGAATACCGGATACGGAAAGGGTGTGGCGTCCGCTGGGTTCGCCGGCAAGAGCACCGTGCGTTCTCCCGAGGAGCATGCCGAAGCTCTGATCGAACTATTCAAACGCTGCCGGGAAGTCGTGAACGGCTAAGTCGCTTTAGTTATCGGGCAATAAAAAAGGCGGCGCCGAAGCGCCGCCTTTTTCGGTTGGTAAATAGGGAAGGCGAGAAGACTACTTCTTCTTCGCAGCCTTCTTGGCCGGAGCCTTCTTGGCCGGAGCAGCGGCCTTCTTAGCCGGAGCAGCGGCCTTCTTGGCCGGAGCAGCAGCCTTCTTGGCCGGAGCAGCGGCCTTCTTGGCCGGAGCCTTCTTCGCAGCTTTCTTTGTTGCAAATTTCATTTTAGAAATCGATCTCCCTTGATTTGATTTGGCCGGAGTCTTCTTTGCCGCTTCGTCGAGAGCCGAAACATTTCCGCTCATTTTCGTCGTGGCCTTCGGTGCTTCAGCCGCTTTGACGGACGAGTTCTTCGCCGCCGCTTTCTTTACTGTAGCTTGGCTGGTACTCAAATTTCCACTCTTAGTGGATGGGGCCACCGAAGGAGCCTTCACGCGGGTACGCTTGCTGGTCGCCGGAACTGCGGCAACAGGCGGTTTGGCGGGCATTGGAGCCGATTTCGAGACGGTAGAAGGGGAAGGCACCGGTGGAGACGATACCGGTGGATTCCACGCTTGCAGCGTGGCGGGCGGCACCGCTAAACGCGACGGTGGCGCCTCTTCATCATCGTCCTCATCGTCGTCATAAGAGCTAATTTCGCTCTCCAGATCCAGATGTTCTTCTTCGTAGTCGAAGTCGTCTAGTTCGTCATCGAAAGGCATGGAGGAAAACTCCCAGGGACTATTTCAAGTAGCGCCAGCCCACAGGCAAAACAAAGGAGTGAGGCCAAGGGCGGCGAAGACACAGATAGAATATCGCGAATCGCCGAAAACACAAGCGAACGCGAAGGATTAGAAGTTGAGCGTGCCTTGTTCCTGCCCGGCGACTCTGGAAATTGCCCGAACCAGCTTGCGGTAGGGCAACTCGCGGCGATGGGCGAAGCCCAACCATTCACCGTCACGCCAGCTTGAGTAATACCAGCGCGACAGCAGGGCCAAGTGATCCTGCCGACGGCCGAGCGTCATTCTGGACTCAGTCTCCAGACGGGACGCCACCTCACGCAGGCGCGCGTCCATGGACAACCCTGCGCCATCCAGCCGGAAGTTCAGAGCGGGTAGCCATTGGCCCTCAAGGAAGAAGCGCAATTCAACGCAACCCGCCACAATTGCCTTGGTAACCGCAACGCCGCAGAGTTGCCCCGCATCGCGAACCATCTCGTCGCGCGAACGCATCACTTGCTGAACCTTCTCGAGGCGCCGGTGCTGCCGGGCCGCTTCCTCAAAGTCCATGTCTTCGCTGGCCCGGTCGCGGGCGCGCTCCACGGTGAGCAGAAGGCTTTGCCCGTCGCTAGCGAGGAAGTCGCGCACGCGCGCCACCTCACTGGCGTACTCGGCCTCGCCCACCATTTCCTGACAAGGCCGCAGACACATGTTCATCTCGCCGTAGATACAACCTGGGTGATCGGCAGCGGGGACGAGATCCTCCTGACAGCGCCGGATCTGAAAAAGGTCCAGAAATTGGCCTTCCAGTTCCTCCGCGGCAGCGCGGCTGCGAAAGGGCCCGTAGAACAGGGAGTCGGTTCCACTGAAACGGGAGGTCACCGTGGTGCGAGGATAAGCGTTGTTGCTTACCAAACGGACGTAGGCGGGGTAGCGCAGTTTGATCCGCTGGATGTAGGTGTCGGGGTAGTACTCGCGAGCCAGCGTGTACTGAAGCAGGCTGGCGCTGAGGCGCGAGCCGGTGCGCCAGTACTCCACCCGTTCGGCCACGCCGCGAAGACTCGCCCAACGTGAGTCACCCAACAGACGGCGGAGTCGGCGTCGAAGGAAGTTGGTCTTGGCCAGATACGGTTCGCCCCGCGCCGCAAAGAGCGCAAAGACGGCCGGCTTATCCTCGACACATTCCAGATCGTCGTTGGGGTGAATGATGCAGGCGGGAGAAGGTTTCATCGGATCCGGAAGGGCACTCGCTATTTTAGCGCCCGTTCCCTGTCTGGGCCGCCCGGCGACTAGCTTAGATTGAAAGGAGTGGAACTGAACGGGGTTATTGTTTTGGACAAGCCGTCTGGCTGGACATCGCACGACGCGGTGAACAAGGTTCGCCGTCTGGTGAACCAAGCCAAGGCGGGTCACCTGGGTACGCTCGATCCGATGGCGACCGGGGTTCTGCCCCTCGTGGTGGGCAAGGCGACCCGCCTGGCGCAGTTCGTCGCCGTCGGTCCGAAAATCTATGAGACTGTCGTGCGCTTCGGCTACTCCACCGACACCTATGACCGGGAAGGCGTACCGACGAGCGAAGCATGCCCGATGCAGCTCGACCCGGCAACCCTGTCGACCTGGCTGCAATCCTTCATTGGAACCCATCCTCAGATGCCACCTCCGATTTCGGCGAAGAAAATCAACGGTGTGCCGGCCTACAAGCTGGCCCGCAAGAATCTGCCGGTGGAACTGAGTCCGGTGGAGGTGACGATTGAGACGCTGGAACTGCTCGAATGCCAGGGAGACGAGGCGCGGTTGCGGATCGTTTGCTCAGCGGGAACCTATATTCGTTCGATTGCGCATGATCTGGGCCGAATGGCCGGTTGCGGCGCCCACCTGACGGCGCTCCGTCGGTTGGAATCATGCGGCTTCGATATCGGTCAGGCGCACACCATGGAGACCCTGGTTAGTTTGGGGGCAAGGGGCGAATTGGAGAGCGTTCTGCAACCTGCGGCCTTGCTGTTGCCGCAGTTTCCTGCCGTCCACGTGGACGACGATACCGTAACGCATATTCGGCAGGGAAGGACGTTCCGCATGTCACCGTTCAGAGAATCGCCTGGCGCCAAACTGGTTCGCGCGATCGCGCATGACGGAGCCCTGATCGCGATTGGCGAGGCGCGTATGCCATTGGTGTACCAACCGATCGTCGTGCTTTAAGTTGTTATGATGAATCAACTTTAATCACTTAGTCGGGTGCCATTCATCCGTTCGATGTAGTCTCTTAAAGAGAGACTGTGATCCTGATTCGTCTATTTGCGCTGGTCTGGATTTGGCTCGTATCACCGGGCGTCGATTCCGCTCGGGCCGATTCCCCATTGCAGGAAACGAACCGCGACGGGGTTGTGCACGACGAGTTCTTTTCCGGCAGCGTTCAGGACCTCACGGAGACGAGCGTATCCGTTTGCCGGTCAATACCGGGCAAGAGTCCTGAGACTCGCGTGTTCACCATCGACGGCGAGACCATCGTCGAGGGCAAGCTGAAGAAGATGGTCCGGGTAACGGTGGGTTATCGGACTCATGACGGGCACGACCATGCC
>JALHNI010000120.1:0-4184 GCA_022843605.1 Bryobacter sp.
CGCTCGGCCTTGACCCGCCGATCGTTCCGCGCACCCCAGCTGAGATATAGGGCGAAGGGCAGGCTTGAAGGTTAAGCGGGAATTTCTAGTTTAGGTGGACGGATTTTCCGGTCAGGTCATCACGACCCGCGAACTCGCGGCCGCCGTCGGCGTCAGCGAGCCCGTCCTTTACCAACACTTCCCGTCAAAACGCGACCTCTACACGGCCATCATCGAAACCGTGATGGGTTCTGACGTGGAGATGCGGCTGCCCGGGCTGCTGAACGAACCAAGCTACGATGTCCGGCAGGTGTTTCACACTTTGGCAAGGCTCACCTGGGAGTGGCACCAGGCGCACGCGAACTACGTCCGGCTGATCTTCTTTGCGGCACTGGAGCGTCATGAGTTGGCCGAACTGGCCTTTCAACGTCACGAAACCGCCTTCTGCGCGCAGTTACGGCAGTACGTGCAGGGCCAGATTGAGAATGGCCACCTTAGGGCCGCCAGCGCCGACGCGATTATGTTCGGCTTCCTTGGCATCGTGGGCGATGCGGCGAAGAAGGCCATTCTTTTCCCTGGCGCCTGCCCGCACGGTGCCCCTGACCTTTCCGAAATGATCGACCTCTACTTAGACGGCATCGTCGTCTCCCCCAAAAACTAAACCCATATGAATCTCAAGTCAACGTTGCTCCTCATCCCCCTGGGCCTCGCGCTCGCTGCATGTGGCAAGAAAGACGCGCCGGTACAGGCTGCGGCAAAAGCTGAGCCGGCGCTGCCGGTTCAGTCGGTGGCGGTTGAGTCGCGTTCGGTAGAGCGGACGCTGCAGCTTACCGGTTCGTTGGTGCCTGATGACACCATCAATGTGGTGTTCGAGATCGCTGGCCACATCAACTCGATTGCCGTCGATTTCGGGCAGCCCGTACGTAAGGGGCAGGTGTTGGCGCAACTCGACCGTACCGAGCTAAACCTGCAATTGGAGCGCGTCAAGGCCGCGGTAAACCAGGCGATGGCGCGGATGGGGCTCGATCCGAACCAGACGAATGTGACGCCGGAAAGTACGCCGGCGATCCGCCAGTCGCAGGCCCAAATGGAGGATGCGTGGACCAAGTTCGATAGTGCGCAAAAGCTTTACAAGAGCGGCGACATTTCGCAGCAGCGCTTCATCGAGATGGAAAAGGCCTTCCAGGCCCGCCAGGCGGCTTTGCAGGGGCAGAAGGATGACTTGCGCATGCAGTTGGCGAGCATCGGCGCACTCCGCGCCGACGTCGGGTTGGTGGAGAAGCGACTGGGCGACACGGTGTTGCGCGCGCCATTCGACGCCATTGTCAGCGCCAGGGCAGCCGCTCCCGGCCAGTATGTGAAGGAGGGCGCGACGATCCTGACGTTGGTGAAGACTTATCCTCTGCGTTTACGCGTCGAGGTGCCGGAGAGCGACATCGCTTCCGCCCAGGTGGGGACGACGCTGACCTTCACCACCGACGCGGCGGCCGGTGCGGAGTTTCACGCCGTGGTGCGGCAACTGAATCCGACGCTCGATGCGAAGTCGCGGACGTTGGTGGCAGAGGCCCGGCCGGTGGAGAACGATGCCCGCCTTCGTCCCGGTAGCTTTGTTCAGGTGAAGCTGGCGACGAAGTCCACGCAGGTGGTGAACATGGTGCCGAAGAATGCCATTTACTCGATCGCTGGCCTCAATAAGATTTTTGCGGTTCGGGCAGGGAAGGCGGTGGAAGTCCGTTTTCAACCGGGCATGGAAAGCGGCGGACTCATTGAAGTGCCTGGCGAGTTACTCAAGGCCGGGGATCGCGTAGCGACTTCCAGCTTGAGTGCTCTCTTTGACGGCAAGGCTGTACAGGCGAACTAAGGCGGCACTTATGCAGAAACTGGCAGAAACTTGTATCAAGCGGCCCGTCTTCGCCACTATGTTGATCTTGGCGTTGGTGGTACTTGGCCTCAATGCCTATCGGCAACTTGGCGTCGACTTTTTTCCGAAAATCGAACTGCCCATCGTCACGGTGACCACTACTTTGCGTGGCGCTGCGCCCGAAGAAGTGGAGACCCAGGTTTCGAAACGGATTGAAGAGGCCGTGAACACCATCTCCGGTATTGAGGAGTTGCGTTCGGTTTCCTCCGAGGGTCTGTCGCTGGTAAGTATTCAGTTTTCCCTGTCCCGCGATTCGGACGTGGCGGCGCAAGAAGTTCGCGACAAGATTAGCGCGATGCTGAGCCAGCTGCCGCGGGATGCGGATCCGCCCGTGGTGGAGAAGATCGCCACGGATGCGGCGCCCGTGGTGAACATCGCCATTTCCTCGCCTCGCGATCCGCGCGAGACGACGAAGCTGGCTGACGACATCATCAAGAAGAATATCGAGTCGATCAATGGTGTTGGTCAAGTGAAGTTCGTGGGAGAACGGCTGCGCCAGATTCAAGTGTGGCTGGATGGCAATAAGCTACAGGCCTATGGGTTGAATGTCGATCAGGTGCGAGCCGCGCTGGCCGCGCAGAACGTTGAAGTGCCGGGTGGCAATATCGAACAGGGAACGCGGGAGATGTCGCTGCGCACGTTTGGCCGTGTTGAGCGGCCTCAGGATTTCGAGCGCATTGTGATCGCCAATACAGGCGGCGCTCCCGTGCGCGTAAAGGATATCGGCCGCGTGGAGGATGGTTTTGAAGAGCCGCGTACGTTGGCGCGCCTTGATGGAACTCCTGCGGTGGTGCTAGAAGTTCGCAAGCAAGCCGGGACAAACTCGCTGGCGGTGATCCAGGACGTGAAGGATCGCGTTGCTGAACTCACTCCGCGGCTTCCGAAGGACTTTCAGGTTCGCTACACGCGCGACCAATCGAACTTTATCCGCCAAGCTTTCGAAGCGGTGCAGGCGCACTTGATTGAAGGCGGTTTGTTTGCGGCTTTCATTGTTTGGGTTTTCCTGCGCAGCTGGCGATCGACGCTGATTACGGCGGTAGCGATTCCGACGTCAATCATTTCCACTTACACCTTGATGCAGGTGATGGGCTTCACGCTGGACCAGATTACGATGCTGGCCCTGGTGATGATGGTCGGAATTGTGATCGACGACGCAATTGTGGTGCTGGAGAACATATTCCGCAAGATGCAGCATGAAGGCATGGAGCCGATGGAAGCGGCAATTGAGGGTACGCGGGAGATCGGTCTCGCCGTGCTGGCTACCACCTTGAGCCTCGTCATCATCTTTATGCCGGTGGCGCTGATGAGCGGCATCGTCGGCCGCTTTATGTCAAGTTTCGGCTACACTGCGGCCTTCGCCGTCATGGTGTCGCTGCTGGTTAGTTTCACGCTGACCCCGATGCTGAGTTCTCGCTTTTTGACGAAGAAGGAAGCGCAGAATTCGCACAAGGAGTTTTGGATTCTCACGAAGGCTAATGATGCCTATCGCGCGATGTTGCTTTGGTCAATGAGCCATCGCTGGGCGATTTCGATTGTTTGTCTACTGGTGATGGCCTCTTCGATTCCGCTGTTCACCATGGTGGGCAAGGACTTTCTGCCGGTGGACGACCAGGGTGAGTTTGAGGTGATTGTGCGCGTGCCGCCCGGCTCATCGCTTGAAGGGACCGATGCTTTGATGCGTCAGTTGGAAGACGATTGCCGAAGTCTTCCCGGCTTTAAGAGTGTGTTGACGACGATTGGTGCTGACCAACTACGTAAAGTTGACCGTGGCTTCATCCTAGTTGGTTTGGTGGATGAGAAAGAGCGTACCGTTTCGCAGGACGCCATTATGAGCGGGGCGCGTGAGAAGTTTCGTAAGTATAAGGACCTGATTGTTAGTGTCCAGCGGCCCGCGCTGATTCAAGGTGGCGGCCCGAACAAGAACCTGATGTTCTCGGTGCAGGGGCCGGACCTGGCGGAGTTGGATAAGTACGCCGGAACGTTACTGGCCAAGTTGTCGGCGCTGCCCGGCGTCGAGGACGTTGAGAGCTCTTACGAGGGCGGTAAGCCGGAGTTACGTGTCCGGATTAATCGCGACAAAGCGGCGGACCTCAATGTAAGTGTCTCATCCATCGCGACGGCAATGCGCACGCTCGTTGGCGGCGATCGCCAGGTGACGACTTATCGCGAAGGCGATGACCGAATCGATATGAGGAAGGAGAGCGTCGCGCACAACGACGTGCTCCGGATGGGGGAGATAGACGTCGCGGGCGGCGGGACTTTCGAAGGTCACGAGAAAGCCGTG
>JALHNI010000120.1:4194-22244 GCA_022843605.1 Bryobacter sp.
CGTTCAGTTGCGAGTGGACAAGGAGTTTCGCGACTCAGCTGGCGCACTGCAACGCCTGTATGTACCTTCTACCACGCTAGGTAACGTGCCGGTTTCGAACGTGGCCAGCTTTGACGAGGCTGTGGGGCCGACGCAGATCGAGCGCTACAATCGCCAACGGCAGATCATGCTGACGGCGAATATTGTCGCGCCGCAGTCGCTTTCGAGTGTCCTTGAGATTCTGCAAAAAGAGCAGGACGCGATGAACATGGCGCCGGGTTACTCGACGGCGCTACTTGGCGCGAGCCGCGAGTTCGGCAAAGCGGCTTCTAATTTCGTAGTGGCCTTCGTCCTGTCAATCATCTTTATGTATATGGTGCTCGCCTCGCAATTCGAAAGCTTTGTGGATCCCATTACGATTCTGCTGAGCTTGCCGTTGTCAGTGCCCTTTGCCGTGCTCTCTTTGTTGGTGTTCAACGAGAACTATCAGATTATTTACTCGTCAGTCGGCATTCTGGTGTTGTTCGGCATCGTCAAGAAGAATTCAATTTTGCAGATTGACCATATCAAGAATCTCCGACGGGCAGGAATGCCGCGACCGGAAGCGATCGTCAAAGGTTGCCTGGATCGGCTGCGGCCCATCCTGATGACCACTGCGGCATTGGTGGCCGGTATGATTCCGCTGGCGCTTGGTGGCGGAGCGGGTTCGGGTTCGCGCCGCTCGGTGGCGATTATCGTGATCGGCGGCCAGACCCTGTGCTTGCTGCTAACGCTGTTGGTAACTCCGGTGGCTTACTCTCTTTTTGATGATCTGGCGCATCTCGGCCTCTGGAATCGTCTGAAGGGCGTTTTCCGTCTGCGGACTGCGACAGCGGGCCTGATGGTGCTACTAACAGTTGCCGGTGCCGGCTTCCCCTTGCAAGGGCAGGACGTGATCGAGACTCGCGTGGGTGTCGGTGCGGCGCAGCGAAAGCTAACATTGCAGGAGGCGATTGAGATGGCGTTAGCCAATAACCTCGAAATCGAGATCGATCGGGTGAATACGCAGCTTAGCCAGAAGGCGCTCCTGGCTGCGCAAGGTGTTTTCGATCCCTTCTTCCGTTATTCACCAGGCTTTGAAAGCCGGGTTACGCCGACTCCGAGCGTCCTGGTGTCCGCTGAGGGCCGGTTGGTGGAGCGTGCCTTTACCAATAACCTGTCGTTAGGGCAGAAGTTGAATTTTCACGGCGCCACAGCCCGTGTGGACTTCAACAATAGCCGGCTTACGACCAATAACCCATTTACTGGACTTTCGCCATATGTAACTCCGCAACTCGTGTTCTCGTATGTTCAGCCGCTGCTGCGTAACCGCACGATCGACAATGAGCGGGCGACGATCCAGATACGGCGAAAGCAGATCGACATCAGTCAATCGGACTTCGCCTTGAAGGCGATCGACGTGGTGCTGCGGGTGGAACAGGCCTACTGGGATTTGGTCGCCGTGCGCGAGGATGCCGGTGTGAAGCGGGAGGCTGTCGACTTAGCGCGCAAGCAACTCGACTTATCGAAGCGTCAAATCGAAGCCGGAGCCTTAGCCGCGGTGGAGTTATCCGGCGCGGAGGCTGAGTTCGAACGGCGCCGCGACACTTACTATGCCAGCCTTGAGTTTGTGACGCAGGCGGAGAACCTGCTGAAGCCATTGTTATCTGGCGATCGCGGTGCGCCGTTGTGGGGCGAGGAACTGATTCCGACTGATCAGCGTGGGTCAGCGCCGCCGACGGCCGATGTTCCGCAATCCGTGGAAGCGGCGTTGCGCCAAAGGCCTGAACTGAAGTCTGCGGACCTACGTCAGCAGACGAACCAGATTCAGCAGGCGCTGGCGCGGGAAGCGACTCGGCCGCAGGTGAACCTCAACGCCGGCTACATTAGTGCCGGCCTAGCGGGTTCGAGCAACCCGGCCCCGAATCCCTTCCAAGGACTCGGCGGCAGCGCCGGTGGACTGGGCAACCTGCCGGCTAATCTTCTAGGCGGTTACGGACAGGCCCTGAGTAACTTGTTCGGGGGCAATTACTCCACGTTTCAAGCGGGCGTTTCGTTTGACCTGACGATGCGCAATCGCACAGCCAAAGCCAACGTCGAAACTGCTGTTCTGCAGGGCCGGCAATTGAAGCTTGAGCAGGCGCGGATCGCGCAACTGATTGAGGCTCAGGTGCGGAACTCGCTGCAGGCCATTGAGACCGCAAAGCAACGCATTACGGCGGCAGAGGCCAGTGCCCGCGCGGCACAGGCGAAACTGGATAGCGAGACCCGCCTATTTGCGACTGGTGAGAGCACGGGCTTTCTGGTCTTAACGCGGCAGAATGAGTACGCTGATTCGCGGCGGCGTGTGGTGGCCGCGAAGCTTGACCTGAACAAGGCGATCGCTCGCTACGAACAGGCGATCGGCACGACGCTGGAAGCGCACCAGGTCACGCTCAAGTAGCGTGGCCGTATGACATCTCAATGAAAATGCGCGAGCGCCCTTCAGTTCGGAAGCAGGCGAGCACTACAATGGGAGGGTGAAAGCTCGTGTGCTGGTAATGATGAAGGACTCGGTGCTTGACCCTCAGGGGCAGGCGGTTCGCCGGGCGTTGAACGGACTTGGCCATAAGACGATCGCCGAAGTCCGTCAGGGAAAATGCTTTGAGATCGATTTTGCGGAGGGCACGCCCCGCGCCGTCGCGGAGCCGGAACTCCGCGTGCTGGCTGAGGACGTGCTCTCGAACCCCGTGATCGAAGACTACAAAATCGAGTTCATCGATTCGTAAGTCTCTTTAGACTGGGACGCTTTCGACGGCGTCAATGCGCAAGTCACCCGACCCGCGCTGATAGTCCAGCCGGACTTTCATTCCATCGTGAATCTCGCCGGAGACGAGTTTCCGCGCCAACGGATTTTCGATTTCGCGCTGGATCGCGCGCTTGAGCGGCCGGGCTCCGTAGATGGGGTCATATCCCGTGTTCACCACATGGTGGCGGGCGTCGGCCGTGAGTTCGAGTTCGATCCGCCGTTCGGCGAGCCGTTTGCGCAACACGCCAAGCTGGATCTCGACGATCTTCTCGAGGTGCTCCGTGGAGAGGCCGTGGAAGACAATTGTCTCATCGACGCGGTTCAAGAATTCCGGCCGGAAGAACTGCCGCAACTCTTCCATCACGGAGAGCTTCATCATGTCGAACTCGCTGCCCGAGAAGGCACCCTTGTATTCCAGGATGCGCTGCGAGCCCAGATTCGACGTCATGATGATGATGGTGTTTTTGAAGTCGACGATACGGCCCTGGCCGTCGGTGAGGCGGCCGTCGTCCAGAATCTGGAGCAGGACGTTGAACACGTCCGGATGCGCTTTTTCGATTTCGTCGAAGAGCAATACGGCGTAGGGGCGGCGCCGAACCTGTTCGGTCAACTGGCCGCCTTCCTCGTAGCCCACATAGCCGGGAGGCGCGCCGATCAGGCGGGAGACGTTGTGCTTCTCCTGATACTCCGTCATGTCGATGCGCACCAGAGCGCGCTCGTCGTCGAAGAGACAGCCGGCCAGAGCGCGGCCAAGTTCGGTTTTGCCGACACCAGTGGGGCCCAGGAAAATGAAGCTGCCAACGGGCCGGTTGGGATCTTTCAGACCGCTTCGTGCGCGCAGTACGGCCTGAGCGACGGCCGAGACGGCATCGTCCTGTCCGATCACCCGTCCGTGAAGCTCGGTTTCGAGGTTGAGCAGCTTGTGCATCTCGCCTTCGAGGAGGCGGCTGACGGGCACGCCGGTCCAGCGGCTGACCACGTCGGCGATGTCATCTTCCGAGACTTCTTCCTTGAGTAGACGGTTCTTGGACTTGTTGCCGTCGAGGAGATCCTCTTCGGCTTTGATTTTCTTCTCGAGGTCGATCAGGGTTCCGTATTTGAGTTCGGCGGCCTTGTTGAGGTCATAGGCACGCTCCGCGCGTTCGATTTCGAGCTTCGTTTGCTCGAGCTTTTCGCGTAGCCCGCGTAGGCTATCCACTCCGCCTTTCTCGGCCTGCCACTGGGTACGCAGCTCGTGTTCTTGGCCCTTAAGTTCGGCCAGCTCTTTCTCGAGCTTCTCCAGGCGATCCCGGGAGGCCTGATCGCTTTCCTTACGGAGGGCTTCGCGCTCGATTTCCAACTGCATCCGGCGGCGGGAGATCTCGTCGAGTTCGGAGGGCAGGGAATCGATCTCGGTGCGCAGCTTGGCCGCGGCTTCGTCGACCAGGTCGATGGCTTTATCGGGCAGGAAGCGGTCGGCGATGTAGCGATTGGAGAGGACGGCGGCGGCGACGAGCGCGGCGTCCTTGATGCGCACGCCGTGATGGACTTCATAGCGATCGCGCAATCCGCGCAAGATGGAGATGGTGTCTTCCACCGACGGCTGGTCGACGAGAACGGGCTGGAAACGGCGCTCCAATGCGGCATCCTTCTCGATGTGTTGCCGGAACTCGTCCAGCGTGGTGGCACCGATGCAATGCAACTCGCCCCGGGCGAGCATCGGCTTTAACAGATTGCCGGCGTCCATGGCGCCGTCGGCTTTGCCGGCGCCGACCACCGTGTGCAATTCATCAATGAACAGGACGATCTGCCCGGCTGAGCCTTGCACCTCCTTGAGGACGGCCTTCAGGCGCTCTTCAAACTCGCCGCGAAACTTGGCACCGGCGATCAGGGCACCCATGTCGAGCGAGACGACGCGCTTTTCTTTCAGGCCTTCGGGGACGTCACCGCGGACAATGCGCTGGGCGAGGCCCTCGACAATGGCCGTCTTGCCGACGCCGGGTTCGCCGATGAGGACGGGGTTGTTCTTGGTGCGGCGCGAGAGTACCTGGATCACGCGGCGGATCTCCTCGTCGCGGCCAATGACGGGGTCGAGTTTCCCGTCACGGGCGGCGTCGGTGAGGTCGCGGCCGTACTTCTCAAGCGATTCGTAGGTGGCCTCGGGGTTCTGGGTGGTAACGCGCTGTTTCCCGCGTAGCTCGTTGATGGAGCTTGCCAAGCGATCGCCACTCTCGCGAATCAGGCGGCCGGCCAAGCCGGAGTCCTCCTTGAGGGCGAGCAGGAGGTGTTCGACCGATAAGTAGTCATCTTTGAGGCGCTTGGCTTCCTGCTCGGCATCAGCGAAGAGCTTGGTAAGGCGCGTGGTGACGTAGATCTGGTCGGGTGGTCCGCCCGGCGAGGTCACCTTGGGAAGCTTCTCGAGCTCCTGCTCCAGTCGCCGGTGGAGCTGTTCCGGATTGAGGCCGGCCTTGCGCAGAACGTTGACGGCTAGCCCTTGATCCTGGGCGAGGAGCGTGACCAGCAGGTGCTCGACGTCGACTTGCTGGTGGGAGAGCCGCAGTGCGACGGATTGTGCGCCGCGGAGAGCCTCTTGAACCTTTTCGGTGAAGCGGTTGAAGTCCATGGATGAGTCCTTTGAGGGAATGATAACATAATGAGTCAAACAGCATATGAAAATATGAGTCATCAACGCTCATTCATAGCCCTTACTTCCGATCCCCGCAAATAACCCTTACTCCCTCCCTCATTCTTGGCCTTCCGTTCCATAGGATCGCTTGGAGCGAAGTGTCAGACTGAGGTCATTAGGTCTCAGTCCTTTCCCTCAGCCGGGGTCAGGGTCGGGACTCCGGAGGATAGTGATGGCATCTAGCGTAACGGCTCGGCTTTCGACGGCAGCGTTTGCCGCGACGCCGATGGAAAAATCAACAATTTCGTTCGATCCCCAGGTATTGGAGTCGCTGCGTCAAGTGGCGCAATCCGCCTTCGATGCGAATGTGTTGCCCATTGTGGGGATTCTATTGGGACACCGGACTTCGGGAGGCGTGAGGGTTACGGGCTGGCTTGCGGCCGCGACCGTGGCTCTGGCGGTTGACCGGGCCCGCGTGGAACATCCGGAGCAGGCTCCGCTGGGTTGGGTGAAGTCGAAGCATCAAGGGGAAGCCCGGTTCGCGCTGGATGACCTCGAAAAGTCGGGACCTGTGGCCGCCGGCGTGCTGCCGTTGGCCGTGGTGCTGCGCCCATCGAGCCAGCGTCCGATGAGGGCTGCGTGCTACTGGAGTTCGCCTGGCGTGGCGCTGGCCAGTGAGCGTCCGGCACAGGAGTTCTTCATTCAGCCTAGCGAACAGGCTGCGGTTCCCTCACACATCGCCGTGCCTTTGGTCCCGGTGGCTGACCATAAGGCGTCTCCTTTCCGCAACCTTTGGATGGCAAACCGGCCAGGGCCCGGCGCGTCGATGCAGCCGGTGAGCCGCTTTGAAGAGTCGATCGCCCGCTTGCGTTGGGCCCTGCCCGCTGCTTTGCTCATCGTCGTGACCCTGGCGGGACTGGCCATCCGTGTGTTTTACTCGGATCCACTCGTTCCTTTTGCCGTCAGTGCCGCGACTCAGCCGCCAAAGCCGGATCCGCTCCAGATTAGTGCGATTGGTGACAAATGGCTGATCCGGTGGCAGCCGGGAGCCGTCGAGCACGCTACGCTCGTGATCGACCGTGGCCGCGGTCAGGACGCCATCACGCTCACGAAGAGCCAGTACGCGCTGGGGACCTATCGCATCTCTCAGCAGGAGGGCGATGTCGAGGTGCTGCTGCGGACCGTGAAGAACGGCGAGCCGACGACCGAAATTCGGGCGCGGATCGTCGCTTCGGCCTCGAAGCCCAAGCCGATCGACCGCAAGCTTTCGGCGGAACTGGATCAGGTGAAACGAGAACTTCAGGTGGAGCGGACGCGGCGGCAGCAACTGCAAAAGATGGTCGCTGCGCCGGCGGTTCCGGAACCTTAGGTTTTGAGCATCTAGCTCTTGAGCGGTAGCCGAACCTGGCAAGTGGTTGCGTTGCGGACGATCTCTCCGCCGTGGGCTTCGACAATTCTCTGCGCGACACCCAATTCGTTGGGCCCGGGCGCGACTCCGGCGGCGGTGAATTCCGCCCAGGAATCAGCCACGGTTAGGCGGAGTTCGATGCCCTCCGCGGCTTGACGCAACAGGCAATCGAGCGCGTGTTCGAGGGCCGGGGCGTCGGCCGATACATGCGGATCGCCGCCCTCGTGAATGCGAAGCTGAACGCCACGGGCCATCATCCGCCGCACACAGGCCTGGAGCACAGCGCGGAGCCGAGTGGGCTGGAGCGTGAGCCCCTGAACCGTCCGAGCCGACTGTGCGAGGTCGTTCAAGGCGTCCTCCGCCTGCGCGTTCTGGTTGACGGGTTGCTGTAGGGCGGCGGCCGCGGTTGCGGCCAGTTGGGGCCAGAACGGATCGGCTGGAGGGCGTGGCGGGGACCGTCGCAGGGCGTTTCGTCCGAAAAGCCCGAGGGTCAGCACCGCCGCAGCGGCGACGCTCCAGAACGCCAGTGGCAGGTGCGCTTCGTCCTGATGCAGCACGGCCAGTCCGAGCCAGATCAGCGAGACTCCAAGGGCGAGGGTAGAGATCGCCCACTGGAATAATTGCCGGTAGCGTTGTTGGCGAGTGGTCACGAATCAGGATGCTCCTCGGCCAAACGGCCGACGTAGGAACGATGCCAAGGGAAAGCGGAGGAATTCAAAATCCAGGTGAGCCGGCGCGATTCTGGTGGACTAGACGTCGCAGATCCGGACGCCCTGTTTCAGCGAGCCGAGCGCGTCCGGCCGTTTGGGAATGAATTCCTGGCCGACGAAGCCTTTGAAGCCGGTGTCGAGAATCGCCCGCATAATGGCCGGATAGTAGAGCTCCTGGCTCTCATCGATCTCCGCGCGGCCGGGGACGCCGCCCGTGTGATAGTGGGCGATGTAGGGGTGATACTGGCGGATGGTCGCGATGACATCGCCTTCCATGATCTGCATGTGATAGATGTCATAAAGCAGCTTAAAGCGTTCTGAACCAACCCGCTTACACAGGTCGACACCCCAGGCCGTGCGGTCGCACATGTAATCCTTATGGTTCACTTTGGAGTTCAACAATTCCATCACCAAATTCACCTTGTGCTTCTCGCAAAGCGCCATCAGACGCTTCAGGCCGAGGGCGCAATTGGCCAGGCCTTTCTCATCATCGAGACCGTCGCGATTGCCGGAGAAGCAGATGACGTTCTGTAGGCCCGCGGCCGCGGCCTTAGGGATCCAGTCCTCATAGGCCTGCACCAGCTTGTCGTGATGCTCCACCCGGTTGAAGGCTTTGGCGATGCCGCCCAGGCCGTCGATCGAGGCGTTGGTGGTCATGGCGCAGGTGAGGCCGTACTGCTTCAGCGTCGGCCAATCGGCGGGGCCGAGTAGCTCGATGGAGTTCAGGCCCAGGTCCTTAGCCTGTTTGCAGAGGTCTTCCAGCGGCACCTTCGCGTAGCACCACTTGCAGACCGAGTGATTCACACGCCCCTTCATCGCCGTATCGGCGGCCTGGAGGCGGTAAGCAAGGGAAGCGGCGGAAGCAGCGAGGATGCCGCGGCGAGTAATCATAGTGCTTTTATTCTATGCCCCATGCTCGTTGCGTAAATCCGCTGGTGTTCCGAGACACTATCGGACTTGGCTAGACCACGTCTCCCTTCGCCGTCAGGGTGGATCTATGCTTGCTACGGCCCGGTGAGGCCATCGCAGGAATGACTTCTGTCCGCGAAGTCGCTGGGAATCGGACGCGCTATTTCAGCGCTTCGTTGATTTCAATATCGCGCTTCAGGACGTCGGAGAGAAGCTGAGAGAGGCCAACGCCCTTGCGTTCGGCCTTGTCTGAGAAATACTCCCATACACTCCTCTCGATCGAAGCAGGCAGGAAGACCGTTGACTCCGCTGGAATATGATGACGGCGTCGTGTAGCTTTGCTGAAGTCGATTTCTTCGGGAATTTCTTCGTCAATAGGTTGGTTTGTCATTGGTTTTCGGTGTAGTAGCGAATCTCGCTGGCAGTCGCCCGGCGGGCGGTTATCAGTCGAATCTTGATGAGTCCGGCGCCAGCTTCGGTCCAAAGGTAGGCTATCGACATCGGTACTCCATTGCTCGCCAATCCAATCGAGAACCAGCATTCTTCAGACTCGCTGTGCGTTGTGTCGACGAGTGTGAGAATTCGAGGATCACCAAAGATCGATGATGCCAACTCGAAGGCCATCCCATTCGAATTGGAACTGGTGTTCATCCAAGCAAATTGTCTTTTACCATGCTATCCCCCTGGCACTCGTGGCGGTGAACGCATCGCCGCCGGGCGTGTCGTCGGTGTGTATCTGTAGCAGCTGGATCCTCATCTCGTATCCTGTCGCCCTTCCTGATTTCCCCCTTGGCCCAGCGATCTTCAAACGAGTGCCACGCAGCCTCGAACTGCAGAGGTCTGCCAGCGGCACCTTCGCGTAGCACCACTTGCAGACCGAGTGATTCACGCGGCCCTTCATCGCCGTATCGGCGGCATACAGGCGTTGGCCCAAAGAGAGCGCGGCAGAGGCGGCAACCATGAGGTACTGGTTGGGTCAGCCTTCGGGGCAACACGCGAACGGCCATCCTGACGGTGTCACTGTTCCGCTCGTGCGGACATTTCCATACTGCCGCTTTCTGTTCCGACGGCGAAATCCATTGCGCGGCGGCAAACGCAAATATCCGCATGCGAAAGATGAGGACGTCCATAACATCGGCCCTTATCATAGGAGAGTTGGACCTCCGCTGCGCTCGTCGCCACCAGCCATCATTAATGCCCGTTCGAATCATTGCTCACCCGTTTGTGCTTTGCGGGCTGGCGGCGCCAGCGCTCGCACTTAGTTTCTGGCTTCTTCATGTTGCTCATGCGCCGCGTTCCGCTTTCATTCAGCAGGCCCTCGCGATTGCTGCCGGAATCATTCTTGTTCCTTTGGCCCGCGTATGGCGAGTAGAGCCATCCCGCGTTCCGCGGGTTGTCTTTGGCTTGGCATTTAGCCTCTGGCTGCCTATCGCGGTTCATTCGGAGCTTGATGGTCCTGAGCGGTGGCTCAACCTTGGAGGCATTCGTCTCTACCTCGCGCCCGTCGTGGTGCCGCTGACGATGTTCTTGCTCGGCGTACCAACCGCGATCCCGTCTTTGGTCTACATGGGGATTGTTGCCACGACTGCGATTGCTCTGACCCTCCAACCAGATGCAGCCCAACTCACCGCGTATGCGTTCGCGATGCTAACGGCTTTCCTTGCCTCCGGGGTGCGCCGCTGGTTCGGTGTTTCGTTACTGGCCCTGTTCATGGTGTGCCTGACGGTTGCGTGGCGACTACCAGATCCCCTCGCTCCTGTACCTTACGTCGAAGGTGTCTTTGTCCTTGCTGCGGAGGCTTCCCCTGTTGCGCTACTCGCCGCCCTCATATTCGCGGTGATGCCTGTCGCCGGATTCGTTTGGGTCGCCTGGGCTCATCGTTGCACCGACGCACTCCCTGTTGCGGCGTATTATGCGACTCTCCTTGCCCTCGCACCCCTACAACTCACTCCGGTGCCGCTCTTGGGTTTTGGGGCCGGACCAATCTTCGGGTACTTTCTCGTCACCGGCGCGCAGCGTTGGATCACTCGCGAATCAACGCCACTGGTTTAGCCAACTCCCTCCCTGGGGCCAGATCGTCCGGCCATACGGAAGTTGGCCGAGATTTCGCAGACTCCTCAGGTCGCGCAGCGTTGAGTTTGTGGCCCAGACCGATGAGGGTACCGGAGACGCGGTCACAGGCGGACCTTTTTACAACTCGCGCAAATCGCGGCCTGTCATCTCCTGGGGAGCGGGCACTCCAAGGACGGCCAGCATGGTGGGTGCGATGTCGCGTAGCGAGCCACCGCTCCGCAGAGCGGGCTTCGATGGATCGACGTAGATGAAGGGCACGGGGCTGGTGGTGTGATAGGTATGCACCAAACCGGTGGCCGGGTCGACCATCATTTCGGCGTTACCGTGATCAGCCGTAATGAGCCAGGTTGCGGGATGCTGCTGCAGGGCAGCCCAGATTCGCGCAAGGCAAACGTCGCAAGCCTCGACGGCCTTCTTGGCAGCTTCGAACACGCCGGTATGCCCCACCATGTCGGGGTTAGCGAAGTTGACGACGATGGCGTCGTAATCGTCTTCTTCAATCGCCTTCACCACAACATCGCAGACTTGCGAGGCATTCATCTCGGGCTGCAGGTCATAGGTGGCGACTTTGGGTGAGGCTACCATCGCCCGGGCTTCGCCACTTGGCACGACCTCGTTGCCGCCGTTGAAGAAGTAGGTCACGTGCGGGTACTTTTCGGTCTCGGCGACGCGCAGGGCCTTCAGGCCGTGTTCGGCGAGGGCGTCGGCGAGCAGGCCGGTGTGAGTTTCGGGGGCGAAGGCGTAAGGGAGACCGAAGGTTTTGTCGTACTCGGTCATCATCGTGAAGCGCAGATTTCGGCGCTGTGCGACGCCGCCGGCTTCGGCGGTGAGGGGATCGAGCAGCATCTGCGTGAGCTCGCGCGCGCGGTCCGCCCGGTAGTTAAAGAACAGAATCGAGTCGCCGTCCTGCACGAGACCCTCGTCCAGAATTGTGACGGGTTCGATGAACTCGTCGGTTGTGCCCTTGCCGTAGGCGGCGTGAATTGCCGTGGCGCCGCTCTGCGCGTGGGCGCCGGTGCCGAGCACGATCGCTGTATAAGCCTTGGCGACGCGTTCCCAGCGCTTATCACGGTCCATGGCGTAATAGCGGCCACTGACACTCGCGACTTTGCCGGTGCCGAGTTCGGCCATCTTCGCTTCGAGTTCCGCCAGGAAGCCGGCGCCTGAGTTGGGCGGCGTATCGCGGCCATCCATGAAGCAGTGCACGTAGACTTCGGCGACGCCTTCGCGCTTCGCCATCTCAAGCAAGGCGTAAAGGTGCGTATTCATCGAGTGAACGCCGCCGTCGCTCACCAGGCCGAATAGGTGAAGCCGCTTGGTGGCCATGGCCTGTTTCAGCGCCGGATTCGAAAAGAACGTGTCGGCGAGAATGGCGGTATCGATGCGGGTGACATCCATCTGAATCACGCGGCCTGACCCGATGTTCAAATGCCCAACTTCGGAGTTACCCATTTGTCCGGGAGGCAGACCGACCCAAGGCCCGGAGGCTTCAATGAGCGTCCAAGGGTAGTTCTGCTTCAGCATGTCGAAGGTGGGCTTATAGGCGGCTTCGACGGCATTGCCGGCTTTCTCCTCGCGGTGGCCCATGCCGTCCAGAATCGTGAGAATGACCTTTTTCTTCATGTTGCCTTTGAGGGGACAAGCCTAGCGGCCTGTCCCCGATGGAGGATGCTTTACCAGGATTGCTTGAATGCGCCGCGACCGGCGAATTTCGCGGATGCGCCGAGGTTCTCTTCGATGCGGAGCAACTGGTTGTACTTGGCCATGCGATCGGTGCGGCTGGCCGAACCGGTCTTGATCTGGCCCGCGCCCGTGGCGACCGCCAGGTCGGCGATGAAGGCGTCCTCGGTCTCGCCCGAGCGGTGCGACACCATGTTGGTGTAGCCGGCGCCGGCGGCCATGGCCATCGTGTCCAGCGTCTCGGTGAGGGTGCCGATCTGGTTCACCTTGATGAGAATCGAGTTGGCGATGCCTTCCTTAATGCCGCGCGAGAGGCGCTCGACATTCGTCACGAACAAATCGTCGCCCACCAACTGGGTCTTGGTGCCCAGGATGTCGCTGAGGTGCTTCCAGCCCACCCAGTCATTTTCGTCGCAGCCGTCTTCGATCGAGATGATCGGGAACTGCTTGGCCCAGCCGGCCCAGAACTCGGCCATCTCGGCGCTGGTGCGTTCGCTCTTGTCGCTCTTCTTGAAGACGTACTTCTTCTTGGCCTTGTCGTAGAATTCGCTGGCGGCGCAATCGAGCGCGAGTGCAACTTGCTTGCCGGGCTTATAGCCGGCCTTGGTGATCGCCTCGAGGATGACTTCGATGGCCTCTTCGTTCGACTTCAGGTTCGGGGCGAAGCCGCCTTCGTCGCCGACGGCGGTGGAGTAGCCGCGCTTCTTGAGAACGGTCTTGAGGCTGTGAAACACTTCTACACCCATGCGGAAGGCGTCGGAGAAGCTGTTGGCGCCGTAGGGGGCGATCATGAATTCCTGCAGGTCGACGGAGTTGTCGGCGTGGGCGCCGCCGTTGATGATGTTCATCATCGGCACGGGCAGCACTTTGGCGTTCACACCGCCGAGGTAGCGGTACAGCGGAACCATCAGGCTGTCGGCGGCGGCGCGGGCGGTGGCCATGGAAACGGCCAGGATGGCGTTGGCGCCGAGCTTGGCTTTGTTGGGCGTACCGTCCAGCTTGATCATGGCCGCGTCGATCGCGGTCTGCTGTTCGGCGTCCTGACCGACCAGGGCTTTGGAGATCTTGGTGTTGATGTTGGCGACCGCCTTCAGCGTGCCTTTGCCGAGGTAACGCTTGGCGTCGCCGTCGCGCAGTTCCACGGCTTCGTGTTCGCCGGTGGAGGCGCCGGAGGGCACCGCGGCCCGGCCCAGGC
The DNA here is from genome assembly GCA_022843605.1 of Bryobacter sp. Lineage (GTDB taxonomy): Bacteria > Acidobacteriota > Terriglobia > Bryobacterales > Bryobacteraceae > JALHNI01. The sequence goes on from JALHNI010000120.1 coordinate 17,560, forward strand.
TGCCGTCGGCCAGGAGAACTTCCGCTTCCACGGTCGGGTTGCCGCGTGAATCCAGGATCTCACGGCCCGTGATCTTGATAATTTCGTTCATAGGTTTCATTGTCGCATTCGGGCGCGTCATCATGGAAGAATGCCAAAGCAAGGCTGCACGAAAATGTTTCGCTTAGTTGGATTCTTCCTCACTGTTTCCGCGCTTTTTGCCCAGACGGACTTTAGCGCGCAGTTCGAGCGCATCAAGCGCGAAGCCACACCGGCCCAGCTTTATGCGCTGCTCTACGCCATGCCCAAGGGAGGCGATCTGCACCATCATGGCACCTTGGCTGCTTTTCCCGAGGAGTGGTTGGCCGCCGCGACTGACCCGGCCGTAACGCGAGGAAATACGTTCTTTACGCGGGTTCGCTTCAACGCCTGTCCAGACAGCCCGGAGCCATTTCTGCGCTACCAGACGATCGCGCGCTATGCCTTTCAGCGGCTTTCCACCTGTGTCCGCGAGGAGTACGCGCCGCTCGCTTCGATGAGCCCGGAACGCCGCGCGGAGTGGCTGAATGCAATGCGCCTCGATAAACTTGGCGAGGGGCGTGACGAGTTCTTTGAGCAGGTGGTGAATCGGCTTTCGGGCCTGGTGCGCGATCCCAACGTCCTCTCGGAGGCAATGGCGCGGTACATCAAGCGCTACGGGCGCGAGGGCGTCCGGTACGTCGAGACCCAGTTGGGCTTAGTCGGTGGGTTCGATCAGGAAGGCAACGCCTATCCGCCGGAGCGTGTGGCGGAAACGATGCGCAACATGCTGAATCGTCCCGACGTGCAAGCCAGCGGCGTGACGGTGCGTTTCCAGATCACGGTGATTCGCTTCCGCCCGGACGCTGAGCAGCGCATCGCCGAAGCCTATGCGTTTCTGGACAAGCATCGAGACCTTTTTGTGGGCTTGAACATGGCGGGCAGGGAAGACAACGACAAAGGGCATGCCTTGCGATTCGTCGATACCTTTCGCAAGATGCGCCGCCGGTATTCGGGCATTCACCTGTCGATTCACGCCGGAGAAGTGGATTCGCCCGGCACGCAGGTGCGCGATACGATCCTGTTGGGAGCCGAGCGAATCGGACACGGGCTCAACCTGATTACGGATCCCGAGACGATGGTGCGGATGCGAGATGGTCGCCAGTTGGTGGAGATCAATCTGGTGTCGAATCGCTTGCTCGAGTACTTTCCCGATCTTGACCGACATCCGTTTCCGGAGTATTTGCGGACCGGGGTACCGGTGTGCCTGAACACCGATGATCCGGGGGTTTGGGACTCTAACTTGACCGACGAGTACTTTACGGCCATTCGCCACTTCGATCTCACCTGGCCCGAGATCCGAAGGATGGGTCGGGATAGCTTGCAGTACTCGTTCGCCCCGGAAGAGGTAAAGCGGCTGATGGTGTCTAATTTTGAGATTGCCCTGCGCAATTTTGAGACACGGTTTAGCGGGAACTGGGCGGATGCCCTGGTAAAGGTGCAAATAGAGCCGTCCGGGTACGCCCGACGCACTTTGATTCCTTAACACGGCTGGCAGATCCGCCGATAAAGGGAGATAGGATGTGCCGCGTATTCATGATTGGACTTGGCTTGGCCCTGACGCTAGCCTGGGGGGCAACTCCCTGGTCGCCGGTTACCCGGTTGCGCCACATCTCCCAGGAAGAATCCCTCCTGCATGAGGAAGTATTCACGAGCGGAATCGTCACCTACGTTGCCGTTCCGCAGACCTCGTTCTTCCTTCAAGATGGCGTTGGGGCCATCTTTGTGCGCATTCAGCCGGACCTTCGGGTAAAGGCTGGGGATACGGTGGAGGTGCGTGGCCGGATGAACCCGGGCCGCTACGCGCCGGTGATTGAAGCCAGCGCGCTGCGGATCACGGGAACGAAACCGTTGCCGGCGCCGATTCCGGTGGAAGTGCCGGATTTGTGGCGCGGCGACTTCCATTGCGTTCGAATCCGGATCGAAGGGTTGGTGCGGGCCATCGACTTTGAACAGGTGAAGCCGCAACTGCGCATTGAGCGGAATGGACATCTGATTCGCGTTCGTGTGGATGACCTCGAAGCCAATCAGGCGCGCAAGTGGATCGGACGGAGGGTGCGGGTGCAGGGTGTGGCCTCGAGCGTGTTCAATGCGGTGGGGCAGATGACGGATGCCATCCTGTATGCGGCGTCGGGGGACGACATCGAGGTGATTCCAGGACAGCCCGTGGACCAAGTGAAGGTGATGCCGATTGCCAAGGTGATGACCTTCGATTCCGGGCAGCCGCAGACATCGGCGGTGCATGTGGTGGGTCGAGTGACCTACAGCCGGCAGGATCGTTTGCACGTGATCCAGGACGAGAGCGGGGGCATTCTGGTGGAGTCTGCCAGCCGTCAGCGCTTGCCGTTGGGGAGTACGGTGGCGGTAACCGGCTACGTACGGCTGGGGGGCCTGGCGCCGTCGCTGATTGACGCTACCGCGCGGCTATTGCCCTCGGCGAAAGCGATTCAACCGTTACGGACTACTCCGGAGGAACTGACGGCGAAACTGCTACAAGCGCGGCTGGTTTCGCTAGACGGCACACTGGTTTCTGCCTCGCGTGACCCATCTGGCGGACAAATTCTGCATTTCGAAAACGGAGGCCGTGAGTACTCGGCGCAGATCGACCGCTGGGATAGGAGCGTGTCGCTGCCGGAACCGGGCAGCCGGTTTACGGTGAAGGGCGTGGCTTTCCTTACGGGAAACGCCTTCGACGATCCGAGCCACCTTTGGTTCCGGATGCAGCTTCGCTCCGCGGAGGACCTGGTGATGTTGGCGCCGGCGCCCTACTGGAATTGGAGGCGCACGGCGGTGCTGTCGGGCTTGCTGATCGTCGGAGTGCTGGCCGCTCTGACTTGGGTGATGCAGCTACGCCGTCGGGTGCGAATCCAAACTAGCCTGGTGGAACGGGCGGCGGAGCAGGAGCGGCAGGTGAAGTCGAGCTTCCAGGAGCTCTTTGAAAACGCGAGTGACCTAATCTTTCAGTTCGACGAGCGAGGCCGCATCGAGTTTGCAAACCGCGCGGTCTCGGAACTGATGGGGTACACCGTGAACGAACTGATGTCCAGCAGTATCACACTGCTGCTGCCGCGCGAAAATCAGACGGATTGGGATCTCTACATTCAGGGTGCCATTCAACGGGGCGAACTGAACCTACGCACGGAGCGTAAACTCATCACCCGGAGCGGCGAATCGGTGACAGTGGAGTTCAATTGCCGAATCCTCGCGGGCGGCGACGGGGGCGCGGTAACGGTGAAGGCGATCGGTCGCGATGTCACCCGGCGGAAATGCCTCGAAGAGACTTTGGAGCGGGCGCGTCTGCAGGCCGAAGAGGCGAATCGTGCCAAAGGCGAGTTCCTTGCTCAAATGAGCCATGAAATTCGGACCCCGATGAATGGCGTGCGCGGCATGACGGAACTGCTGCTGGGCACACCGCTCGACTCGCGCCAGCGCAACATGGCCGCGACGATTCGCGATTCATCGGATGCCTTGCTGCGAGTCATTAACGACATCCTCGACTTCTCCAAGCTGGAAGCCGGAATGGTGGAGATTCAGCCCGTGTCCACGGATCTGCGCCGGGTGCTGGAAGACGTGCTCGATTTGTTGGGGTTCGCGGCCCGGGAGAAACGGCTGGAAGTGGTCTTCGACTACCCGCCTGACCTTCCCCGCTATTTCATCGCGGACGGTGGACGCATCCGTCAGATGGTCCTAAACTTGGTCGGCAACGCCGTTAAATTTACAGATGAAGGGTTCATTCGGATCGTCGTCGATGTCTGTCAGTCCCCTGATTTAACCCAGCCTCAATTCACCATTCAGGTGGAGGACAGTGGCGTCGGCATTCCCCTGGAGAAGCAGGCGCTGTTGTTCCAGCGTTTCCAACAAATCGATAACTCCGCGTCGCGCCGCTATGGCGGTAGCGGCCTCGGCCTCGCCATCACCAGAAACCTGGTGGAACTGATGGGTGGCGCGATGGAAGTGAAAAGCACTCCGGCCCAAGGGTCGATGTTCTCGTTCTCCATTCCGCTGCCGCTGGACACCGACGCTGAAGCAAAGCGTCTGCCCTTGTTGCCGCTGGGTGGAACCGTGGTGGTGGTGGATCCATTGCCGCCCCGTCACTCGGTCTGGCAAGGATTCGTTCGCAGTTTCGGACAAACAGCGATTGTCCATACCCGCGTCGCTGAAGGACTTCTTGACTTCAAAGGACTGGGTGCCGGCGCCACCTTCCTGGTGACTTGCGCGTTTCCACAAGAGGGGCTGGGCGCCCTGCGCGACGACCTGCTCAAACTGCCGCCGGACGCGCAGCGGCGGGTGGTCGTTCTCGCTTGGCCGGACCAGCGGGACTTCTTGTCCCGGGCGGATGCAAACTGGCATACGGTATTGCGGCCCGCGCATGCGGACCATCTGTATGCGGTGCTGCGCCGGGTTCGCTTGGGCATCAGCGGCGAAGATATCTCCGCGGCTCCTGAAGCGGCATCCGGATTTGAGCAAGTCGGCCTTCAGGTTCTTCTGGCCGAGGACAATGCCGTGAATCTGCGCGTCGCCACCGCTTTCCTGGAGCGGCTGGGGTGTCAGGTGGATGTGGCGGCGAACGGCCGGCGAGCCGTGGCCATGGCGACTGAGAAGACTTACGACGTCGTGCTGATGGACTG
>JALHNI010000121.1 GCA_022843605.1 Bryobacter sp.
TGAAGACAAGCCCGTAGGATTGGTAGACGCGATTCGATGTTATGGCAGGGAGCCAAAGAAAGTAACGTTCGAGTTAAACAAAGCAGGTAAACCGACGATAGGAACGCCAAGTCAGATAAACGCCACGACTACGTTTGATGTAAAGATCGCCGGTAGCCGGAGGGAGCACGCCTGTCTTCCCAATGGAAACGGTGTGACGGCGGAACCCACGGCCCGTCTCCATTAAGCAACTTCGCGAGGTGCAAAGTAAGGATCGGTGTCACACAAAGGATCGGTGTCAAAACGGAGGATCGGTGTCAAGACGGAGGATCGGTGTCGTACAGAGGATCGGTGTCGTACACGCTCCTACCCCGGAGGATCGGTGTCGGAGGATCGGTGTCGGAGGATCGGTGTCGTACACGCTCCTACCCCGGATCCCGGCTAACGCTATCGTAAACAATGGCTTAACCCAAGTCGAAAGAGGTGGGACCCTGGCAGCCCCCTACCACCCCGCGGACTCGTGCCCGGGCGGTATGTTCCGATTCTCCTGCGTCGTCCGCTCCACCCCTTCCACCTCCGGGCCGTGTACAATCCGGATGGTGCTGCAGCGTCGTCGCCGGACTAAAGCTCCGAATCGCAACGACCGCTGGCTTGGCTAGTTTCTTGCTCTTGTCTGGGGCGGAGCGAAGACGGACGCATGGGTCTTCCGCTACTCCAAGAACTGGGTGACCTTGACGGCACGTCCGTCGGGAAAGACGACGCGGATCGTGCGTCTCGTTCCGCCGCTGATCCCCGGTCTTGTCCCCCAAGTCCAGCAAAATGGCCTTCCGGCGCAGGATCGAACGCGTACCGTAGCCGCAAAGAGTCGCCGCCGGCCTGGGCGCGCAGTTCGCAGTTCGGGGAAAGGCTTCTCGTTCATGCCAGGGCACTTTTCCTTAAGCAATAGCGGACAGGCGATAACAGAAGTCGGAAACGCAATAACGCTAGCTGAATCAATAAGATAAATTCGGAACGAGGCAGGGAAACTTGAATCTACAAGATATCCTCGGCACAGAGGAGACTCATGCCAAACCCGATACCCCAAAACCTCGACTCGACACTTCTCGACAACCTGACGCCCACTCAGGCCGAAGTCCTCAAGCTTCTCGCCGCAGGCTCCACCGTCAGCGCCGCTGCCCGGCACGGGGGCGTCCACCGCAGCACCATCCACCTCTGGACCCGCCACCATCCAGCCTTCTCCCGTGCCCTCCTCGCCGCCCGCCAGGACCGCGCCGAGGCGCTGCTCGATGAGCTCAGCGATCTGAGCGAACTCGCACTCGACACTTTTCGACAGCTCCTGAGCGACCCGAACACGCCCGCCGCCACTCGTCTGAAAGCCGCTATGGAGATCGTCAAACTCGTCCAGAATCAACGACCCACCGAGTTGGCCAGGCTGAAAAGCGACCTCGCCACCGACCGCGTCTTCGAACAGATTCTCGCACCGTCCAATCCAGGAACCGATCAGACTATCGAAGAGAAAGGAGGAGGGAAAAATGAGGAGAAGCAGCCGGTCCGGAACGCGCCCTGTCCCTGTGGCAGCCGCCTCAAATACAAGCGCTGCTGTGGTGGCCCCGCCACCCCGATTCAACAACGCGCCGCCTGAAAACTTTTTTCCGAAAACGACCCTGGCGATCTCGTTCAATCCAAAAGATAATGGTGCCGATCAGAACCCAAGAAAAGCCCAAGAAAAGCCCAAGAAAAGCCACCGAGCGGTCACAGGAACCCACCCGCGATCGCTTCGCTGGTGCAATGCGCGGTCACGACCTCTGGTGAGAAATGTCGGCCGCCGCCAGCTAGCGGCGTGGTGCCGTCCGCGCTGGGAGCAGGGGACCCGCGCCCAGTTCAGGAGTAGACGCATGAGCGGAACGTCGGCGCGCGGTCCGCGCTGGCTTCGGTGGCATCGCCGGGGCTTCGGTGGTATCCACCGCGATTTCGTAAATGGCCTTTTCTGAACCGTTTACGGACAGGAACAGGTGCTGAGCCCGACTCTCAGCGCCTCTTTCGGGCAAAAGCGAGCGGGAACCAAGGGGGTGTCTTACGGCACCGATTCCTGGCACTCGGAGAAGTGCGTCCCTTGATCGACGATCACCACGAATTTAGATCGACATAACTCATTTAGAATGAATTGAATAACGCAGGAAAATGGGTCGGGGATTTGTCCGCGGGGGCTAAACTGGAGTCGAGGCCAAACCCTTGTCAGCCAATCGCAACCCTCCGCCCGCTCCCCGGCCCGGGACGGTACAGCCCGATAAGAAACGGCCTGAGCCCGTCCGAAACGCCGCAGCCGAATCAAGCACAAGCTCTGCTGCGGAAGTCCCGTCGCCAGTGCCGCGTTATCCGCAGCATCGTTACCGGGGCACGACGTAATTTTCAAGCTTTCGGGAGGCCCGCCGACCCACTATTGCCTCGGGGACAGAATCTCACGCATTTCTCATGAATCTCTCATCCTGGCCGCGTGAACCTACGTAGACTCAGGCTTCATGCTTCCCAGACTGGCATTTGGATTCAGGGAGTGGCCCGGTGGCGGGCCGTGCAGTATACTTCCCGGATTCCAGGTGGAGGGAAGCATGCCGGTGGCGCAACGAATCAGAGACGTTCTGGCGGGAAGGGCATCAGCGGGTTTCGTGGGCCGGGAGGAGGAACTGCGCCTCTTAGCCGAATGCGCGGAGAGCGACGGCCCCCTCATCGCCTGGGTGCATGGCTTGGCCGGGGTCGGGAAGACGGCTTTGCTGCAGGAGTTCTCGGCAAGCGCAATGGCCAGGGGCAGGCAAGTGATCCGGCTCGACTGCCGCTTCATTGAGCCGACGCCCGAGGGCTTCCTCTCTGTGCTGGAGCGAGTTCTCGATTGTCCGCTGCCAACAGTGGAAGCGGCCGCCGAGTGCCTGGGGGGTAGGAAATCGACGCTTCTGGTGCTGGATGGCTATGAAGTCTTGCGCCTCCTTGACGCTTGGATGTGTCAGGCATTTGTGCCCGCGCTGACGGAAACCACGAGGGTGGTGATCGCCGGCCGGTATCCGCCCGGGCCGAATTGGCGGAGTGCGCTGGAGTGGCAGGGGTTGATCCGCACGATTCCAGTGCCGGCGCTGAATGAGGCGGAGTCCGCGAAGTTGCTGGAACGTGCCGGAGTGCCGGCGGGCGAGGCGTCGGCGATTTTCCGGATCGCCGGCGGCCATCCGATGGCGTTGGTGCTGGCCGGTGGGGCGAGGGGAAATCTGGGCTCGAAAAGGGACGGCATGGACGCACGCGGCACGGACCCACGCGGCCCGGACCCACGCGGCATGGACCCACGCAGCATGGTGGCGCAATTGACGCGAATCTACCTGGCTGAGGTGACCGATGAGCGTCTGCGCATCGCGGTGGAGGCCGCCTCGGTGGTCCGCACGACGACGCATTCGCTGCTGGCGGCAATGGTGCCGGAAATTTACAGCCGCGAATTATACGAGGAAATGGCCGGGTTATCGATTGTCGAGGCAACCAGCGAAGGCCTGATGCTCCATGAGCAGGTTCAGGAAGCTGTGGCTTCCTGGTTGTGCAGTTGCGATCCGCATCGCCGCGGCACGTACCGGCGCGCGGCGTGGACGCAGATCCGGGCCGAGAGTGGGCAATCGGATCGGCGGAATCTCTGGCGCTACACGGCGGACATGCTCTATCTGCTCGAGAACCCCGGCCTGCGGGAGGCCTACTATCCGAGCGGAGCGCAGAGCCTGGCACTGGTGCGAGCCCGGCCCGAGGATGAGGAAGCCATTCTTGCCATCGTGCACGATCACGAGACTCCAAGATCCGCGGCGGCTCTCCGGCGATGGTGGCAAAAGCTACCGCAGAGTTTCTCCGTGGTGCGCGACCTCACCGGCGAAGTGATCGGTTTCTACGTTGCCATGGATTGGAAAAGTCTGAGGAGATCCATGCCGGACGGAGATCCCGCCCTGGCTCTCCTGCAACGCCATCTGCGCGACTGTCCCTTGGCGGAGAACGAGACCGCCCTGGTGTTTCGCCGCTGGCTGAGCAAATCGGTGGGGGAGGCGCCATCCGCCGTGCAGGCAGCGTGCTGGCTGGACGTGAAGCGATCGCACATGGCGCTTCGACCGCAGATCCGGCGTTGTTATGGCGTAATGAACGACATCGGCACTTATGCCCCGATGCTGCAACCGCTTGGCTTCCGGGTCGTGGAGAACGCGTCGGTGGAGATTGACGGAGTGCCGTGCCATCTGGCGATGCTCGATTTCGGTCCGGGTTCGTTCGATGGATGGCTGAGCGATCTGGTGGCCGGGGAACTCGGCCTGCGCCCGGAAGAGATCCTGGACAGCGAGACGCGAGAGTTGGTGAATCCGGAGGCGCGGGTGGCACTGACGGCGCTCGAATTCGGAATGCTCCGCTATCTTCGCCAACGCGAGGGAAAAACCGTGTCGAGGGTGGAATTGCTCGAGCAGGTGTGGGAACAGCGCACGAACTCCGGCAGCAACGTGGTGGATGCGGTGGTGCGTTCGCTGCGGCGCAAGCTGGGTGCGCGCGCCTGGATGGTCTCTACTGTCCGCGGTGTCGGCTACCGGTTCCGATCGAATCCAGGAGGAGAGAGACGTCCATGAATAAAGTGGCAGAGTTGGATCTGGCGGCGTTGCGCGAAAGCCTCAAAGGCGATTTACTGAGCGCGGCCGATGCCGGCTACGACAAGGGGCGGCACCTGTGGAATGCCCTGCACGACAAGCGGCCCGAGGCGATTGTGCGGTGCCAGGGCGCTGCCGATATCGTCGCGGCGGTGAACTTCGCCCGGGTCCGTGCGCTTCCGGTCGCGGTGCGGGGCGGTGGGCACAACGTGTCCGGCAGCGGGAGTTGCGATTTTGGCATTCAACTCGACATGTCGCAAATGAAGGACATCGCCATTGATGCCGCCGGCCGCACAGCGCGCGTGGAACCTGGCGTCACCTGGGGTGAGTTTGATCAGGCGGCACAGGCTTTTGGGCTCGCCACGACGGGGGGCATCTGCTCTCAGGCGGGCGTGGCCGGCGTGACTCTGGGAGGGGGATTTGGCTGGTTGATGCGCAAGTATGGCTTGGCCCTGGACAATCTTCTCGCCCTGGACGTCGTCACCGCGGATGGCCAACTTCGGCGAGCGAGCGCCGACGACAACCCGGACCTCTTCTTCGGCCTGCGCGGCTCACAGTCGAACCTCGGGATCGTGACGGCGCTCGAGTTCCGTCTCCACCCCGTCGGCCCGATGGTTCTGGCGGGAATGGTGCTCCACCCACTGGACCGCGCCAAGGAAGTGCTGCGCTTCTATCGTCACCTGACGAGTGAAGCGCCGGAGGAGTTGGCGGTTTGGGCGGCGCTGCTCAAGTCTCCCGATGGCCACCCCATGGTCGCGTTGGTGGCCTGCTACCTCGGGCCCATGGAGGAAGCGGAGAAAGTTATCGAGCCGTTGAGAACGTTCGGCCCCCCGGCCATGGACATGCTGCAAGCGATGCCGTACGTCAGCGCGCAGTCGATGATTGACCAGAGCTTTCCCCAGGGTCGATACAACCACTGGAAATCGAGCCTGCTGAATGAACTGAGTGACGGGGCAATCGACGCGCTGGTGGAAGGATTTCGCGGCGCTGTTTCGCCCTACTCGAGCGTGCTGATTGAGCACCTTGGCGGCGCGATGGGCCGCGTGCCGCCCGAAGCGACCGCCTTCCCCCATCGCTCTGCGGCCTATGACGTGGTGATTATGCCGATGTGGACCAATGCGGATGAATCCGATGCGCACATCGGATGGGCTGATAGTTTGTGGCGGGCAATCCAGCCGTTCTCGTCCGGCGGAGTGTACGTGAACTACCTCGGTGACGAGGGCGAAGATCGGGTTCAGGCCGCTTACGGGATCAACTTCCCCCGCCTGGTGAAGCTAAAGCAGCAGTACGATCCGACGAATCTGTTTCGCTGCAATCAGAACCTCCGGCCGACTTAGCGAAGTTCTGGCCGTGGCGAGGGGTGACCATGGAAACGACATCGCGGCCGTTCGGTCGTGCTAACGCTGATCTTCCCCTCTGGAGGGCGCTTGGCGCCCGTCCTTAAGGGTAGGCGGCGCGCTCGAATTTGCCGAAAAGGGCCACGGCTTCGCGGTCGACGAAGGGGAGAAACTGCATGAGGATGACGCCACAGCGGTTGCGGCGCGGGTCGATCCAGTAGTAGGTGTTGAAGAGGCCGGCCCAGGCGAGGCTGCCGGCGGAGCGTCCGGTGGCGTAGGCGTCGGGGTTGATGAGGAAGCCGAGGCCCCACTTCCCGGGGTGGCCAGGCTGGATGTCGACGTCAAGCGAGGTAAAGGGCCGGAAGCTGCGCATTTTGCCGGCTGTGGACGTACCGATTTGGTTGCGGGCCATGTCGCGGACCGTAGCCGCCCCCAGGAGGGGTTGCCGGGCCGGGCCGAGGCCGCGGTTCAGGATCATCTGCATGAAGCGGACGTAGTCGGCGGCGGTGGAGTACAGTCCGCCGCCACCGCCGAAGGACTTGGGAGCCTGCGGCAGTTTGCGCTCGTGCGGCTCGAACCCGCCGGATTCGGTGCGATGGTGCATGCCGACGAGCCGGGGGAACTTGGCGGGCGGGAGGATGAAGCCGGTGTCGATCATGCCGAGCGGGCGGAAGATCTTCTGCTGGAAGTAGTCTTCGAGCGTGAGGCCAGACACCGCTTCGATGATCCGGCCGGCCCAGTCGATTCCTTGACCGTATTGCCAACGGGTGCCGGGCTCGAAGACCAGTGGACCGGGCTTGCCAGGGCCAGGCTTTGCGGCAGTGTAGCGGAACATGGACTCGTCCCAGGTGTCGTAGCAAAAGCCGGACGTGTGCGTCAGCAGGTGGCGGAGCGTAGGTTGGGTTTTGGCGGGCCGCAGGAAGGGCTGGCCGCTGGAGTCGAAGCCGTCGAGAACGTCGAGTTGGGCGAGTTCGGGCAGGTATTCGGCGGCGGGGGCGTCGAGCTTGAGTTGGCCTTGTTCAACCAATTGGAGGGCGGCTACGCTGGTGATCGCTTTCGTCATGGAGGCGATGGCGAAGATACTGTCGGGGGCGACGGGCGGACCGCCGGGTTCCCGCGTACCGAAAGCTCCCTGATAGAGGGTACGCTTCCCGGTCGCGACCATGGCGACGACAGAGGGGACTTTGCGGCCGGCGACGGCGGCGCTCAGGGTCTCGTCGAGATGGTTCCCGGGCTTGGCGGCTGTTTCGAGGGCGGCACCGGCCAGGAAACGTCTGCGGCCCAAGCTTGGCATGTTTGAGGTTAGCACTTACCCTGGGAAGGGTACGCTGGGGAGAGGGCAAAATGCCATGACCTACGAAGAATTGGAGACACGGCTGCGGACGATCCTGCCGGAAGAGTATCAGGACTCGTATGAACAGGTGAAGCCGGTATCGATGGGGTCGGCGGGGCTGCGCTTCGGCCGCGATGGTCAGGTGGCGTGGGACGAAATGTGGGCCACGTTTTGCGACTTGGCGATGGCGGGCGGGCCGCCGCACAAGGGCACCCTGCTGGAGCCTGGGCGGGTGGACGAAATCGCCCGGGAGCCGGAGCGCTATCAACAGGTGCTCCACGACATCTGCCGCGGAGTCAGCATGGTCGCCGAACTGCCGGTGCAGCCTTCGCCGGTTTTGGGCTGGGTGCGGATCACCTGCCCCTATGAGGCCATGGCCGGATGGCTCCTGCGGGCCATCGTGATTGAGAACGTGTCAGCGCGGGTCGTGGACGGCACCATGCTGGACCTTCCTGCGGGGCCCGGCTACCGGATCGAGAAGGAGATCAAGAACGTCGTCACGGTGATCGCCAAGACCAGCCACTACTGGACCGGTCACATGCGCGCACCCCAGCAGCAGGCGATCGACCGGTTATTCGCGCGGCTGGCCGTTGAGTCGCCTCTGGTGGATCCCGCGTTGTCGGTTTGCAACTCAAGCGAATTGGCGAAGCACCTGGAGCAGAAATTCGGCCTCAAGCCGTCGGCGACCCAATACGGTAACTGGCTCGGTGTCGAGTGCCCTAGCGTGGGTGCGGCGATCTGGGCGATGCGGGCGATGGTAGCGAGCAACGTACTTTCGCGGCGCGAAGGCACCGCACTCTTTCTGCCCCTGAATCCCGCGAGCGACCCCCACGGCGAACGCGTGGCGCAAGCGCTGGCTCTGGTGTTGACCTTCGCGAAGGCGCGGGGCGTCTGGGGCACCGGCACGGACTAACAATTTCCTGGCCATCGGCGGCGCTCAACCGATTGTGTGTCGCGCGTCCCTTGCTACTTCAGTCCGCAACGCGTGGATACCAGATCGTATTGGGGAGAGGTGTCGTTCAGGACGCTGGCGCGAAACAGAACCTCAAAGTAAGGGAACGTAGACGCGCATGAACTGCTGATCTGTCCGACCCAGCGCTCGCTCGAGATGATCTCTCCGCAGGCCTCGACATTCGGCATACTGGTGCCGCTGAGGATCAGAACATTGCCCTTACCGGTGAGATTCGGGCGCGTGGCGATCAGGCAATATCCTTCGCGGTTCCAGATTCCGTGGTAGACGCCGTCTTCGCCAGGTTTCGGCTTCAGGTTGACGAAACTGGCTTTTCGCAGTTGATCGTCGAAGCGATACTCGAAGTTCAAGCGGTCGTCGAACAGGGTCACCCACGGATTTGCCCGGCGATTCCCCAGCAGGATCGCATTCTGGCGCATCAGGGTGTGGGCCGTAATGGAGCGCACGAACGCGAGTTCCGAGGAGTATCCGGAAGTGGCGTTCAGCCGCTCGAGTTGATTGGCGACACGGGCATCGGTGAGACTTACGTAGGAGCCATAGCTGACGTTGGTCACCCGGGCCTGCCAGTAAGGATCGCGAATCAGGTCGGCGATCCTGTCCCGCATGGACTTGTTCGAGAGGACCTTTCTGAGGTCGAGCGATTCTCCGGTGAGGTCATTCACCATCGTGAGCCCCGCGTCAGCCATCACGACGGAAATGGGGCGCTGGTTGGCGAACAGCGCCTTCCAGAGGCGGTCCACCGAGGGGCCGGAACTGCTCTGTCGAAAGCGCTGCTCCAGTTGTCCGCGCTCCCAGAGAGACCACGCAAACAGAGCCGCAAACATCACTGTAGAGAAGGCAAGGGCCGCCAATAGTGCCCAGCGGCGCGGGCGGATCTCCGGCTGAACAGGAATGGAGACCGGGGGATCGTCGATCCTTTCGGCAAAAGCCGTGCGGTAGGCACCCCGGGGAATCTCGATCACGCCGGGTTCAGCGAGACCCTCCGGCGACTCGAAGTAGGCGGAAAGCTTCTTGCGTAGCTGCGATACCTGGACCCGGACAATGTTATCCAGATTGGTGTCGTAGCCCCGCTCCCGTTGAAACACCGCGATCCCGATCTCCTGCTCCGGTAGAGGCTGGCCCGGAAACTGCAGGGCATGTCGGGTGAGATAGAGCAACAGTTCCCGCAGGCGATGAGACTTCTCGAACGCCGGACTCGCGGCGATCCGCTCGACGAGTTGCCAGCGCCAGTCGGTCGCCAGGTTGTGAGCCGGGACGATGGCGGCAAAGCTTGGGTCCGGTTCCAGGTCCGTGACTTCGGGTGGTCTCCTCAATGCCGGGTTGCTCCTGAGAACGCAAGCATATCATGCTGCTTCCTCGCGAGTAGCCCATGACAAATAGGATTCTTTACGGTGAATTCGCTGTGAATTGACTTGTAGGCAAGGAACGGGGCAGCGATCCTTAGGGGCAATATAGGGGGGTTGCCGCTCCATCGCATGGATTTGGTCGAGCGGGCCCAAGGAGTACACCATGAATCAGTGTCGCTTTGCCAGAGTCGTTGCCACGGTGGCTATCTTAACCGCGATATCCGTCCAACCGACGTTGCTCACCGCTCAGGAATCGAGGGGCACCATCCTGGGGCGCGTCTCTGACCCCAGCGGATCCGCCATTCCCGCCGTCATGGTGGAGGCGGTGAATCTGGCGACGGGCGTCAGCCTCAAAGTGCAGACCAATCCGGAAGGCAATTACCGGCTTCCTTATCTCCTGGCCGGGCAATACCGGCTCTCCTTCAGCAGCGCGGGCTTCCAGACGCTGGTGCAGGAGAAGGTGCAGGTGACGATCGCGGACATGCAGCAGATCGACGTGGCGCTCAGTGTCGGGAGTGTCTCGGAACGCATCACGGTGGAGTCCGCGCCGCCACTGGAGGTCTCCTCCGCCACGCTCGGCCAGGTGGTGGACCGCAGGCGCCTCGAGGAACTGCCTTTCCGCGAAGGGAATCCGCACGAATTGGCCAAGATGGCCCCCGGCGTCACCACCCAGACACACCTGCGGCTCAACAAGCCCGGCATGACCAACGGAACGTCCCAGATCTCGGTGGACGGGTCGAGCGCCACCCGCAGCGACTTCACGCTCGACGGCATCGCCAACACGGCGGGCGACCGGGTTGCCTATAGCCCGCCGGCTGCGGCCGTGCAGGAGTTCAAGGTGCAAACCAGCACCTATGACGCGGCAGCCGGGTTCACGGGCGGCGGCATCGTCAACCTCGTCACCCGCAGCGGCACCAACGACTGGCATGGCGACGGCTGGTTCTTCTACCGTAATTCCCGCTTCGACAATAAGGACTTCTTCCAAAAGGTGAACAACCAGCCGAAGCCGATCTACCATGACCGCCGCTGGGGCGGCGCGATCGGTGGCCCCCTCAAGCGCGACAAGGCGCACTTCTTCGTCGCCACCGAGTTAAACGACTACCTGAATCCCTTCTCCTTCCAAATGACAACCCCCACCGCGAAGATGCGCACCGGGGACTTCTCCGAACTGATCGGCGTGGGCCAGATCTACGATCCGCTCAGCGGCCGCGTCGACCCCACCAATCCGGGGCGCATCATTCGCGACCCCATCCCGGGCAACATCATCGCCGCCAGCCGCGTGAATCCCACTTCGCGCCGGCTTGCCCAGCTCTTCCCGAATCCGAATGTGCCGGGTGTCGCCCAGAACTTTCAGCATCCCAACTCCGTCGAAGATCAGGGCTGGAAGACCCTCACCTCGCGCGCGGACTATAACTTCTCCTCCAACAACCGGGCCTTTGCCCGCTACTCGGAAGCCCGCTGGCGCGCCGCTGATCCCGACTTCCACCTCAACGGATTCTCCTCCGGCCAAAAGACCAACCGCTCGCTGCGCCTGATCGCCGTCGACGATATCCATACCTTTTCCCCCTCGGTTCTGCTGAACACCCGCTTCGGCTACACCAACCAGATGGACATTGCCGAACCCTTTTCGAGCGGCGTCAACCTGAGCGAGTACGGGCTGGGCGGCTTCACCAATCTCGATTCCACCGGTAAGCCCGCGATTCTCCCGAACATCCGCATCGACAACATCACCGGTTACCGGCAACCGATCGGCGAAGCCGCCAGCGACCGTAACGTGGATCGCATCTATACCGGCGGCGCCACGCTGAGTGTGATGAAGGGCAACCATAGCTTGGGCATGGGCACCGAGTATCGCGGCTACGTGAAGGAGCGCCTCAGCGACATCCGGGCCCGCTCGCCGCAATTGAACTACACCTCGGCCTGGTCGGTTGGGCCCTTCAATACGTCGGGCGGCGTGAATCAACTCCACCCGCTGGCGTCGTTCATGCTCGGGCATCCCGCCAGTGGTTCCATGTCCGTGGTGGCGCCGCTCAATGAGCGGTCGCCCCGCACTGCTCTCTTCATCAAGGACGATTGGCGCGTCTCCCGCCGGCTCACCGTCAATCTTGGTCTGCGCTACGAGCTTGAGATGCCCACCGTGGAAGCAACTAACTCGATCGTGAACGGCCTGGACCTCACCACGCCACTCCCCATCGAAGCCGCTGCCCGCGCGGCTTACGCCCAGAGTCCGATTCCCGAACTCGCCGCGAGTAACTTTGCCGTTCGCGGTGGCCTGCAGTATGCCGGTGTCGGCGGCCGCCGCAATGGTCTCTGGAGCACCAATCTCTCAAATTTCATGCCGCGCATCGGCGTCGCCTATCAGCTCAATTCCAAGACCGTTCTCCGTGGCGGCTTCGGCAGCTTCTACGATGCTTTGGGCGTAATTCGGACCAGCGCCAACCAGACGGGCTTCTCCCAAGCCACCGTCATCCAAACCACCACCGACAGCATCGTCCCGCGGGCTGACTTACTCGCGAACCCTTTCCCCACCGGGTTACTGGCGCCCTCAGGCAGTACATTAGGCCTGATGACCAACGTCGGAAACGCGCTCACCGTGAACTATCCCAACAGCGTCCGCACACCGCGCGCCGACCGCATGAGCTTCGGCTTTCAGCGGCAGTTACCCTGGCAGATGACCATGGAGGCGACTTATTCCGCCAATCGCGGTTACAACTTGCCCGTATCCCGGAACCTGAACTTTCTCCCCATCGAGTACCGTTCTACGTCGATGACCCGTGACGCAACGACCATCAACTATCTCAGTACCAATTTCCCCAATCCTTTCCGCGGCCTCCTGCCCACCAATACCTCGCTGGGCGGCAGCGCTAACATGCAGCGGCAGCAACTCCTGCTGCCCTATCCTCACCTCGCTGGTGCCACCTGGTCCGAAACCAATGGGCGCAGTTGGTATGACTCGCTACAGGTCCGCGCCGACCGCCGCATGGCCGATGGACTCACCATTAACCTCTCTTACACTTACTCGAAGAACCTGGAGCAAGTCACCTACCGCGACCCCGGCGAGCGCGCTCCCGAGAAAACCTACGCTCCGTGGGATCGGCCGCACGCCTTGCAGGTGAACGGCATCTACGAGATCCCCTTCGGCCGCGGCCGGCGCTTTGGCTCCGCCTGGAGCCGACCCGTCGATACCTTCCTGGGCGGATGGCAGGTCAGCCTGATGTACCGTCTCGAGACCGGCATCACGATCCCCATCGGCAATGTCGTTCTCCAGCCGGGAGCGACCTTCGCCGACATGGCCCTCCCTCGTTCGGAACGCACCTGGGACCGACAGTTCGACACCAGCGTCTTTGACCAGCGCGGCGCCGTACAGCCGGCCAGCAATCTGCGTTACTACTCGACCCGCTCCGGTGACGTGCGTCAGAACGGCTTCAGCCTGCTGGACATGGTCCTCTCCAAGCGCCTGGCCATCACCGAGCGGATCTCAGTCACCTTCCGTGCCGAGAGCTACAACATGCTGGACACGGCGAACCTGTTGAACATCAACACCACCCCCACCGCCGGCGCCGCCTTCGGACGCTACACCGGCATCAACGGCTACGCCCGGCAGTACCAGTTCTCGACCAAGCTCCAATTCTGAGGCGCTTGGGACGGCAGTGTACAGACCCCGATCTCACACCGGCTTGCGGTCAGTAGCAGCCCGGATCGAGAATAAAGCAACCGCTCAGCGCTTTGGCTGCCGATTCTTGTCCCATGAGGGCTGCTGCAGCGAAGTGAAGTGGCGTCCCTAGCGGCTAAGGCACGGTGGGCGAAGAGGCGCTCCTGACCTGAACCATCACAAGGCTCAAGGCTACTCCGTTCGGCAACGACATTAACTCCGATCCGCATTCGGTCAGTCGCAGGCCGGGAACGACACTCTGAACATTGGCAAGCATCTGGGCGACGGAGCACTTCTCAGCATCAGCATAGATCTCTAAGAAGGGCACTAACAGCGCCAAGTAGTGTTCAGCCTTGGGGTACAGAGTTGTTCGGTGAAGCTGGTATTGAGCGTCCTTGATAACCTTCTTCCCGAAGTTTCCTTGCAATCGGCTTCGGTTGAACAGAGTCTTTCTCACCGGACCTTTGACTTCGCATGTTGCCAGAATGTCCATACCAGACGGGGGTACGGAACGGACAAGGGCGTAATCAATACGGGTGCCGGGATTATTGGGGAGGGTTCGCTCGATCAAGAGCGGCGGACATCCTTTCGGAACGGACACCTTTTGTTGCTTTGCTAACTGCGTAAGGAACTTCTGAAGGTTCCGCTCATTGAACCCCGCTGGCATCCCGCTCTTGGGCGGCTTGAGAGGCAATTGATCTGCCGAGGTCAGAACGTGTTTTGCAATCAGCTTTGAGAGCCGGACGGCGTTTTGAGACGATGCCGCGCCGCCTAAATCCGAGACATTTGCGGCGGAAGCATTAAGAAAAACAGGACAGAGCGCGCGAAGCGGTCTCAATGTCTCTCGTGCTAGACTTGCGGGGCTAGTTTTCGGAGGAAAACCTTAATGCATTCTCACGCACTACGCTTGGTGCGGCCGATGGCCGTGCTGGCTTTTCTGTCCTGGGCGACCGTCCCAGCGAGTTCCCAAAGACGTCCAGTTCCGCAGCCCGCAGCGGTGTGGGGTGCGACGGACGTGACTGTCTACCGCGATTCGCCTAAATATCCCTCGCTGTCCGGGAATCACTACCTGGTCTACCAGCCGGATGGCAATCTCGTGGTCTACACGAAGTCCGGGCAGTTTGTCTGGGGCCTCAACCAAGTGACGCCAAATTTCGGTGCTGCTCAGCGGATCACCTTCGCGAACGGCAACATCCTGGCATATGACGCTGGCGGACAGGTTGTCTGGCAGGCCTTAACCGCCCCAAACACGATCGACCGCAATGCGCGACCGTTCCTCACCGAAGGCGGCGTGCTGCAGATGTTCTACTGTCGGACGACTGGTTCTGCCTCTCAGGGCGGGATCTTTTGGGCGAGCGACAACAAGACGCGGAAGGGATGCGCCGGCGCGGCGGACTCCGTCTCAACGTCCCAGCCCCAGCCGATTCCTCAGCCGATTCCCCAGCCGGTGACCGTACCGCCCGCGGGTGGCAAAGTGGCGGGGGCGACGCTTCCTGGCGCAGTCTCGCTTCCGTTGAAGGCAGGCACCGCACTCGTGCGAGAGAAGCAGTACCCATCCCCGTCAGGGAACCACAACCTGATCTTTGCGAAGGACGGCAACCTGATTGTGCGACGCGCTCGGGACAACGCCTTCATTTGGGGCGTCAATGATCAGACCAAAGATTACGCGAAGTCCGATCGTGTCGAAATGCGCGCCGACGGCAGTTTCGCCATCCTCGACGCGAGCGGGGGGACGGTCTGGGCACCGCCGCAAAAGAGGGATCGCGGCGCGGTCCTGACGGTTTCCTTCGCCGGGGCCCTCCAGGTGGTGGCTCCGCGTGGCGAGATTCTCTGGTCAAGCGATGGGGTGCTCACGGCGCCGCTCGACGTGTCCAAACCAGCGAAGACGACGGCTTGCGTGGCCAAGGACGAGGGCGCTCCCGAATGGGACAAGTGCCTCAAGATGGCGGAGCCCAAAATGATCCTCTTCGGCTCCAAGCTGGCCACATCGAAGGCCATGAACGCCGTGGCCAACGTCTATGCCGAAATGACGAGCCGATTTCAGGCGGGCTACCCCAAGAACAAGCTCGACGGCTTTAAGGTCTACCTGACGAATGGTGAATCGGCGGCCGTCCTCAAGACCCTCCCGCCGGCCGGTACGATGTGGAAGGGAACCGGGCAGATGAGCTCGGACTTCCTGCGTGGCGGAGCGAGCCAGGACTTTCTCTGGATCAGCGAGCAGATGATCTGCAAGGTAGGAGTCGCGACGCGCAACGTGAATTATCGGGCCCTGGGAATGAGGGAACCGGACAATACGTTGCGGACGTTCGATCAGGTGATTCACGAGTTGGGTCACTCGCTCCATTGGCGGTACGGCATCGCCGATACGTCCGAGGAATGGCCTCAGGCGATTCAGCGTTGGTTCGCAGCGCCGATCGGGACGGCGGACGCGGCGAAAGAGACCTTAGTCAAGAGTCTGTTTAAGTCCCAGGCAAGCTTCTCCTGCGAAACCTACTAAGGGCGATGCAAGCGGCGCGGGCGGACGAGTTCCGTCGCGCCGCTTGCTCATTGCCTTTCATGGCAGACGCCCGCCCGCCGATAAGCCTTAGCGGAGGCCGTCGAAATGTCCATCGGAAGCTTACAGTTGCGCCGTCCGGAGGCGAGTGAGAGTTGCGGCGTGTGCGGCGAGCGCCAGCGTCCGCAACGGCGTGAGCGGGCGCACACTGAGCAGACGTCGGGCTATCGTGGCCGAAGCACCAGCGAGTTGAACGTGCGGACCGCCGAAGGCGACACCATTACGATCTCCCTGGCCGCGCAGGTGCGGTATGCGGAATCGGCGAAGGGAGCGGAATCATCTTCGTCGGCGCAACTGCAGGTGTCGGTAAAGGGCGACCTGAGCGATGCGGAGTTCGCCGATCTGGGGAAGCTGCTGCAAGGCCTGGGGCAGGCGGCGGAATCCGGCGGCGACACCGGATTCTCTCAGCTGACGAGCCTTTCTGCTTTCTCTTATCGCTATGAGCAGACGGCGGAGGCTGGTTCGTATCTGCGCGTCCGGGGATAGAGCTTACGAATCCAGCGTGACGACCGCGTAGGGGCTGAGCGGAAGTTCCACCATTCGGTCAGCCGTGGTGAGCGTTTGCTGGACCTTGCGGAAGCGTGCCGGGTCAGTGGTGGCCATTGCAAAGCTGCGTTCGTCGAGCGTGCGAATCGAGAGCTTGGCGGCGGCCGGTAGCCGGACGATGCGGGGTTGGGCCGTCAGGTTCGCGACGAGGGTGCGGCGGCGGGGGCCGAGCGTCAGCGCGAATCCGATGACGTCGAGCGGCGAGTCCGTCTGGAGGGCTTGGTAGCTGCCGCCGGCGAATTCCGCCAGGTCGGCGAAGACGTGATAGAGCGGGAAGACCATGCCGGGCGTCGCGCGGAAGAGTTCGGGCAGGGGCGAGCGGCCCGCCATCAGCAGACCGCCCCAGCCATGCGTTTCGTAGTACGTGAGGCTGGCCGCGCCCGCCTCGCTGAGGTACTTCAGGCTGCCGAGAGTCCAGGCGGCGGCGAAGAGCGAGGGCTGGCGATGGTCAATGCGCGCGGGAAGTTGGCCGGGGAGAGGCGGCGGCTCGGGTCCGCGCTGTTGCGGGTTGAAGCGGGGCCGCAGCGTGATCGGGGTGACGGCGATCGGCTTGGTACCGCAGAACTGGCGGGCGGAACGGACCGTGTCGCCTTGCGGTGCCAGGTTTTCCACCAGACTGCGATTGTCGAAGGCGTGCACCTGCGGATTCAGTGAATAGCAGACGGCGTCGAGCGCGCCGTAGGCGGGCCTCTCGCGATTGAGCTCGGTGAAGTATTGATTCGTGCCGGAGGCGAGCGTGCCCGGCAGCATCTTGCGCGCGAGCGTGATGGTGGCCGGCTTCGTGGAAGCCTCGTCCGCCTTGTAGACCAGCCAACGGGTGGGCTGGATCGCCTTGGCGAGGGCTTGCAGTTCTGCTTCCGGACGCTCGCCCAGCGTGACGGCAATCTCGAGGCTCGTGTTAAGCGCCTGGGCCTCTTTGGCGGCACGCGCCAGCACACCTCGCCAGTCGCCGGCGGTGTTCAGGTCAACGCGCAGATGCGCCGGCTTCAGAGCGTTCAGCAGCGCGGCTTCGCGGCCACCGAAGGGTGCTTCGCGCGTGGCGATGCCGAAGCCGATCGACGGCAGTTTACCCGTCGCGGGGCCAGCGCTGAGCTCGACAAAGGACCGCGCGCGCACCTTGGCTGGAACGCCCTGTGGCTTCACTTTCACGATCACCGACTGCTCGATGCGCGTGCCCTTTTCCACCTTGACCGGGAAGGGCAGGGCAAGGGGCGTGCAGTAGGTCTTGTAGTTGCCGTCCGTCCAGTTGCGGTGGTCTTCCATCTCAAAGACGTCACCGGCGAAACGGACCTCGACGGCCGTGCCGTCGGGCAGCCGATGCGAGACGACGCGCAGGTTCATCAAGGGCTGGTGCGGCGAGATCAGGTCCGGAAACCGGCCTTCGATCACCCGGCCGTCGGCTTGTTCGGCCTGGCAGGGTTTGCCGGCGCACTCGGCGAGCGGGTGGAGCACGCAGAAGCCGATGCGGTTGCGCTCGAAGGCGCTGCCCGCTTGCCCTTTGAAGTCGAACCGGAGCGTTCCAGCGGCTTCGCCCGTCACTTTGCCTTGCCAGGAGAAGTCGATGTCGCGTTCCTGGCACAGAACGTCGAAGGTGAGCTCGAAGCCGCCGGGCGACGTGGACGTCCTGAGGTTCGAGACCTTGGGCGCGACGGTGCCCCAGCTCTTGTCTCGGACAGCGGCGTAGATGCCGCGAAGCACCTCATGTTCGCCGAAGCGGATGTAGCGCACGAACCCGAGGCCGGGCTCAAAAAGGAGCGAGAGCGGGCCGGCCTTTAGTTCGAGGGGTGCGCCGGGCAGGTCGGCGGTGCCGGTGAGAATGCCGGGGTCCTGAGCATGCAGGGCGAGAGGAAGGGCGAGCAGATCACGGCGGCGCATTCGTTCAGTTGTATCACCACAGGTAGTCCTTCGCTTCGGGCCGGCGCTCGTGCCCATCCAGGACGTGTACCACGCGGACCTTCTTCAGTTTGGTGGGGTTTAACTGGCCGATCGGCAAATAAATGAGCTTGCGGCCCAATTGGGCGGCGATGGAGCGAAAGACCGTGCGGGGCGGCTTGGCCGCGACGTAGACGACATGCCGGTCGAGCGAATAGTCGAGGGCGGCCATCAGCAGGCGTTCACTCTTCGTTTCGGCGAAGTCGTAGTCCGGGTCGGCCCAGACGTCGAACATGCGGCCCGCGGGAAGCGTCATCAGGAAGCCGCCGTATTCGGCGCGGCCGATGCCGGGACCCACCAGATGCTCGAAAGGGTGAGTGGCGTAAAAGGCCATATCGCTTTCGTTTTGGTGCTCACCCAGCCAGGTGGTCATGTAGTTGTAGCGGCTCTCGAAGTCCTCGTCGAAGATGACGACCACCGCGCCGACGTCACCCGGGGCGCGGCGGGTTTCGCGCACATAAAGCTTCTTTTCGTGCCAATGCCGGATGGTCTCGCGGATGTCGATACCATCGAGCAGGCTGCTGGTAAACGGTACCACCCGCTCGCTCTCATCCGCCAGCATGCGCTTGGCCTTGGCTTTCAGAAAGCGGCCATAGGACTCGATCACCAGGTCCTCGGGCGGATAGGAGCAGATCGAGTTGCCGTTCAACTGCTTGGCCCACTCCCCCGGACGGCTCTCCTTCTTGCGCATCTTGAGATTGGCTGGCTTGCGGCGCTGCTTGGTCCGCGGCAACCGCCGCCGTAAGCGAACCTTGCGCGTGTTGATCCAGATTTCGCTGGCCGCTAGGTTCACCGTCTCGATTTCGGCATCCGCCCGCTGGGCCGGGTAGCGATTCGCCATGCTCCAGACTTCCCAGGCGTAGTTGTCATCGACAATGGAACGGGCGGCCACTGTGAGTTCGTAGAGGCTGGCGACCAGATAGCCGCTGACGGCGGCGAGATTCCGGGTGTAGCGCGCGAGATAACGCCGGTGCCAGTGCTCCACCTTGTCGCCGGTGTTCGTGTGATACTCGCCTTCCGCCTCGCGAAACAGCGCCATCTGCACGCCGCCCCGATCGAGCCCGTCAGGCAGCGCGTTGCGCCGATGCTCCTCATAACGATCCTGCAAATAGGGATACTCGACGCAGACTTCGGCGAGGCAATCGGGGTGCGGATTGATTACCGTCACCGGCGGCGGACTCATGCGCCGCTCAGGCGGCGGTTGCGGCTGTTCCATGGCGTCGAGCACCGGGTCCAGCAGATTCAGCGACAGCACGATCAGCGTGCGCGCGAAGGGATCTGCGCCCTGCAACTTCCAGGCGAGGCGCGAAGCGTGTAACTCGGTTTCGTCGTTGCGGGGCTGCGGTTCCAGCCGATAGAGCTCCAGATAGCGTTCGAGCCCGAGATAGCGGATGGCATAGGGGTCCGGATAGTCGTCGGGCAAGTGCGGCCGCTCGCCGATCGCCGGATCGATGAAGACCACTTCGGCACCGGTCTCGCGGGCCGTGCGGACGGCCTCGACAAACGGGTCAGTCGGTTCCACCATCACATAGATGTTGCTCTCGTCGTCGAGTTCGTCCGGATAGACGACAGCGGACATCTGCGGCAGGCGGGCGATGGCCTGCAGATAGCTTTCCTCGATCGTCACCGGCAGTTCCACCGCCACGACGGCGGGTTTTTCCTTGAGGATCCACTCGCGCACGGCCGAAGCGAACTCCATCCGGCCAGGCGCCACCGGGAAATACGTGAACGGGCCGCGTGTAAGGCTGCCGGCCCCTAGCGGACCATCGCTAAGCGGACCGGCGGCGGACATAGCGCAGGGCCTCATCACCCAGAATTTCGTGAATCGCCAATTCCAGCGCGATGCGCTCATCGAGTGGCGAGGTGGCGGCGTGCTTCAGCTTCATCGAGTAGCGCGCGACATTGATGCCATCGCGTACCGTGTACCGTTCCTCAGCGGCGTGCGCCTGTTGCAGGAAGTCGGTAACGTACTCCAGAATGTAGTTCTCAGCGAACGGCAGGTTTTCGCGCAGAATCGCTAATTCCTCTTCGCGCTCCGGGAAGTCGATCAGAATCTGAGGTTGCAGCCGCGAGTGGATGTACTCGGGCAGGTCAAAGGTGCTGGCATCGTCGTTCATCGTAGCCACAATGCGGAAGTTCGGATGGGCCTTGATCTTCAAACCGGCCACAATGCTCTCCACGTAGCGCCGGTTGTCCAGCAGCGGCGCTAGCGAGGCCCAGCTTTTCTCGCTCATGCGGTTGCCTTCGTCCAGAATGCAGACTCCGCCGCGGATCATCGCGCTCACCAGGGGCGAAGCGACATAGCGCAGGCGGCCTTCGCCTTCGATCACCGGCGTGACGATCAGGTCCTCCGGCCGCGTGTCGACCGTGGCCTGCATGATGTAGACCTCGCGCTCAAGGCTCTCGGCGGCGGCATAGGCGAGCGTCGTCTTGCCGACTCCCGGCTTGCCCACCAGGCGCGGATTCATCGGCAGGTCCGCGTCATGAATTACCAGCCAAGCGGCCAACAACTGCCGCAGGCTTTCGTCCTGGCCCACCCACTTGACGTTGATCTCATCGGGATGAGCCAGGTGCAGCGTGATGCCATCCATCGTTACGGTCATTGTTTTACTTCGGCCTCTTCCACGAATACTTCTCCCCACTCGGCGAGCGCGCCTTTCAGCAACGCGGCGTCGCCCACGGCGACGATCTGCAAGGCCGCCGGGTCCAGGTAGCGCTGGGCGACACGGCGCACGTCGTCGGCGGTCACTGCCGCCAATTGGGCCGGATAGTGGTCCCAATAGTCAGTCGGAAACTGATAGCGATAACGGTCCGCGGCGTACTGCATGATGCGCGACGGCTGTTCCAGAGACAGGGCAAAACTGGCCACAATCGAACGCTTGGCCTCTTCCAGTTCGGTCAACGGCACGGGTTCCTGCCGCAGCCGCTCGATCTCGCGCAGAATCTCGCGCATGGCATCGCCGGTGGCGTCCGCCTTCAGGTCACCGCTGACCTGCCAGGGTCCTGGCTGACGCCGGGCCTGCAACTGGCTGTAGATGCCGTACGTGTAGCCCTTCTCTTCACGCAGATTCAGGAAGAGCCGTCCGGAACTGCCGCCGCCGAGTACCCGGTTGGCGATGGTGA
>JALHNI010000122.1 GCA_022843605.1 Bryobacter sp.
CCCGCAACAGCACGGCGTAGTGTTGCGGCTGATAGGCAATTAAGCCGATATTGGCCATGTCACCCTTGTCGCCGGAGCGGGCGTGGGCGATCTCCGAAAGCGGAATCTTCATGCGAACACCTCCACATGGGTGCGAATCTCTTCACGCGGCACGAGGGCCGGCCAATAGGCCACTACTTCGCGCACCGGCGGACGGCCATCGCCGAATCCAGTCGCCGTGGGTGGGCCGCTGAGCACTAGCGGAATCAACTCCCGGGTAAAGCGGTCCACGTCTTTCCGGCTTTGTCCTCGCACACCAATCCGGAGTTGCACTTCCGGCACATCCGGAAACGGCAACGCCGCTGGACCGTGGCATGCGTTAAACCCAAGAATCTCCGCCCAGATCTCTTCGAACTCCAGGCCCAACTGCGAAAGCCGCTCGCGCACGATCCGCTCAGCCAGACGAGCTTTCCCATAAGCCTCCGGCCAGCTATAGACCAGGGAACCGATCGCCTTGTAGCCCCAACTGTAGCTGAGCGACACTTTCAGATACGGCGTACGTGGGCGGCCTTGAATACCGGTGACGCGAACCCGGTCTCGGCCACAGTCCTTCAATTGAACAGTCGTGAAGTCTGCAATGCAATCCGGTGTGATGTAGTTCTGTGGATCGCCAAGCTCATACAACAACTGTTCCTTCACCACGTCGGAAGTCACCCGGCCACCGGTGCCTGGATGCTTGGTGACGGTGAAGGTGCCATCCGGTTCAGCCTCCACAATGGGGTAGCCGATGTTGGCGAAATCGGGAATGGTCTGCCAGTCCACCTGGCAGTTGCCTCCCGTCGCCTGCGCGCCGCACTCGATGATGTGGCCGGCGATGGTGCCCGCCGCCAACAGGTGGTGGTCGTCTTCCTTCCAGCCGTAGCGATGGATCATCGGGGCGAGCGTCAGCGCGGTGTCCGTACACCGGCCAGCAATAATCACTTGCGCGCCAGTGGCCAGCGCCTCCGCCAACGGGAATGCACCGATGTAGGCGTTCGCTGACAGCACGCGGTCACGCACCGAGGCCAGGGGCGCACCAGTATCAAGGTTATTGAGCGGCAACCCGCGGGCCAGGAAGTCGTCCAGGCGGGCGTACACGTCGTCGCCGTGGACCACCGCCACCTTCAGTTCCGGCGCCAGCCGCTTCACCTCACGGGCACAGGCCGCGGGATTCACCCCACCGGCGTTGGCAATCACGGTGACGCCACGGTCGCGGATCTGTTTCGCGATGCGCGCCATCAGCGGAGGGAAGTCGCGGGCATAGCCGAGTTCTGGATTCTCGAGTTTCTGCTTCTGCAGAATGGACATGGTGATCTCGGCCAGATAGTCGAGACAGAGATAGTCGATGGGGCCTTGCTCCACCAGACGGACCGGGGCTTCGAGCCAATCCCCCCAGAAGCCTTGGCCATTAGCGATACGAATCATAACTGCTCCAGTATGGCGGGTTGGCGGTGCCCGCTCCAAGCGGCAACCTCAAAGAGAAAGCTGAGTGTGCGTCGCGTCGCCAGCGGATCCAGAATCCCGTCGACATGGCCCCGCGCGGCGGCATAGCGCGCATCGAGCCAGCGTTCGTAGTCGGCACGGGTTTGCGCGATACGCGAGGCGAGTTCTTCCGGCACCGGCTGGCCGGCCGCCTTCAGCTTGTCCAGTTCGGGTCCGTGAATCGCCACTACCGCCGAATCGCCTTCCATCACCCCGATGCGGGCCGTGGGCCATGAGAATGCGAAGTGCGGATCGAAGCCTTGCCCCGCCATAGCGTAGTAACCAGCACCGGAGGCGTGGTTGATCGTCAGAATCACTTTGGGGACGGTGGCGCAGGCCATCGCCTCCACCATTTCGGCGCCCGCGCGAATGATGCCGGATTGCTCGGCTTCGGCGCCCACCATGAAGCCGGAGACGTCCTGCAGATACAGCAGCGGCAAGCCCGCGCGCTCCGCGCTCTCGACGAAGTAAGCCACCTTGCGCGCCGATTCCGTGTAGATGATGCCACCGATGCGCGGCTTCAGGAATCCGCGGCGATTTGCGATCACGCCAATCGGACGTCCGGCCAGCTTACCGTAGGCGCAGATGATCTCGGAAGCATGGTCCGGTTGGAACTCCGTATAGCCGTCGCCGTCAAGCAGGGCCTCAAGGATCGCCTGCATGTCGTATGGCAGGCGATGATCGTCAGGTAAGGCCTGGTACAGGCTCTCCGCGGGTCGCGTTGGCGGCACCACGTCCGCCGGCCGCTTCAACGGCTCACCGATCGCTAGCATGCGCGCCCGAATCATGCTCAGGCATTCGGCATCGTCTTTGGCGCGCAGGTGCGCCACGCCGCTTACGCCGGTGTGCATCGCGGCCCCGCCCAGGCTCTCGGCGTCGGTCGTTTGGCCGGTGGCGCCCTTCACCAGATTGGGTCCACCCAGCCCCATAAAGCTGGTGCCCTCCACCATGATGATGACGTCGGAAAGTGCAGGCAGGTATGCGCCGCCAGCGATGCAAGGGCCCATGACGGCGGAGATCTGCGGCACTTTCAGCCGGCGCCGCATCAGCGAGTTGTAGTAGAAAATACGGCCCGCGCCGTATTGCCCAGGAAAGATGCGGTCCTGCAGCGGAAGGTTGACACCGGCCGAATCCACGAGATAGACGATTGGAACACGGTTCCGCATGGCGACTTCCTGCGCGCGCAGAATCTTGGTGATCGTCTCCGGCCACCAGGCCCCCGCCTTCACCGTCGCGTCGTTCGCCACGAGTACCGCCGGACGACCTTCAATGCGGGCGAGTCCCGTAACGACACCCGCGGCGGGCGCCTGACCGTCGTACTGATCAAACGCCACCAGCAGGCCCAGTTCTACGAAGGCGCTCCCCGGGTCGATCAGTTGGGCGATGCGCTCGCGCGCCGTGAGCTTGCCGTCGCGATGCTGCTTCTGGACTTTGGCTTCGCCGCCCCCGCGGCGAAGGCGATCCTCCAAGTCCAGCAGTTCGTCGACGCGCTGTTGCAGGCTAGTGGTGCTCAACGCCATCAGTATACTGGGTCCTGATGTTAGGTCTGAGTCCGACTGCCGCCCGCGCCACCTGGACCGTGTTTCTTGTCACGGCCGCGGTCGCGCTGGCGTGGCTGTTGCGCGACGTCTTGTTTCTGCTAGCGGTCGCTTTGTTCTTTTCGTACATGGTCTCCCCGGTGGTCGGCATCGTGGAACGAAGGCTGCCACGACGCTTGGAAAAGGCCAAGGAACTCGCGCTGCTGCTCGTGTACGTCGGGCTGTTGGCGGGCATTGTCTCGGCCGTCAGTTGGGTGGTGGGACAGGCATTGGCCCAAGCTTCAGGCTTGGCGGAGCGGATCCCGGATCTGGCAAGAAATCAAGACTTTCTCCAACGCTTCCCCTTGCCAGGCTGGCTGGAGCCGGCGCGCACGAGCGTGATTGACTGGGGCAAGCATCTTCTCGAAGGCGGCTTCGAGCAATTCCTGCCGTTCCTTAAGGCGGTCTCCGGCCAATTGCTTTCCGGGCTCGGCAGCGTGATGCCTTTTCTGCTGGTGCCGGTGTTCGCCTTCTACTTTCTGAAGGACAGTCATCTGCTCAGCGAAGCGATTCTGTGGCGCTTTCCCGAAGACGTGCGACCGTTGGTGAGCAGCATCTTTGGGGATCTGCATCTGCTACTCTCCAAATACATTCGCGCCATCGTGCTGCTGTCGCTGGCGACGTTCGTCTGTTACGAAGTCTTCTTCTTTTCCACGGGCGTTCCTTACAGTATGCTGCTCTCCACGCTGGCCGCCGTGCTCGAGTTCATTCCGGTCGTCGGCCCGCTCACCGCGGGGATTACCGCCGCCCTGGTCGCCGGCTTCAGCGGCTACGATCACCTCGCCTGGCTGATCGTTTTTCTGGTCGTCTACCGCCTCTTTCTGGACTACGTTCTGCATCCTTGGCTGATGAGCGAAGGAATCGAACTTCATCCCCTTCTAGTGTTGGTCGGTATTCTGGCCGGCGAACACCTGGCCGGCATCGCCGGCATGTTTCTTTCGATACCCGTCGTCGCCGGCCTACGGATTGTCTACTTGCGCCTGGAAGCTAAGGCGCGGGCCGAAGTGGTCAGATGACCAGTTTGCTAGACTCGAGGCATGAAGCACCGCGTGATGAACATCACGGAATTTCGGGCCAAGTGCCTGGCGCTGATTACCGAGGTCCATGAACATGGAGGCACGGTAACGGTCACCAGAAGAGGCGAGCCAATTGGCATTCTGCGCGGGATCCGTGACACGCCGGAATCCAAAGTTCAGGAACGGCCAAAGGCTCAGCGGAGGAGCAAGTAGCGTGGCGCACCAGATTGTCAACGCGACTCGATTTAAGGCAGACTGCGCGACTTTGCTTAGTGAGTTGAAGCACGGTGGCAGTGTGACGATCACCAAAAGGGGAGTCGCCGTGGCGTCCCTCGATCCGCCGCTTGAGCCAAAGCGGAGATCATCCGAAGGACGCTGGGCAGCGCTATTCCCCGACATGCCCGAGATGAATCCCCAAGACTACGACATGGCCTGGGACTTGACTTTTTGATTGCACGGTATCTGCTCGATACGCATATCCTCAGTTGGTGGCTTCGGTCCCCTCAGCGACTCTCGGCAGACCAGCGACGTGTGATCCGCAAAGCGGCCGGCCGTGGCGAAGGCCTTCCGTTGAGCGCTGTGTCGCTCGTCGAACTGGCAGTGGCGCACGGCGTCGGCAACCGCAGGGGACCGGCAATCGCGGGAGCGTTGCTACGAGATCTCGAGCAGGATCCATCTTTCGTCGTTTTGCCTGTCACGTTTGACATTGCGGTCGAGGTTGCCACGATGGGAGCCATCCTCCAGGACCCCAACGACCGCACCATCGTTGCGACGGCGCGGGTTCACAGGCTCACCCTCATTACCGCAGACCAGCGGATCATCGGCTCCAAGCTGGTTGCCACTATTAGCTAAAGCAGGAACGAGTTAAACAACAGCTTGAAGGCCTGATAGCTGGTCGCGCGGTATTGGGGCCGCATCCCGAATAGGACCACGTGTCCCTGGCCCAACGGCGCATCCACCAGCGCCGACCGCGTGGCCAGATACTTCTCGCCCAGCAACCAACCGGAAGCCAGCAAATTCTGCCCCGGATAGTTCGCCACGGATTTTTCTGCCGTCGTCAGTTCCCAGGCCGGAGAACCTTCGCTCCAGATCGTGATCTCCGCCGGCAGGCCCAACGCCAGAGGATGACGGATATCGAGACTCGCATTCAGCAGAGATCCGGGCGAGTAGAAGTCGCGTGTCGAAACACCGTTCAGGACGTTTTTCGCACCAAGACCAAGCGCGCCGAGAGCGTACTCGGTGCTGTGGTTGAGGAAAACCAGCGTGCCTCCCTGCTCCGCGAAAGCCCTCAACGCGTCAGCACCCGGCTTACCCAGACCGCCCGTAAACTCCTCAGGCATCTGACCGGCGCGATAGCCGCTCGAGATCACCGACGGCGGCTGATCCGGGAATACGATCACGTCGTAGGAGGCACGCAAGTTGCCCGCCACGATCATCGGATTCGTCAGCCGTGCGTAGTCAAAGGAGAACTGCTCCAGAATCCAGCGCGTCCAACCCTCGTCCATGCTGGACATCCAGCTGCGGTAGAGCGCCACGCGCGGCTTCTTCTTCTCCAGGAGCCCAGCGGCTGGCGCGGCGAAGAAGTCGCCATTCGCCGGATCGCGCCAGACCGACTTGCCCGTTTTCCAGATCGCATTCACCCGCTTCCATGAGTCGCCATCAGCGCCCGCCATTGCACCAGGCCGCAACCCGCCCTTCTGGCGCGCCGTGAAATTGCTGGTGCGAGTGAGTGACGAAGAGAAACGATCCTTGATCGTCTCGGCAGTCACGCCCATCAGCAACGGCAAAGTCTGCGCGGTCACGTCATAAGGACGCTTGGGCGGTCCACCTGGGTAGAGGCGCAAGTCCGGATACTGCTGCCGCTCCATTAAGGTCTTGGCGAAGGCGGAATACGGCTGTTGCAGACGGATCACGAAGGAACCCGCGGGATACTCCTTGCCGTCGGCGGTAAACTTCGCCGTCGCCTGCTCCACCTCCACCTGACCGAAGGCCAGGGTCTCCAGCAGCTTGCGAGTCGAACCCGGATCCGCCTGGTCCGCCGGCACGACAAAGGCATAGGGTCCCGCCGGTCGCGCTACCGCCCGTTCATGAATCTTGTAAAAGTTCGAAAGCAGATCTTCGCGGCGTACCGACGCCTGCCACAGCACGCTCTCATACGCAATCAACTGGTCCGTGACGATTTCCTTCAGGTTCCAATCGCCCCCCGTCCAAGGCTCCAAGTGGTTCCACGCGCGCTCACCGACGTTGTAGCCCAACGCCTGACCGCGCAGTTGCTCAGGCCGAATCGTTACGGGCGAAAACAGGCGCGCACTGGCGGACTCGGTCAACAAACGCAGCCCTCCGTGGTAGGACTGATAGTGCCGCGCGGGTGTCCAGAAGTCGTACATCGCATTCACGACTACGCCCTTCCGTCCGGCCGATGTCAGGTCAAACGCGATGCCCATGCCGAAGCTATTGCAGGCCTGGGCAATAGCGGGGTCAATATTGGGATCAATTGGGTCCATCCACGGCGGAACAAACATGCGTGCCGAAGTAGGGCCCATCTGGTGAACGTCGTAAACGATCTGCGGATGCCAGGTATTGTGCATCTTCTCCACTGCTAGCCGCGTCTCGGCCTGCGAAAAGATGTACCAGTCGCGGTTGTTGTCATGGCCGACGTACTTCTGGTAGAGCTCCGGGGGCACCGTACCTTCGTACGGCGTGCCCATCGTCTTGCGGGCCCAGTTGCTAACGATATCCACGCCATCCGGATTCAGCGACGGCACCAGCA
The DNA here is from genome assembly GCA_022843605.1 of Bryobacter sp. Taxonomy (GTDB): domain Bacteria; phylum Acidobacteriota; class Terriglobia; order Bryobacterales; family Bryobacteraceae; genus JALHNI01. The sequence goes on from JALHNI010000122.1 coordinate 6,864, forward strand.
GGAAGATCGTGTTCTCGAGAATCGTCTTGAAACGCGGCTTCTCCGTCGTCAGGATGTTGTAGGCGAACTGCATTCCGGTATAGGTGGAAGCAATCTCACTGGCATGAATCGAATTGGTAATCGCCACCACCGTCTTACCCTCGACGACGAGTTTCGCGGCGGCGGCCGGCGAAGTCCTACGCGGATCCGCCAGAAGGCCTTGAATTTCCCGGTAGCGATTCAGCTTTCTCAGATTCTCAGGCGACGAGATAATCGCCATCAGAAACGGGCGGCCCTCGGTGGAGGGGCCCAGCCGCTCCAGCTTTAGCCGATCACTGGACGTAGCCAGCTTCTCGTAGTAGCTGACCACCTTCGCCCATTCGAGCGGCTGGCGATCCGCGGTAAGCGCATGGCCGAAGTGGCTCTCGGGTGTCGGCACCGCCGCCTGCGCGCTGAAGATCGCTAGAAGGGCAAGGCTTAACCGCATGGGCGATTCAGCTCCGTCCAAAGTGCGCGATACCAGCGCAAGAAGCGTTCCGGCTCCTTGCTCTCCTGCGCCTCGCAAAGCGTGTAGCGATCATAGCGATGTTCCTGCAACAGCTTGAACAATTCGCGATAGGGATAAGGTCCCGCGAGTTCGTTGATGTGGCAGTGCCGGATCCATGGCTTCAGTAAATCGAAGTTCTGTTTCACGCTGCCATTCACCACGTCCGTCGGATTCGAGTTCCAGCACAAGCCCACCGCCTGATGCGTGGTCGCCTTCATGATCGCGGCACACACCGCAGGCTCCTGCGTCTCCTTGCCGTGAACCTCCACCCAGACTTCCACGCCCATGCGCGCCGCATAGTCGCCGCATTGGCGCAGGCTGGCAGCGATGTTCTGGATCGTTTGCTCGCGCGACACGCCGGGAGGAAAGCCGTTCGGGCGCACCTTCACACCCCAGGCGCCGGTATCGTGAGCCAAGTCGATAAAGGACTTCGCGACGTCGACATTCTTCTGGCGCACGGCAGGGTCAGCTGCGTGGAACTCGCAGGTGGAACCATAGCTGAGCAAGCGCACCTTACTTTTGGCGAAGCGCGCCTTGACCTGCTCCCGTTGCTCCTTGGAGATGCTGGGCTCCACGCCGTGCTTGTGCTCCGTGCGGAGTTCGACGGCGGCGAAGCCCGCCTGTTCCAGCTTGACGATCAGTGTCTCGAGATCCCAGTCTTTCAGCACGTTATAGGTGACAGCGCCCAGTTGAAACATACCGGGTATTCTACCAGCCGGGGTTTACATCCGCCGAAGCGACGATTTGTTACCCTCAAAGTGAATGAAGCTAACTGGCTTTTTCGTTGTCATGCCTCTATTGGCCTTCGATGTGGCGACCACCACGCTGGAGCCGCAGACGGTTAAGGCCTTCGATCAATACGTAAAGCGCCGCGAGGCTGAGATGCAAGCGCGGCCCAGCTTTCTGTGGTGCGACGGACGTCAAAGTTGCCTCAGCACCGTAAAGCAAGGCGACTTGATGGTGGAGCCACGCCATCAACGGGGCGTGCATGAGGTGCCCGGCGGCTTGGTACATGATTGGCAAGGGGCGACATTTGTCCCCGGCGTGAAGCTTGATGACGCTCTGGCAGTGCTACGCAACTACGACAATTACAAAAACGTTTACGCACCCGAGGTAATTGATTCCAAGTTACTTTCGCGCCAGGGCGAACAGAGTAAAGTCTTTCTGCGCCTCCGCAAGAAAAAGATCCTTACCGTCATTCTGAATACTGAGTACGACACCTTGATCGAGCGCGTCGACGCCACACACGGACGCAGCCGTAGTTTCAGTACCCGCATCGCCGAGGTAGACGATCCGGAAACCAAAGACGAGCACGAGTTTCCCATCGGCCAGGACCATGGCTTCATGTGGCGACTGAACTCCTACTGGCGCTTTGAAGAGCGCAATGGCGGCGTTTACATCGAATGCGAAGCAATCTCTCTTTCTCGCGGTGTACCGATGCTGCTTTCCAGCCTGATGGCCCCGATCCTGCGTCAGTTGCCACGCGAGTCACTGGAAAAGACTTTACTCGCTACCCGTCGCGCGCTCTTGAACCAATAACGCGCGCTCCGGACGCGACGTCATCCAACTCTGGAACAGCGTCGCCGCGCAGATGATGACGCCACCCACGATGGCCAGGTCACCGGGCCGTTCCCGGTGGAAAAGGAAAGTCCAAACGGGGTTCAAGGCCGGCTCCAGAAGAATGAGAACGCTCGCTTCGAACGCCGGCACTTTCGCCAGTCCGAGGTTCAACAGATAGTAGCTCAGAGCAATCTGAATGACCCCCAGATACAGCAGGACGCCCAGGTCCGGAGCAGAGAAAGCGGGCATCGGCCACGCGGGCAGAAACGCGATCAAGCCGGCGAACAGATTCCCCATCGCCGCCGTGGCAAAGCCGCCCGGCACGCCTGACCGGTTCAGCATCCGCAGACCTACCACCGTCAGCGCCCAAGTAAAGCCGCTCGCAGCTGCCAGGAGATTTCCCAACGCGGCATTCGGCGCGGTCGTCGCATCAGGCGCCCTCCCAACAAAGAAGAGTGCCATCCCGCAAGCAATGGCGGCCGGCCCGAACAGATCGCGAGCCCTAACCCGTTCGCCCAGCAGCCAGGGTGCGATGAACAGCAGGTACAGCGGGGCCGTGGCTTGCAGGAAGATCGCATTCGCGGCCGTCGTCAGCTTAGTCGCCAACACGAAGAGCACCAAGGTTAAGGCATAAACGATGCCCACCGGTATCATTCGCCAGGTCCAGCCGCGCCGGGCGGCGGGAAGCAGGCTGAGTAACACCACGGCAGCGACGAGGGACCGATATGAGGCAATCTGCCAAGCCGTCAGCGAAGCAGCCTTTACGGCGGCTCCGCCCGTCGAAAAGAAGAACGCAGCGGCCAGAATCGCCAGACGAGCGTTCACGCGACCCCGTGCTGCTTGAACCAGGCGAGCAACTTGCTAAAGGCTTCCTTGGCGTCCTTTTCGCGATAGCTCGGCCGGTAGTCAGCGTGGAAGCCGTGCGGCGCGCCCGGAAAAACGACAATGTCGCTCGGATTCCCTGCCGCCTTCAACGCGGCCCTCATTTTGTCTACCGATTCCAGCGGAATGCCGGCGTCCTTTTCGCCGTACAACCCCAATACTGGCGTCTTCAATTTGCCCGCCACATCGATCGGATGCTGCGGCTGCAGTGCGGAAGGCTGCCCCACCAAGCGCCCGTACCAAGCCGCACCGGCCTTCACTTGCGGGTTGTGCGCCGCATACAGCCACGTAATCCGGCCGCCCCAGCAAAAGCCCGTTACCGCCAATTTCTTGGTATTGCCCCGGTTCGCCTTCATGTAGGCGACGGTCGAGTCCAGATCCGAAAGCACCGTCGAGTCTGGCGTCTTCGAGATCACGTCGCGCATCAACTGTTGCATGTCGGCAATCTTCGAAGGGTCACCATACCGGGCGAACAACTCCGGCGCGATCGCGAGATAGCCTAGCTTCGCGAAACGGCGGCAGATGTCTTTGATGTGTTCATGTACCCCAAAAATCTCCTCCACCACGAGTACACAAGGGAAGTTCCGGCCCTTGGCCGGCATCGCGCGATAAGCGACCATTTCGCCATCGGATGTCTTGATCTTCACTTCGCCCGCCGTCAACCCGTCGGCCGGCGTCGTGATCATCGTCTGGCCCATCACCGGCTGGACGGCCAAGGCAAAACCGGCCGGAAGGGTCGTCGTAAGAAAGCCGCGTCGGCTGTTCGGCTCTAGCTTGGGCAGCAGGCTGTCCAATTCCTGAAGTTGGGCGGATTGGTGCATCGTGAGGCTCCCTGCGCCATAGTTTATCGAACGGCGATCACCAACAATTGAAATTTTCTAACTTGGTTTACTGTCAATGTGATAGACGTCAGTGGCGGGCGAGAAACTAGGTGGGGCTGTGGAATGATTGGATTAACGGATCGAGCGGTTCTGGTTTGGCGGCCGGACCACTCGAGGGGTGCCCCTGGGGAGGCAAGCACCCCGCTCCTCCAGAGCCGCGCTCCCTTGGGCGGGAGCGCGGCTTGCGGCGTTAAGTCCGAGACGAAAAATAGCCCCGACGAGCCTGAACCTTATACTCTTTAGACTTCGGCCGGATCTCCAACTTCCGGAAGGCACCGTCACGATTCGGATTCGTAGACGAGTAACTCAGCGTGTACTGATTGCGCATCTCGTCTTCCAATTGCTTGAAGACATCCTCGAGCGTCGTCTTGCGTTCCACCCGGAACAGCCGGCCACCCGTATCTTCGGACATCTTCTTCAAATCGCCATCGGAAACGCCAAACATGTGGTACCCGTAGGCACCACGATCGAAGTAATAGATCCCGTAGACGATCGCATCGGACCGGTGCGCCGACTCGATCGCCTGATTCAGCGTCTTGCGGCTGCCCATATCGACGCCGTCCGTAATCAGCAACACCACCTTGCGCCCGACTTCGCCCTTCAGCTTTTCATCCGCCGCCAGATAGACGGCATCAAAAAGAATCGTCCCGCGGGGTGTCGACGGAATTGGTCCCTGGTTAATCGGCGAAGACACGGAAGCATTGACGCGCAGCCCTTCCAAGGACTGCGTCAGCAACTTGGGCGAACTCGTCAGATCCTGCAGTAACTCCGCCTCGCCGCCGAAACTGATCACAAAGGCCATGTCCTTGTTCTTCAGTACCGTGCGGAAGAAGGCCGACGCCGCGCGGCGCTCGGTGTCGATTAGCCGTTCCTGGCTCGGACTCACGTCGATCAGCAGGCCAATGGTCAGCGGCAGATCGCCCTCTCTCGAGAACGAACGAATCTCTTGCTTCTTGCCGTCTTCGTAGACTTCGAAATCGGGTTTCTCGAGCGTCGGAATCAGCGCGCCGCGCTTATCACGCACGGAGAAGGTCACGTTGACAAGATCGACGTCCACGCGAATCACCGAAGCCGGATCCTGCGCAAAGAGGGGAGCCGCGGCGGCGGCGGTGAGGATTTGGCGCCGTGTCATACTGCTTTGAGGTTCGCACACCCCATGAGTCAAGCGCTTCATCATCTTCGTCTCTCCGATCCTATCCTAGCCGCCATCATCGACCGTGTCGGTCCTTGCCGAATTCAATACAGCGAGCCCACCTTCGAAGCCCTCGTTCGTTCCATCGTCTACCAACAACTCAGCGGCAAAGCCGCTTCTACGATCTACTCCCGAGTCGTCCAAGCCGTAGGCGACATCACGCCGGAACGGCTCGCCGCGAAGTCTCCCGAGGAACTTCGTCCGCTCGGCCTCTCCGGGCAGAAGACGAAATACGTGCTCGACCTCGCTGAAAAGACGCGCACCGGACAAGTACGGTTTCAGGATCTGCCAGCTCTTGACGACGCCGCTGTCATCGAGCACCTCACTCAAGTGAAGGGCGTCGGCGTCTGGACCGCCCACATGTTCCTGATCTTCGCCCTCCGCCGCCCCGATATCCTGCCTACCGGCGACCTCGGTATTCGCAACGCCATCCACCGCGCCTATCGCCTGCGGCAGGCGCCGAAGCCAGAAAAGATCGAGAAAATCGCCCGCAAATGGCGGCCCTATGCCAGCATCGCCAGTTGGTACCTGTGGCGCAGCATTGACGGCGACGCCGCCCTTTAGCCTAGCGCTCCAGAGACCGCAGCAGGCGCAACGCGGGCCGAGTGTTGTACTCCCGTTCATAGGCCGGGTCCGGATGGTTCTCGCCTTCCGCCAAAGGGTAGCCCGTCATCCTGTGAAACGGCAGCGGCTGCACGGTCTGCCCATTCGAAGTATTGGCGTCCCGGTCCTTCGCCCAGCCGTCCACCTTCAACAGATAGCTGCGTTTCCGGCCTGCCGCTTCAGGCGGCACGCGGAAGCGTAACCGGATCTCATCCCCGGAGCCCATCACCGCCAGCCGGTCATCGACGTCGCCGAGCAGGGCCGTCACGGGGCCATAGCGCGTGTACAGGCCGGGAGTTGGGTTCCAGAGCGAGGTCGGCGTCGCGCCCTCGTAGCTGAAGCGCTCCGGCTGCTTACGCGTCGGGTGAATGAAGGAAGGTGAGAAACCCCGAAACTGCAGCGAGGCCTCCACCAGCGCCGCTGTCCGTTGCGCGCTCGGCAGCACCCGGTAGGCCGTTCCCAACTGGATCTGGTCCCAATACACGCAGAGGTTGGTGACGATCCGCACCTCCCGCGACGGAGACCGCCACAGTCCGCGCATCTCCACCGCGATCGTCTTGGGCTTACCGGCCGGCATTCCCATGTCTTCCAGCACCGTTACCCATTCGCCGCGAGCGTCCTTCACCTGCAGTTGCGGCGCCACCAGACCGCCCTTGCCTTCCTGCGCCGCCTGCAGGAACGTCGAACCATCGGCCCAATCCACCCAGCCATGCAGAATTAAAAGTGAATCATCCGGCGCCGTCCCGAAATCCAACGACAGCTCGTGCCGCTCGGCAATGCCGGACATGGTCCGCCGGAAGGTATCTGGGTAGCTCAAGTCGCGCTGCGCCAGACGCGCCGTCACGTCCTGGCCATCCTGATCGAGCGCCCGCTTCAAAGGCGCCTGCTCGCGCACTCCGTAGAGCTTGAGTTCTTCGAACGGAGGCGCTTTCCACTTCTCACTCGTATAGAGTTCTTCGTCCTCGTCATGATCCACGGCCACCAGCGAAATCTGATCGATATAAGCGGCTTCGCTCAACTCTTCCGTCAACCGGACTTCGAAGTGTCCATCGCGGGGCCGCATCGACGCCGGCAACTGCACATACTCGTCATGGTCGGCGGCGAAATAGGTACCGTCTCCGGCGGCTGCGCCCAGAGGCGCCACACCCAACACATCGGTGACATACTCAAAGCCCTCACCATTCCAGATCCAGATGATGGGGCACGAACCCGAAAGCCGCTGAGCCTCCTTGTACCGGTAGGTCGCATTCGCCTTCTGCCGCGTCTCGTTCTGAATCAAGCCGTTCGGCCAGGTGATTCGCACGGTATCGGCCGCAGTCGCCGTACCCAGGCTGAACAGCAGGGGGACTCCGGTGTACCGGGCCCGCCGGTACAGCGTTCCGGCCTTCACCTCGACCCAGGCATCGGGCGCCAACTTCGGGTTGCGCACACCTTCCAAGTGCACCCGGATCCAATTGCGGCCCACCGTATTCAGGCGCAAGCGAACCTTGCCGTCCATCACCTCGGCTACATCCAAACGCCCATCCTGGTTGAAGTCGGCTTCAGTTTTGCCCGCAACCGGCGCCACGTCCTTCCGTCGCACAGCTTTGTATACGCCAGCCAACTGGTCCTCATAAACGATGGTCTCGCCCGTCGTGTTCACCGTGAGCAAATCGAACGCACGGCTATCCGGACGAAGGCGAACGAACTCCGCCGAACGAACAGCGTCTGGCTCAAAAGGAAAAGCATGCGGCGCGAAGCCAGCCGTGCCTTCGTTGCGCAGTAGGACCTGCTGGTCACCAAACAGAAACAGGTCCAGGTCATAGTCGTGGTCGAAGTCAAGCCAGACCGCCGCCCGGAAGTTGCCAGCGGGCCACTTCACCGCCACCGGCAAGAATGCCGTACGCGCGTTGCGCAGGAGCCGCGGTCCTGTAGCCGTTACGGCCAGCACATCCGGCAATCCATCGTTGTTGAAATCGGCCGGCGCGATCGCCCGCACGTCTCCCATTGCGGCAATGTCCTGTGGCGGCAGCCCGAACCGATACAGTCTCAGCGCGGCGCCCGTCGACACGAGCAAATCGGCGCGCCCCAAACCTCGCGCATCCAGCACCACCAGTTGCGGTGACGTCGTGGTGATCGCACCCGGCAGCACTTGATCCCGATAAACGGGCGCCACCGGCGCATCCAGCACCTCCGGTTGCGGATCGTAGATCTCCGCGTAGTCGCACCAATCGACGTCCTCGCCGATCGCCGCGCCTTCCGAGAGCTTCTTCAGACGCTGAAACTCCTTCAGTTGCACCTGGGCGTCGGGCATCCGGCCGGCGGCGCGATAGGCGTTGTAGAGCTGAAAACGTGCCGCCGCCAAGGACCCATCCAACTGCGACGCGCGCTCAAAGGCCTTCATCGCTTCATCGTTGCGGTTCCCCAGCTTCAGAGACGCGCCCAGGTTGTACCAGGCCTTCGGCTCGGCAGGTACGAGCTTCACCATCTGCTCAAACTGCGGAATTGCCCGTTCCGCGTCGCCTTGCTTCTTCCAATGAATCCCCAGGTTGAACCACGTGTGCGGCAGCTTCGGCTCAAGCCGTTGCACCTCTTCCAGCAGCTTCAAGCCATCGGGATTGTTGGCCGCGCGCAACAGGGCCAAGCCGTAGTTCAGCTTTTCGCGAACGGAGTTGGGCTGTAGATCCAGCGCTTTCTTGAACTCGGCCACGCACTCGTTCTGCGTGGTCGGATTCTCGTAAAACGCTTTGCCCAGATTGCGATGCTGCCAAAGGCGCGTCGTGGGGTCGACATTCGTCTGCGCGGCCAACAGCAGGGTGGCCAGAACCAAACTGAAACGAAGAGGCATCACCCTCTACTAAAGCAGAACGCGAAAGGTAAAGACACGCCCACTAGGAGCAGCGCTAGGTCCGTTCTCAGTAGCGATCTGATTCAACGGGAGGATGCCGTATTCGCCAGGCGCCAGCGGCGACGGGAAGTAGAGCTTATACTGATTTCCGCCCACCTTTTCCACCCCAAACGGTATCGACCGCTTCAGCGCCTCGCCTTTCTTCGCAGGGCCGATTTCGACCTCACGGGCGCCTTTGCCGCGCTTCAGCGGCACCAGCAGAAAGTTGTGGATGTCGAGCCCCGAATTGGGCACGATCATGAGCTCGAACGGCGAAGTCAGCATTGAGCGGCTGGAGGTTTGCGAGATGATTCCGCTCACGTCTTTCTTCAGCAGGCCCGCGCTCGCGACGTTCCGCACGTTGTTCACCATGCCGGCATTGCTCCAGGCAATCTCTTCTGAGAGCACTTCCACCCAGCTATCGCCCTTCTTGTAATAAACGCCACTCTCTTGGGGAACCGGTTTGGCTTTGGGGGCGTCGGGTTTGGCCGGAGGCGGCGGGCCAAGCGCCTTGCCGATCATCGCGGTGATGATCCGTTCTGACACACCGGCGGTTTTCAGCTCCACTAACTCCGAGGAGCCAACGGTGAAGCTGCTGCTCTGCTGCTTGATGACATTCAGAATCAACTCTTCACTCAAACCGACTTTCACCATCTTGATGATCGATTGATTGGTAAGGATCTCCTGCGCCGGCAGGCGAATCAGGAAGACAAAAAGCAGGGAGAGGATGAACAAACCCCGCGGGAACATGGCGGCGAAACGATGGGGGGAGGACAATCGACGACGCATATCTAGCTCTCTCTCGCTACATATTCTACAGGTTTTTCTGTCTGACAGAAAACATTTCTCATTCTTCATGTTTCTGACACTATTCGGCACCCGAATCCGTCCTTCGGCTGAAAATGCGATAGGTATAGTAGGTGATGAGAACGATTCTGACCTCGATTCTGTTGGCCTCTTCGGCATGGGCGCAGCGGCTCGAGTTCAACCGTGATGTCCGGCCGATCCTGTCTGACAAATGCTTCGCCTGCCATGGGCCCGACGCCAAAACCAAAGGCATTCCCCTGCGGCTCGACATTGAGGCCGACGCCAAGGCCGATCGCCGCGGACGCTTCGCGATTCGCCCCGGTCAACCTGACGACAGCGAGATCATCCGCCGCGTGAGAGCCTCTCAACCCGCCCGGCGAATGCCCCCGGCGGCAACGGGCCACACTGTCACCGATGCCGAAGTCGCCACCCTACGCCGCTGGATCGCCGAAGGCGCCGAGTGGCAAGCGCATTGGGCCTACATCGCGCCGAAGGTGCAGACGCCCCCGGCTACCAGTTCGCGCTGGCCGCGTAATGGCATCGACCACTTCGTTCTCGCCCGTCTTGCGCGCGAACGACTGACACCGTCAGTCGAGGCCTCGCCCGAAACCTTGCTCCGGCGCGTCACCTTCGACCTCACCGGACTCCCGCCCACTCCCCCCGAAATCGATACCTTCCTGCGCGACAAGTCGCCCCAAGCCTACGAACACGCCGTTGACCGCTTACTCGCCTCCCCCCGTTATGGCGAACGCATGGCCGCCCGCTGGCTGGAAGCCGCGCGCTACGCCGATACCAACGGCTACCAATTCGACGGTGAGCGCCAGATGTGGCGTTGGCGTGATTGGGTAATCGAAGCCTTCAATCGCAACCAGCGCTACAACGACTTTGCCCTGGAGCAACTCGCCGGCGACCTGCTCCCCAAGCCCTCGCTCAATCAGTTGATCGCCACCGGTTTCAATCGCAACCATCGCGGTAACACCGAGGACGGCATCGTTCCGGAAGAGTACGCTGTCGAGTACGTCGTGGACCGGGTCGAAACGACTAGCACCGTTTTCCTCGGCATGACGCTTGGCTGCGCACGCTGCCACAACCACAAGTACGACCCCCTCACCCAGAAAGAGTTCTACCAGTTCTTCGCCTACTTCAATAACGTCCCCGAAAATGGCCGCGCCATGAAGTACGGCAATTCTCCGCCCTATATTCCCGCGCCCACCGCCGCACAGCAAGCCGAACTCGCCCAACGCGAAAAGGCCATTGCCGCCGAGCGCGACTTCCTGAGGCGTCATGAGTCCGCGATCTCCGCAGCCCAACGTGGCGCCGAGGCGCGTTGGTTCCCGTCCACCGGCCTGGAGTACCACTGGAAGCCCGGGCAACCGGCTGAAACCAAGGAAGCCGGCGGCTTTGACATCGGCGGACACTTTACCCTCGCCGCCCACATCAAGACGCCGAATCCTCCGACCGGTGCGCTCATCTCGCGCATGGTCAATACGCCCCAGGGGAAAGGCTACGGCCTTTATCTGAAGGATGGCCGCGTCCACGTCCACCTCACCAGCAACTATGTGAATGACGCCATTCGCGTGGACACGGAACGCAAGCTGGAACCGGGTCGCGAGTACGAAATCGCGGTCACCTATGATGGCCGGGTCGCCGCCGCCGGCGTTCAGGTTTATGTCGATGGCCAACTGGAACCGGTGAAGGTCAGCCAGGATACGCTCTATCGCCCGTTCGTCAACGCCGGGGCACAGTTCAAAGAACCGCTTCGCATCGGTGCTGGCGGAGGCCCAGCCAACAAGTTCGGCGGCGAGATACTCACTGCCCGCATCTACAACCGCGTGCTACCGCCGGAGCAAGTCGCCGCGCTCGCCGGCGTCAAGCGTCCCGAGTTCGCCCGTGCCGCGTTCCTCGAAAGCGCGGCCGCTCCGGAGAACGTTCGCCAATCCTGGCTCAAGTTGCAGCGGCTGATCGACGAGAAAGAACGCTTCGAACGCACCTTCCCCACCGTCATGATCATGGCCGAAAGCCCCCAGCCCCGGCCCGCGCACGTTCTCCTCCGTGGCGCTTACGACAAGCCCGGCGAACCCGTCTCGCCCCGTTTGCCCGCCGTTCTGCCTCCTATGCCGGCGGGCGTGCCCAACAACCGCCTTGGCCTTGCGCGCTGGATTACCTCGCCTGAGAATCCGCTCTTCGCCCGCGTCACCATGAATCGCTTCTGGCAGATGTACTTCGGCACCGGCCTCGTCAAAACCGTCGAGGACTTCGGCACGCAAGGCGAATGGCCCTCGCATCCCGAGTTGCTCGATTGGCTGGCCCTCGAATTCGTCCGCTCCGGCTGGGACGTCAAGGCGATGCAAAAGTTAATCGTCACCAGCGCCGCTTACCGGCAATCGTCAAAGGTCACGCCCGAACTCCAGGAGCGCGACCCCGACAATCGCCTCCTCGCCCGCGGCCCCCGTTTCCGCCTGGCGTCTGAGATGATTCGCGATGCCGCCCTCCACGCCAGTGGTTTGCTGCACGAGTCCTTGGGCGGCCCCTCCGTCAAGCCCTATCAGCCGGCCGGACTCTGGAAAGAGATCTCGATGCAGGACATGGACTACGTCGAAAGCTCCGGCCGCGATCTCTACCGCCGGGGACTCTATACCTTTTGGAAGCGGACCATCGCGCCGCCCATGATGGTGAACTTCGACGCCGCCAACCACGAGAGCTGCACCGTGCGCGAGTCACGTACCAATACCCCCTTGCAGGCCCTCAATTTGATGAACGATGTCACCTTCCTCGAAGCCGGTCGCGTTCTGGGCCAGCGCATGCTCAAGGAAGGCGGCCAGACCACCGGCCAGCGCCTGAGCTATGGCTTCCGCCTCGCCACCGGCCGTCAGCCTTCCCCCGTTGAGGCCCGGGTCCTGGCCGGCAGCCTCGCCTACCACCTCGACTACTTCAGCAGCGATCCCGCTAAAGCCAAGCCGTATCTGCACCAGGGCCTCAGCAAACCCGACCCCGCTCTTCCCGCCACCGATCTCGCGGCCTACGCCGCCGTCGGCAACCTACTGCTCAACCTCGACGAAACGGTCACCAAGGAGTAACCCATGCATCCGATTCTCGAAGGCCAACAACTCGCCACCCGCCGTTCTTTCTTCGGCAAAGCCGGCATGGGCGCCATGGCACTGCAGTCACTGCTCGGCGCCAATAACTTCCCGAATTTCGCGCCCAAGGCCAAGCGCGTCATTTACCTCTTTCAACATGGTGGCCCCTCCCAGCTTGACCTCTTCGACTACAAGCCCAACCTCGCCAAGCTCAGCGGCACCGAACTGCCGGACTCTGTCCGCCAGGGGCAACGCCTCACCGGCATGACGGCATTTCAAACAGGCTTTCCTGTCGCCCCCACCGTATTCAAGTTTTCGCCTCAAGGAAAGTCGGGAACCTATCTCAGCGAGTTGCTCCCGCACACGGGAAAGATTGCCGACGACATCGCAGTCATCCGCTCCGTGCACACCGAAGCCATCAACCACGACCCCGCCGTCACGTTCTGTCAGACTGGCTTTCAGCTCGCCGGCCGGCCCAGCATCGGCGCCTGGATCAGCTATGGCCTGGGCAGCGAAAACCAGGACTTGCCCGCGTTCGTCGTGATGGTCTCGCAGGGCAAGGGCGGCTCCCAAGCCCTCGCCGATCGATCCTGGGGAAGCGGCTTCCTGCTGACCAAGTATGCCGGCGTCAAGTTCCGCTCGGGGACTGACCCGGTGCTCTATCTCTCGAATCCCGCCGGATACGAGCCCGCCGCCCGGCGCCGTTTCCTCGACGACCTCGCCGCCCTCAACGAACACAAGCTTCGCGAGTATCAGGACCCGGAAATCGCCACGCGCATCGCCCAGTATGAAATGGCCTTCAAGATGCAAACCTCGGTGCCGGAACTCACCGACTTCTCGAAGGAACCGGACAGTACTTTCGATCTCTACGGCCCGGACGCCCGCACTCCGGGCAGCTACGCCGCCAACTGCATCCTTGCCCGCCGCCTGGCCGAACGCGGCGTTCGCTTCATTCAGCTTTTTCATCGAGGATGGGATCAACATGGCACCTTGCCCCGTGACCTGCGCCTTCAATGTCAACAAACAGATCAGGCTTCGGCCGCCCTCATCCAGGACTTGAAAAATCGCGGCTTACTCGATGAAACTCTTGTCGTTTGGTCAGGCGAATTTGGCCGCACTGTCTATTCACAAGGTACTTTAACTCCCACAAACTACGGGCGGGATCACCACCCCCGCTGCTTCTCGCTTTGGATGGCGGGCGGCGGAATTAGGGGCGGAATTACGCACGGCGAAACCGACGATTTCAGCTACAACATTGCCTCGGATCCGGTGGAAGTCCATGACATCCACGCCACCATGCTGCATTGTCTCGGCGTCGACCATACGAAGCTCACCTACCGATTCCAGGGCCGCCACTACCGCCTCACCGACGTGCATGGCCGAGTCATCCGGCCGATTCTGAGCTAGGCTCAAGCTATGGCGACGCAAGCCCTCATGCCCGTCGAAGAGTACCTCCGAGCATCCTTCGAACGCGAACCCGAATACCGCGACGGAATCCTGGAGGAGCGCCCCAAGCCCGAAGGCATAGATTCACTGCTGCAGTTTTTTCTCTCGTACGCCTTGGGTCGCTTTGCGATCACCGGTCGACTCAGCGTCTGCGGCGAACTTCGCGTCAAACTCCGGGAAGGGCGCTACGTCCTCCCCGACCTTTGCATCTACCCCGGGCGGCTCCCCGCTGCTGTCCCTGAAACTCCGGCCCTGGTCGTGGTAGAAGTTCTTTCGAAAGACGATTCCATGTCCCACGTCCTCTCCAAGCTTGAGGAGTATCGGCTCTGGGGCGTGCCGAATATCTGGGTCGTCAGCCCAGCCCAGCGAGCTTTCTACGTCTTCGACGCAGGAGACTTGAGACGAACTCATTCCTTCACACTACCCGAGTTCGGTTTCACTCTGGAGCAGGACGAGTTATTCCGGCAGGCGGACAACCTCAGTCCGGACAGCTAGCCGATCTCCACCAGTTCAATCTCGAATGTTAACGACTGCCCCGCCAACTCATGGTTAAAGTCGAGCGTCAACGTCTCCAGCCCCAAAT
>JALHNI010000123.1 GCA_022843605.1 Bryobacter sp.
TCAAGGATCAGACCGAAGCCATCCGCATCATGCACGCCGCCATCGACGAAGGCCTCACCTTCTTCGACAACGCCTGGGACTATCACAACGGCGGCAGCGAACTCATCATGGGCAAAGCTCTTGCCATGGACAAGAAGCGCGACAAGGTCTTCCTGATGACCAAGAACTGCGAGAAGGACTACGCCGGCTCGATGCGCAACCTGGAAGAGTCCTTAAAGCGCCTCCAGACGGACCACCTCGATCTCTGGCAGTTCCACGAGAACAACTACGACAGCGACCCGGATTGGACCTTTGAGAAGGGCGGCATCAAGGCGGCCATTGAAGCCAAGAAACAGGGCAAGGTAAAGTACATCGGCTTCACCGGCCACAAGGATCCGCGTATCCACCTCAAGATGCTCGCCAAGCCCTACGAGTGGGACACGGCGCAAATGCCGATCAATGTCCTCGACGCCAACTTCCGTAGCTTTCAGAAGGAAGTGGTCCCGGTTTGCCTCAAGCAGAACGTCGGCGTTATCGGCATGAAAGGCCTCGCCGGCGGCGACGTCCAGGGGCGCATCATCGAGAAACTTGGCCTCACGTCGGATCAGGCCTATCGCTACTGCCTGAGTGTGCCGGTCGCCTCGCAGGTGATGGGAATTACCTCCATGGCTCAGTTGAAGCAGGATATCGCCCTCGCCCGTACCCTGAAGCCAATGACCCGTTCCGAGATGGACTCCATGGCCGGCCGCTTCCGCGAAGTCTCCGCCGACGGCCGCCACGAACTCTTCAAGTCCACGCAGCGCTACGATGGCGTACACCACCGCAAGCTCCACGGCTTCGATGCCTAAGTCGAGGTAACCTTCTGCGATGCGCCTCGCAGCTTGCCTCTCCATAATCAAAGGGCAGCCGAGGCGCGCGACCTGGACAAAGTGGTTTCGTTTTATAGCAATGACGCCCAGGGGCTAACGCCGAATGGACCGCTCGCGACGGACAAGAAGTCCATCCGGGAAGGTTGGCGCCGCTCATGGCTCCCGAGCTTTCGCTCTCGTGGAAAGTGAGCAAGGAGAGGTCGCGCGGAGCGGCGACTTGGCCTACGTTGTAGGGACCTACCTCATGGCCATGAAGCCCGCCAACGACACCGGTAAGCACCTGGAAGTGCGTCGCCGATGCCGTCAACTTGGACCTTCCCATGCCCGCACCACCGGCACCTGACACGAAAAGGTAGCGGTGGCGGCGTCCCGCGGGACGGACCGGCCGAAGAGCATCAAAACGAACGACTTAGACACCCAAACGCCGTCTCCGTTCAACCCCGAATCTTGCCATTCAACCTCAACATGAAGCTCTTGAAAGAAAAGTAGCTGCTTTTCAGCCGCCGGTTTTCTAGACTCTACACTGTAACCTTAGGCATACCTCTACCTAAGGCTTTCACTTGAAGGATAGGGAGAAATATGGGTAAGGGTATCAAGATTGTCGAGAAAGCGGCCGTCCTCGCGGCACGCGCGGGTTGGGTAGTTTTCGATAAGGTGAACAGCTTCAATCAGAAAGCTTCTTTTACACCCAAATGGTCCGAAAAACCCCTGTTGAAGTCCTACCAAAAGACCAAGCCCCCGCTCGGCTGGCCCCGCACCACCGACTCTCTCTGCCCCAAGTGCATTCCCGATCTGCGCAAGCGCATCCTTGACGGCGAACTCCCGGTCGAAATCCTCAAGAACGACAAGCTCGGCGAAATCAAGGCCCAGATCATTGAACGCGATGGCAAGATCTGGATGGTGAAAGAGTGTCCCACCCACGGCAAGTTCGAAGACTTGATGGCGATGGACAAGGATTTCTTCAAGCACCTGGAAGACGTCTTCCCGGGCCGCGACATCCGCGCCCACAATGACGAAAAACTCCACAATCACGGCTCCTCGACGATCACCCATGGCCGCGGTTCGGTGCTCACCATCGACCTTACCAACCGCTGCAACATGATGTGCGATCCCTGCTTCATGGATGCCAACCAGGTTGGCTTCGTTCATGAATTGACCTGGGACGACATCAAAACGATGCTCGACAACGCCATCACCATCAAGCCGCGCCGCCAGATGTCGGTGCAGTTCTCCGGTGGCGAACCGACCCTCTCCCCTTACTTCCTGGACGCCGTTCGCTACAGCCGCAAAGTTGGCTACAGCTCGGTGCAGGCCGCGACCAACGGTATCGAATTCGCCAAGAGCCCGGAGTTCTCCCGCGCCGCCGCCGAAGCCGGCTTGCGCTACGCCTACCTGCAGTTCGACGGCATCGGCAATGCGCCGAACTCGCACCGCGCAATCGGCAACCTCTTCGACGTGAAGATGCGCGCTATCGAGAACCTGTACTCGGGCGGTGTCGACATCGTCCCGGTCACCACCATCATCAACGGCATCAACAACGAGCAGGTGGGCCGCATCGTCGAGTTCGCTCTCGACAACCCCAAGAAGATCCCGTTCGTTAGCTTCCAGCCGGTATCGTTCACCGGTCGCGACGAAGCCGTCAGCGACGAGCGCCGCGCCGCTCAGCGCTACACCCTTTCTCATCTGGCGCATGACGTGAAGAATCAGGCCGGCATCGGTGAGCCGACCCGCGATTGGTTCCCCATCTCCTTCATGTCCACCTTCTCGGATTTTGCCGACCTGATCCACGGACCGGACCGCGACTGGGGCCAGCTCTCCTGCGGCTGCCACCCGAATTGCGGCATCGGCCTCGCCGTCATGGTCGATAAGGAAACGAAAGAGTCGGCTCCGGTCACCAAGTTCCTCAACGCTGACCGTCTCTCCAAGGACATCGCCAAGATTAACGATGCTTCGCGCACCTCCAAGTGGGCCAACATCGTCGGGGTTACCCTCGCGCTGATGCGTAACTACGATCCTTACCAGGCTCCCACGCACTTCAAGATCGTCGACCTCCTCCAGAAGTTCGACAAGTGCTTCGGCGCAACCGGCCGTAAGTACGGCAAGGTCGACGGCACCCGTACCCGCCAGGACATCGACATCCGCCGCAGCGACCGCTGGAACTTCCTCTTCATTGCCGGCATGTGGTTCCAGGATCTGTTCAACTACGACTTCCGCCGCACCGAACAGTGCATCATCCCGTACGCCACTCAGGAAGGCGAAATCAGTTTCTGCGCCTACAACACGGGCGTCGGCTGGCGCAATATCGTCGAGAAGATGCACATGTCGGCCACGCTCACCAAGTGGTACGAAGAGCACGGCCGCCACAAGATCTACGCCGGCGGCAAGGACGTCGACCTTCTCTCCAAGGATCACTCGCTGAAGCTGAACGCCGAAGCCGTTGCCGCCGCCGCCCAAACCGACCTCGACAAGACGGGCGTCGCCAAGACGGCCCGCGAAGAGAAGCTCCGCGCTCGTGCCTTGAAGCAACAGCAGGACGCCGAACACGCCAAGATGGAGAAGCTCTACCGTGAGCATGTCCTCGGCGAGAAGCCCGGGGCCGGCCTGGTGCAGATTGGCTTCGGCGCTCCCGCCGCTTCCGACATCCCGCTGCCCATCATCAAGCCTGCCGCCCCAAAGCAGGAAGAAGTCGGTAGCATGGGCGACTAAGTCGCTCTGATTGATTTGATTTCGTGCGAAAAACCCGGCCCTCGTGGCCGGGTTTTTCTTTGCTCTCCCGTTTTGAACCCGCGCCAAACGATCTGGAACACTTTCCCGTTTCGAAATGAACCATCTCTCTCTTCAGGCAGCGAATACGGAAGTCAAACCATTGAAAACACGTCTTTCGCCTCGTCTTCGGAGTTTGGCACGCATCTTGCTTAGATAGATTGCGTATGAGAGACGAAATGGTCCGAACGAGTAAGGGTTGTTCCTCCTTAATTTCCCCTCAATTGACCACCATCCCCAATGTATTTCCTCCCCGAGCCCACCTCCAAAGTCCCACCCAACCGAATCCGACGGACCACGGATCTCATGCACTTCGGCCCTTACGGGGCCGCGCAACATAGACATTGCACAAGATAGTCAGGAACCACACAATCCATGACATGGGCGGCCCAGCGTAGGCCGCCCTTTTTTTGTCTTCTGACCAATTCTTGCCTCAGTAAGATTGCCGCTAAAGAGTGCCTCGTTCGGTGACGATAGTTTCCACATGGCAACTCTGCAACCCGAACTCGCCGCTCAGCTTCGCTTCCAAGCCAGCCTCATCCGGCTTTGCGCCGCACCGCACATGACTGGCAGCGTCCGTCCGGAGACTGTGATCCGTGAACCGCGCGCGGAAGCCATCGAAGAGCTGTCGATCCTGGTCCCGGTCCGCGTGGCGCCTCGCACTGACCGTTAACCGCCTTTAGTCAGCCGTCACCGCTGCAGGATCCAGCACCGCCAGGTAGCCCAGGTTCCGATAGAGTTGCTTGTAGTCGAGTCCGCACCCGACCACGAACCGGTCCGGAATCTCGAAGCAGCGGTAGTGAATCGTCACCGGCACCAGCCGTTTACTCGTCCGATCGAGCAGCGTGCAGATGCCCAGGGTATTCGGCCCTCTTCCCGCCAACATCTGCAAGAGATACCGAGTCGTCAGCCCCGTGTCGACGATGTCTTCCACCAGCAGCACGTCTTCGTTCTCGATTCCCTCGTCCAGGTCCTTCGAAATCCGCACCACACCGCCCGACGCCCGCGGCTGCGGGGCAAAAGTAGAGATCGCCAGGAAGTCGATCTTCACTGGCACGGTGATCAGTCGCGCCAAGGCGGTGAGAAAGAACACAGAGCCTTTCAGCACACCGATCAGCTTCAACGGCCGCTCCGTATACTTGGCCGAAATCTCCGCGGCAATCTCGGCGATCCGCCTATTCACTTGCGCCTCGGTGAAGAGTACGCGCTCAAGTCCGGGCGGTACGATCTCTTTGCGGTAGGTCATTTGGCGTACTGGCCGAGCGCCTCGCCCGTCAGCCGGAAGACTGTCCATTCGTCCTTCGCCTGCGCCCCCATGCGCCGGTAAAACTCGATCGACGGCGCGTTCCAGTCCAGCACACTCCACTCCACGCGACCGCAACCGCGCTCAATGGCCAATTCCGCCAACCGGGTTAGCAACGCTTTGCCGATGCCCTTCCCTCTCGCCGAAGGATTCACGAACAGGTCCTCCAGGTAGATGCCGGGCTTCGCCAGAAACGTCGAGTAGTTGTGGAAGAACAGCGCGAAACCCACGGGGGCGTCCCCCCACGACGCGATCAGTACTTCGGCAAAGGGCCTCGCACCGAAAAGCGTCTCACGCAAGGCCACTTCGGTGGCTTCCACTTCGTGCGACAACTTTTCGTACTCCGCCAATTGGCGGATGAAGTCCAAAATCAACGGGACATCCCCGGCCGTCGCCTCGCGAATGCTGAGACTCATGCGTGCACCATGGCCGGCAGGCCGTGCTTAAAGACCAGATTCTGAAAGTCTCGCTGGTAGAACACCTGTATATTCACCTCGGGGTAGATCTGCTTCAGCAACTTCACCTTGCGGTTCTTCTTGGTCACCAGCGATTGCTTCATCGTGGTGAGTTCGACGTAGAGGTCGAATTCCGGCAGGTAAAAGTCGGGCGTGAACATTTCGAGCGGCTGGTTGCGGCGGTCCCAGGCCAGCGCGAAGCTCCGTGGTTCATAGTGCCACTCGATGCGGTAGAAGTCGAGCAGATTGGCGAAGATCTCCTCGCTTTTGTTGGCGAAAATGCGCCGCTTCAGCGGCGCCCGTCCCGCCGGAGTAATGCCGTGCCTAGCCAGATGCAGCCGCACCTCAAACTGCAGTTGCGCCTCTTCGGCGGCGTTGAGCCGCGGGGGCAGGCCCTTGGCCTTCACCAACTGCACGAGCATCGTGGCCATTTGATCGCTGGTAAGCGTCCCGGCATTCAGCGTCAGGTCGAAGGTCTCCTCACGCGCCGACTGCCGCCCGAAACGTTCCCGGTTCAACGCCTTGGCGTCGGCCAGTTCCCGCCGCAGTCGCGCTTTTGCCGCCGCGCGATCTTCGTTGTAGGTCAGCATCTGGCAGCCGATGAGGGCCGCCTCGTTGGCCTGCAAACGCACGCGAAGCACGTGGGCCGATCGGACGAGGAGAAACTCGGCGCCAGGAGCGGTAATCAGCAGATGATGCTCCATGGCCGCATGGGCCAGCAGGGCGGTGACCGCGTCGCCCCAGGCTTTCGCCGGTAGCTGCTGACCGGGGAACTCTTCCGCCACCAAATGCGCCAGCCGCGCTTCGTCGATCAGTTCGCAGTCGAGACCCTCGCTCGAGAGGATGACGCGCGCCACTCGTGCGACCTCCGCGGTGCGGATACCCGGCCCTCCAGAGACAATGATGAAGCCCAACTTGGTGCCATCATAACCTACATGGATCGCCGCGTCTTTCTTTCTCTGCCCGTTGCCGCCGCCCTCACCGCCCGTGACCTCGAAGCCGACGTCGCCATCATCGGCGCCAGCACCGGCGGCTGCGCCGCGGCCCTGGCCGCCCTGCGCAACGGCCTGCGCGTCATCATGACCGAAGAGACCGACTGGATCGGCGGCCAACTCACCTCCCAGGCCGTCCCGCCCGACGAGCACCCCTGGATCGAGAGCTTCGGCGGCACCCAGACCTATCGCCGCTACCGCAACCTGGTGCGCGACTACTACCGCGACCATTACCCGCTCACCGCCAGCGTCCGCGCCAACGCGCAGTTCAATCCCGGCGGCGGCTCCGTCTCCAAGCTCACCCACGAACCGCCGATCTCGCTCGCCGTCCTGCGCGGACTGCTGCAGCCCTACCTCAGCGCCGGCAGCCTGATTCTCCTGCTGAACCGCAAGCCGGTGGCCGCCGATGTCACCGGCGACCGCATCGGCGCCGTCGCCGTCCGCGCGCCCGGCGGCGCGCTGCAAACCATCCAGGCCAAATACTTCATCGACGGCACCGAAATGGGCGATCTGCTACCGCTCACCAAATGCGAGTACGTCGTTGGCTTCGAGCCCCGCAAGGATACGGGCGAGCCCTCCGCCCCCGCGACCTACCAACCGCAGAACCAGCAATCCTTCACCGTCTGCTTCGCCGTCGACCATCATCCCGGCGAGGACCATCGCATCGACCGCCCCGCCGAGTACGCCTTCTGGCGGGACTACGTGCCCAATCTGAAGCCCGTCAACTGGCCGGACAAGCTCCTCAGTTGGAAGATGTCGAACCCGCAAACCCTTGCCGAACGCGCCGTCTACTTCGACCCCACCGAGGATGCCAGCCAACCCGGCAAGCTCAACCTCTGGATCTACCGCCGCATCGCCCGCAAACTGCACTTTGAACCCGGATTCCTGCGCAGCGACATCACGCTCGTCAACTGGCCCCAGAACGACTATTGGCTCGGCAACCTGATCGACGTGCCGGCCGCCGAGGCCGCTAAGCATCTGGAACGCGGCCGCCAACTCAGCCTCTCCCTGCTCTACTGGATGCAGACCGACGCCCCGCGCCCGGATGGCAAGCAGGGCTGGCCCGGCTTGCGCATCCGCCCGGATATCACCGGGACCAGCGACGGCCTGGCCAAGTACCCTTACATTCGCGAGTCGCGCCGCATTAAGGCCGAGTTCACCGTCGTCGAGCAGCACGTCAGCACCAAGATCCGGCAGCAGGAAGGCAAGGGCGACACCGCCGAAGTCTTCGCTGACTCGGTGGGCGTCGGCAGCTACCGCATTGACCTGCACCCCTCATCGGGCGGGGACAACTACATCGACGTCAGTTCCCTGCCCTTCCAGATTCCGCTGGGCGCGTTGCTGCCGGTGCGGCTCGAGAATCTGATTCCGGCCTGCAAGAATCTGGGCACGACGCACATCACGAATGGCTGCTACCGCCTGCATCCGGTGGAGTGGAACATTGGCGAGTCGGCGGGAATGCTGGTGGCCGAGGCGCTGCGGCTGAACACCGCGCCGCGCGCGATTCGCAAGGACAAGAAGCTCCTGGCTGATTTCCAGGCGAAGCTCACCGCGCAAGGCATCGAGATCGCCTGGCCCAAAGTGAGTGCCCGCTAAGATGTTCATCCTGCGTTTGCATTGCCAGGATAGCGCCGGCATTGTGGCCGCCGTGGCGACGGCGCTGAGCGTCTGCGGCTGCAACATCGAAGAGTCCGCGCAATTCAACGATCCGCTTTCGGGCCGCTTCTTTATGCGGGTGGTCTATGCGCCGCTCGAACCCGGCGCCGATCAGCTTTTCGCGCGCCACTTCGAAGCCATCGCCGTCAAGTTCACCATGGACTGGCAGATCGACAATCAGGCCGTGCCGGTTCGCACGCTCATTCTGGTTTCCAAAGAGGACCATTGCCTGAACGACCTGCTCTACCGCTGGCGCACGAATCATCTGGCGATCGACATTGCCGCCGTGGCGGCGAACCACGACACGAACCGCAAGCTGGTGGAGGACCACGGCATCGCCTTTCACCACCTGCCGCTGACCGCGGCGACCAAGCCCGCGCAGGAGGCGCAGATCGCGGCGCTGGTGGAGTCCACGGGCTCTGAGTTGGTCGTTCTCGCCCGCTACATGCAGATTCTCTCCGATGACCTTTGCCGCAAGTTCGCCGGCCGCGTCATCAACATCCACCATTCGTTTCTGCCGAGTTTCAAGGGCGCCAAGCCGTATCATCAGGCCTACGAGCGCGGCGTGAAGATCATCGGCGCCTCCGCCCACTTCGCCACGGCGGACCTCGACGAGGGCCCGATTATTGCGCAGGAGACGGTCCACGTGGACCACACGTTTACGCCGCAGAAGATGCAAGCCCTCGGCCGCGACACCGAAGCCCGCGTCCTCGCCGAAGCCTTGCAGCTTTACTCCGAGCGCCGCATCTTTTTGCACGGCATCCGGACGGTGATTCTTTAGTCAGCTCCAAACACCATGGCCGCCAGGATCGGAGTCACGGAGTAGCGAATCCCGGTCGAGTATTCTTGCGGCGATGGACGCCGGAGTTGCTGAATCGCCTGGGCCTCAAGCGTCGCGAGATCTATTCGTTCCTCTCGTTCTATCCCTTTGCGGAAAGTAGCACGGAGCAGTCCGTCCAGGATGGACCGCTTATCGGTTCCAGTAGCTTCGGTCAGCCCCCCCCCGGTCACCAGGTAGGTGTGCAAAGTGACTTCCTGCTCAACCCAAACACTGGATGGTTCCCGCTTGAGACGCTGCCGCCGAAGCACCAGAACCCCGAATGGAAACCCACCGGTAGGCGAGGAACCATCCGGCCAACGGAGCAACGCCGCACCGGTGGCGTCACCAAACGCCAGTTTTCGCAGCGCCTCAGCGACCGGCTTAAGGTTAAGACCCAGCTTTCGGACTAACCCACCATCGGGACTATACACCTGTGCCTCTCCATAGTCACCACAGGCGTAACACTGCCCGTCGGGCAACCGGACGACGGCAGCGAGTTCGTCGACACGCCCGACACCCGCACTCGAAAGACGGAACCGGGCCACGGTGCTCCCCTCAACCCGAACCGCCCCGGCATACTGTTCTACGAAGGCACTCACGTCCGCCCAGCACAACAGTCCCGCACTCTGCTCGGCCATTGAAGCCCGGTGCTGGCTGAAACGATCATGGAAGTTCTTCCATTCCTCAAAACCATTGCTCACTAGCGTTTGCAGGCGGCTTTCGTCCGCGGCGTTGAGCGGAGCCGTCGGCGCGCTTGAGAGAATCTCCAGGAGGTCCTCCGTTGGGAGCAAACTCATTACCCGCGAGAAGACCGCCTCGGACCGTGCCTCGCCGCCCATGGTGTGGGCAATCTGCTGCAGCCGTTCGCGCGCCACCCGAAAGGCGTCAGCCTCGCGGCTGTCCTTGACCACCACCGTATCAACAATCACCGTTTCGCGCGATCCGAAGCGATGTACACGCCCGACTCGCTGTTCCATGTCCATCGGATTCCAGGGCACATCCAGGTGAATCAGGCGGCGCGCCACCTGCAGATTAAAGCCTTCGCCTCCGGCGCGCGAAGACACCAGAAAGCGCATCCCATCCGGACGCCGGAAGCGATCTACGAGACTTTGGCGAGTGCCTTCGTCCTGCCCGCCAACAATCAATGCCACCGGCTCGCCGGTCACGCGTTCCAGATAGCGCGTTAACGCGGTGACGGTCTCGATAGGCTGCGCGAACAGCACGATCTTCTCGTCGCCCGCCGGATCGATGAGGTGGGCCTTCACGGCTTCCCACTTTTCGTCACCCGCGCTGCGCACGATCCCCACCCCCTGGTGGATCAGTTCCGCCAGGTCCTCGTCGGCTAGTTCACGCCCCTCCGCGGCCGTTTCAATATCTTCCGGCGCCTCTTCCTCCGGCTGCCGGACCTCTCTCTCGATTCGCCGAAAGAGGTCCTCCACCGCCTCGTTCGGTTGGCCCAGGCGATAAGGGCGCAACGTCGCAAGTGCCTCCCGCAGCGCCGCATTTCCCAGGGTCCAACCGGCACGAATCGCCTGCCGAACCAGATAGCCGAGTCCGGCATTGGGACTCGACGTCGCCCATTGCATCGCCTGGGCGCGCCGCCAGCCCGCCGCGCGTTGACGCGACTGGCTGCGCTCGGTCGGGGGCGGCTGGTAGAAGTCGTGAATCGCCTGGAGCCACTGCCGGTATCCGAAGCCAACGTCGATCACGAACGGTTCGTTCACTTGGCGGCCAGGAAACACTGGATTTCCCTGCCAATCCCGCACGTCATCCTTCATGCGGTAAATCACCCGTCCGGCCAGTTGTTCGGTAGTTTCTTCCTTGCTGATTAGTAGTCGTAACAGGTTCTCGAAACGATGCTTGTGGCCCTGATGGGGCGTGCCGCTCATCAGCATCACGCGGCCGCCCGTAGCCTGCCGATCGATCAGATCTCGTACAAGTTTGTACGCCTGGGTCGGATCACTACCTTCGGGAGACCAGGCGGAGAGGTGATGGCACTCGTCCACGACTATCACGTCCCACGGCGGGGTCCGCACCATCTTCTCCAAGTTGCCGCCGTGCACAGCCCGCTGAATGCTGGCCAGCAGCCGGGCATCGCTCAGTCGTCCATCGGCATCGGTGGCCGTCCACTGGCGGAAGCCAAGGTGCAGTTTTTCGAACTCCCGGCGCACGTTCGACACGAGTCGCGCGGGGGCCAAATAGAGCACGCGCAGGCCCGGCCTTTGTTCAAGGAGTCGCTTGAGAATCAGCCCCACTTCCACCCGTCTTGCCCAGCCCAACCTCGTCGGCGATCAGCACGCGTTCCAACCCCTGCTGCTGCAGAACGTGCTCCACCAGGCTCACCTGATGAGCCAGCGTCTCCACTTCGCGAATGTCCATGCGCCGTTGTGGATCTTCGGCGAGCAGGAAATTGGCATGCAGAGCCTGGATACTTCGGCGCGAAAGAGTGGTCCAGACTTCGCTGATGGACAAGTCACGAAGGTTCTCCGCGGGCGTGGGGATCGTCTCCACGCGGTCCGCGTCCACGCCTGCTTCCACCGGCCCACCTGGTGCGGCCCCGCCAGCCCAAAAACGTTCCGGTGGCCGCGCGAGATCCAAGGTCCTCAGGCCCCACTCCTCATGTTCCGAGAGCAGGGCGTAGCTCCACGCCTCTCCGGGGCGCCGGAACAGGTAGCCTCTAGGCGGCGGAGCGTTCATCGGCTTCCGGGGATCCGGTGGCGTCGAGGGATTCGCGGACGGATCGGAGTTCATCAAGCGCTCGCTTTCTCTTTTGGGCATCACGCCGCTCGATGTACTTTTCCTGGCGAAGGATGATCGCTTCCACCAGCGAGTCGAGCGGATTCTGATGGTCGGCGAAGGCAGTGAGGATCTCACGTTCCACTTCGCGGAACTGAGTTTGTAACAAAGCGGTCGCGGGCACCACGGCCGCAGCAGCAGAGCGATCCGCCAGATCCTGAAACAGGGATAGAATGCGGTGCTTCATACCTGTGCCCCGGTGCTGGTCCCGGGCGACAAAATCCTCACAAAGCGCCTCAATTGGGGCTCGCACCACGTCCAGCAGACGGGCCTTGGCCTCGTCACGTTTCTCCTTCACCATTTCCCGGCCCACGGCCTCCAACCTCTTCGCATCTGTGCGAATCGAATCCAGGTGCGCCGCCACCGTCGCCGGTTCAATCCTAGAGCCCAGACTCAGGGCGTGCTCCGACGCGCGTTCGACCAGTCGAACGCAGTCGCCCGCGTAGCTCTTCGTTTGCTTGCGGATGTCCTTCAGGATTTCTTTACCCCAGACTTCAGCGATCGGCTCCTCGAAACGCAATGAGAATTCGCCGGGCAAATCGATTGCCGAACGACCACGATAATTGCCTCCCCTTTGCACCGCGGCCCTCAGCGTCGTCCAGTGCGCCCTCGACAATCCCTTCAGGTACCTGTCGATCTCCCGAGCCGCATCGCTCCTGGCTTTCCCCACTAAATCTCGAATTCGCCCAGGAACTGTCTCTTTCAAAAAGTTCCGGTAGCTCCCCTGACGCACGGCGAGTTCCTTGCGCAGGGGCTGCAGAAAAACCTCGAACTGCTCGCGCAATTGGCGCGCTTCATCCTCGGAGTGCGATGCGGACTCCCAGTGGGCTTCAATCAGATTCAGTTGCGTTCGCAGCCGTTCAGCGAACAGTTCGCGCGAATCGCGCAGGGTCTGCAGGCGGCGAATCCGATGCCGTGACGTAAGGTCCAGCAGGCACTTGCCAAGGCTAGGAATGCCCGATTGTTCGTCGTCGGACAAGAACGAGCGATCATCCTCATCCTCCGCCTGCAGACGCATATACTCCGGCGCCGAAACCGGATGGACCTCAAACTTCCGAAGCACGTTCTCCACCACTGTCTTTCGGGCTTCGGAGGCTCGAGGACCCTCAAGCCACATCTGCTTCAGGTGCCTTTCAGTCTCGAGCCGATGGCGTTCGCGAATGTCCGCGACCACTTGTGCAAAGTGCTCGCGTTTCTTGCGGCTCTTGTCTGCCAGAAACTGCGCCGCGGCCACATCATCGATCTTGGTGATCGCCAGCACCAGCACCGGATCGTCTTCCGGTTCATCTGCCGAGTAGATCAACGCATTCAGCATCTCGCTGTCTTGCAGGATGCGCGCTACTGACTCGGTAATGCCGGCCCGATCGACAACCAAAACAATGGCCTGGGCCTTGTCACGAACCCACTTCTGCGTCTGGCCGCGATGGGTATCGCGGGCAATACCCACGCCGGGCAAGTCCACCAGGCACATTCCGCCGATGAGCAGATGTGAGTCCCATCCCAGGCGGATCGTTCTGATCAGCGGAGCCAGGAAGCCCGTCACATGCATCGCCAAAGCTTCACGGAACTCCGGATCGTCCGGCCAACCTTGCTTGGTGAAGGAACTTCCTTGGCTAGCCAGTTGCAACCGGCGTTGAATCTCTGTCAGACGGGGTTCGTCTTCGGGCAGCAACTGAGTTCCATACCGGCGAGGCTGTCCAATAGCTTCGTACAGACAATCGATCAGGTAGCCGGGAGTCCGCTCCGCGTCTTGCCGTCCCGCAAAGAGCAACTGCGCACGCAGCCGGCGGAGCTCGCGCTCTTCCACAATTTCACCTGCATCTTGGTCCTCCACCGTATCCGTCGGAGTAGCCTCGGTGCCAAGTTCCGTCCGGTAGGATTGCGCCAAACCGAAGGCCAAGCGATTCAACTCGCCGCAGCCATGGTACTCAACCGCGAGAGTAGGCTGCGATGCCCAGCGAACTTCCACAGCTTGAGCCGTGAGCGGACCAATCCCGCCCGCCGGAACCACCTGCTGCGTCCCCCCCAACAGTGCATTGATCAGCGTGCTCTTGCCAACATTAGAATTCCCGAGAAAGCAGACCGGCAGTTCATCCTTCGATCGCTCTAACGCCCGCGCCAGGCGAAAGCGATCCCTCTCCAGTTCAGCCAGTCTTTGCGGGTCTACGTATTTCTCCAGAAACTGTCTTGTTTTCTCCTCGTAGACCTCCAGCAGCCGAGCGGACTGCTCCTGCCAGACTTTGGGGTCGTCCCGATCCGACGAAAATGTCTTCATGCACTCCTCAAGCTGCCGTTCATCCAATGAATAAGTGTTCATCGTGCGCGCATCGCCAGTACTTTAGGGTGGTTTCGTCCTGGGGTTAGAGATGAATGGCGAACAAAATGCCTTGAATGCATTGGCCAGCGCCTACGGCATCATTGTTAAGATTAGATGAAGGCTGCTCGCCGGATTCCTTCCGAACCCTGAGCGCCCGACGGAAGACCCCATGCTTCGGCTTTCCCGCGTCGCGATCTTTTTCCTATTCACGTTATCGGCGGGCCAATTGGCCGCCGAACTCCCAAGAGCCCACTGGCAGCGCATCCCGGTTGAGGGCGGCTCGGAACTACTCGTTCTTTATTCCGCGCTGCCGGACGATCCCCAAACGAACGAGCACACACCGGTCCTCAGCGTCCTGCGCGACACCCTTGGCGACGACGATCCGGACAATGACCGTTTACGCTATGTCTGGCTCCTGACTGGCGAAAACCGCAGCCGCTTCACGCGCTGGATGACCCGCGAACCGGCTCGCGGTGACATGCCGCGCCCCTTGCTGGACCTGGGCGCGCCGGGTCAAGGCCTTTGGAAAGGTCTGGTTCGCGCCACCGTGCAGTCCATGGTGCTCGATCCCGGCGGTGCCGCGATGCGCGTCCCCTCCCGCAGCTACACGTCCGGCCGCCAAGCCTCCCGCACCGTTCGTCTATTCGAAGCCTTGCGCCTGCTGGTGCGCCTGCGCGACGAAGCGGAACGCGGCCCGCTGGCGCCCGAAGAGTACTCGCGCCTCCTGGCCCGTATCTTCGTCACCGAGCGTACCTTCGGCGGCCTGGTGACGGATCGCGGCGTGGTGCGGATCCTGGAGCGGGACCTCGAACAGCGCCGACTGGCACTGGGCCGCAACTGGGAACTGCTCCGTCAACGCGCCGAAGCCGAGGGCCTGGTCTTTCAGCCAATCCGGGCGGAGGGTGAAGCGCCGGTCGCCGCCTTGCTTTGGCTCTCGCTCACCGACCTCGCCAAGAGCCGGAACCGGCCCTTTGACGGCCGCTTTCTCAGCATCGCCAACCCCTGGAACGGCAACGGACCCACTGAGCCCGACGGCTACACCGAACTCTGGCACTTCGACGCCGATGGCCGCCGCACCGCCGACACCGCAAAAGCCGCGCGCTCCGAAGAGATGCTCCCGCTGGCCTTATACAGCCTGGACCACCCCAAGACGCCCTTCCTGCTGATCGATTTCCGTAGCACCTGGAAGCCGGCCATGAGGGAGTTCTTCCGCCGCTTAACGGAAGACCTTCCCCGTACCGTGCTTGGCATCGCCCCCATGGCGAACCTGCAACTGTGGGGAACCCAGGTGGCCGTCCATTCGATCCGGGGCCGCCGCGGGGCCGCCAATCAGCGCACGTCGCGGCTGCGCGCCACCGCCTCCGTCCGGCAAAGCGTCCTCTCCATGCCGCAACTGGAACCCGAAATGCGGGAGCAAGTGGCGCAGCACCTGCGCGTCAAATCGCCTTCGATGTCCCGGCAATATGAAGGGCTGCTGGACTCGAGCCAGTCCGAAAACGGTGTTCGCCGGCGCGTCCGCCGGGATCGCGAACGCGAATTGGCGGCGCTCCTCCAGCCCACGCGGCTGCGCTGGTCCTGGCTCGCCACCGTTGCCACCGCCGGCCTGTACCGCTATCACCTTCCTGAAACGCCTGAGCGTCTGGCACTCCTCTCTCGCGAGCGCCGCCTGACGAACGCCGCGCAGATCGTCGAAGAGGCGCTGGCCGCCAAGGTGGTGGTGGACTCGAGTTCGCACCGCATCCTTTGGGCCGCCCAGGAACTGGCCCTACGCCCGTCGGCGAAAGCCGCGGCCCAAAAACGGACCGAAGGACTCTTGCAGCGCCTCGCTCACCAGACGGCCAATGAGCAGGTGCGGCAGGAGTTTCTCGCGATGTGGAAAGGCACGCCGCTCGTCACGCCTGTCGGTGGAGGCACAAACTGATCCGCAGCCTTCGCGCCTTGCTCCTCGTCCTGTTTTCCGTGGGAACGCTGCCGGGTGAAGCCAAACGAGTCGTCATAATGAAGGCCGATGGCCTCCCCGGCTGGCTTGTCGAGCGCATGCTAGCCGAACGCGACCCAGACACCGGCAAGTCGCCACTGCCCTGGTTCGAGCGCCTCTTCGTCGAGCGCGGCGTCCGTGTCCCCCACTTCTACTCTCGCGGCGTCAGCCTCTCGGTGCCCGTCTGGTCAATTCTCGACACCGGCCGACCGGCCGAAATCCGCGGCAATGTCGAGTATGACCGCTACACTCTGCGCGCCTTCGACTATCTGAACTTCTTCCCCTTCTATTTCCGCTCGGCGCTCTCCAAGGCCGCCGACATGCCCGCCGTCGAACTGCTGGATGATCTCGGCATTCCCTTGCTCGCTGACCGCTTCGGTCCCGGCCACACCCACCAAAGCTTCCAGCTGTTTCAGCGCGGCATCCGTTGGGAGGCGCTCAAGCGGGCTGCGGGCGGGGGCTTTCCCCTGCGCTCGCCACAAAAGTTTCTGGACGAATGGCAAGCCGGCTTCGCCCTCTCGAGCGCCGTCATGGACGAAGTGGAACGCGACCTGCTCGCCGCCCTCGCCAAAGAACAAGTCACCTACCTGGACCTCTTCACTGGCGACTTTGACCACCTCGGCCACCTCGACAACACCGGCCCCGCCCTGCGCGCCGTGGCCATCAAAATCGATGCTCTCGCGGGACGGATGTGGACTGCCATCGAGAAAAGCCCCCTCGCCGCCGAAACCCTATTTGTCCTGGTCTCCGATCACGGCATGAATACTGACCCGAGCATCTACAGCCAGGGCTACAATCTGGTCGACCTGCTGGGCGAGACCGCCGGCGGCGCGCACCACGTCCTCACCAACCGCCACCCCCTCAGTGAGTACAAGCTGCGTGGCCTCGATCCCTTCGTGCACCGTGTCGTCACCGCCAGCCCTGCCTCCCCCTACACCGGTGCCTCGCACAAGGACTATCCCACCGCGCTGCTCGATCTCGATGGCAATGAACGCGCCGGCCTCTACCTGCGCAACAGCGACTTGAATGTCATCCACCTCCTGCTGCTCCAGTTGGAGCGTCGCGACCTTCCGGTACCGGTGCGCCGCGCCACCGAGGCCGCCTGCCGCCAAGCCATCGCAAAGTTTGCGGCGGCCAGCCAGTCCCGGCTCCTCTCCCTGCAGCCGCACCTGGACGCGCTCGCCACGGCTGGCGACGAGCTTCTGGCTCGATCTCCAGTTGCCACCCCAGGCTTGGCCGTTCCCCGGGCCAAAGCGCGCGCCGCCTCCTGGCGCGCCGATCACCTCGCCTATCAGGAAGCCCGCGCCGCGATCGGCCGTCTCGCTTCGTTCGACTTCACGCGCCGGCCAGCCGCCGCCAAGCTGATGCCCAAACGCTTCATCGGCGAACCCAACACCCTCCACCAGTTGCAGAATTACGTCGTCGCGCTCGCGCCGGAAGGACTGCAGCTCACAGCCGACGGCCGGCTCGACGAGGCCCGCAGCTTTCGCCGCCTCAATTACTTCGATTTCCTGAACTCGCTCACCGTGCGCAACGTCGTTCAAGCGGGCGTTGGCAACCGGCCGGTCGACTTTGTCGCCGTGCGCATTCCAGCAGGGAGACTTCCGGATGGCTTATCCGCCAACGCCGCCGTCTGGGTGAGTGCCGGCCCCCGGCAACAATTGCTCATCCTCTCTCGCGCCCCGTCCGGCAACCAGCCCGGCCAGTTGAAGGTCATCCCGATCGCCGACCTGCGCGAAGACGCCGAAGGCCGCCTCACCTTCGAGAAGCTGCGCTGGGGCGCCGGGCTGCCGCTCGCCCTCTTCGAGGACGAGGCCTTCGCCGTTACGACCGCTGAGCGCGAAGCCTGGCTCGCCGAATGGCACTCCGAGCACGACTGGCTTGCGGCCACCCATCGCACGCGCTACACCAATGCCGTTATCGGACTGGCCGAGCACTTCCGCCGTGATCCTTCCCGCACCGGCTTCCACTGGGCCCGCCGCGAACTCGTCGAAGCCGACCTGCTCTTGCTCGCGCGCGACCATTGGAACTTCAACGTCCGGGGCTTCAACCCCGGCGGCAACCACGGCGGTTTCCTGCGCGCCTCCACCCACGCGGTACTGATGCTCACCGGCGGCGGGCAAACGGGCCTTCGCCCCGGCGTCACGGTCCAAACGCCTTACGACAGCCTGAGTCTCGTCCCCACGGTCCTCGGCTTGATGGGCCGTTGCGAACCCGATCTGCCTGGTCCCGCCATCCAGGAAGCGACAAACTTCACTTGCCCGGCGCCACGCTAGGGCTCTCCTCATCCGAGGCCCCGAATTTCCTTGACACTTCCCGACCCTTGGTTCATCGTAAGCATAGTAGTCTATGCCTAGAAGTCTAAGAACCGACCAACTCCAGGGCACCCTCGACCTGCTGGTGCTCAAAACCCTCAAGCTCCGTGCCCCGCTCCACGGCTATGCCATCGCCACCCATATCCAGCAGGTCTCGGAGGACGTCCTGCGTGTGGAGGAAGGTTCGCTCTATCCGGCTTTGCACCGCATCGAGGGCCAAGGCTGGATCTCGTCGGAGTGGAGCCTGTCGGCCAGCAACCGCCGGGTGAAGCTCTATAGCCTCACCGACGCCGGCCGCGCGCAATTGTCCGCTGAGGAAGACCGCTGGGCCGAACTGACGCGAGCCGTGGCCAGGGTGTTGCAATGCTCTGGCGCATGAAGCTCAAGGCGCTTCGCAACCGCCAACTCCAGCAGGATCTCGACGATGAACTGCGCTCGCACATCGAGATGAAAGCCGAAGAACTCGAAGCCCAGGGGATGCCGCCGGCGGAAGCCATGCGAGAAGCCCGCCGCAGCTTTGGCAACCTGACGAAAACCAAGGAAAGCACCCGGGATTTGCACGTCTTTACTCTGTTCGAATCACTCCTGCAAGACCTTCGCTACGGCCTGCGCCGCCTGCGCCACGAACCCGCCTTTACCTTCGCCGCAGTCCTGACGCTCGGCTTGGTCATCGGCGCCAACGGCACCATCTTCAGCGTGCTGGAGGCAGTGCTGCTGCGGCCCCTTCCGTTCGCTGACCCCTCAAAACTGGTGATCGTCTATGGCTCCGACCGCCGCTCCCAGCGCGAGGCCATTCCGCTGCTGGACCTCGAGGAAATGGGCAAAGCCCGCTCGCTTACCGCTCTCGCCGCCGAACAGACGCAGAGCGTCAACCTCACGGGCGTCGATGAGCCGGGCCGCCTGATTGGCAGCTTCGTCTCGGCGAACTACTTTTCGACGCTGGGAGTGCAACCGGCGAAGGGACGCGGATTCACCGTGGAGGAGGGGCGCGTGGGCGGCAATCGGGTTTGCCTGCTCAGCTACCCGGTCTGGCAGAATCGCTTCGGAGGCGACGCCAACATCCTGGGGCGTACCCTGACCCTCAATGCCGAGCAATACGTCGTGGTAGGCGTTCTGCCGGAAAGCTATCGCCCCACCTTCACAAATTCCGAAGTCTGGCTGCCGGTGCACTTCTATCCCAACTACTCACGGCTGCGCGGCCAGGGGCCCGTAAACGGCTTGGGCCGCGTCGCCGACGGAGTGAGCGTGGAGCAGGCTCGCGCCGAACTGACGGCGATTGCGCAGAGCTTGGCGCAGCAGTTTCCGCAAACCAACCTCGACCGGGGAATCGCGCTGCAAACCGCGCGGGACGCCGCCGAAGGAAGATCGCGCGGGCCGATCGTGGTGCTGACGGCCGCAGCCTCCTGCGTACTGCTCCTGGGGTGCGCCAACCTCGCCGGGTTGCTGCTCACCAAGGCGGCTGGACGCAAGCACGAGATGGCGATTCGGGCGTCCATCGGGGCGAGCCGCGGCCGGCTGATGCGCCAATTGCTCACCGAATGCCTGCTGCTTTCAGTTTTCGGCGGCGCTCTGGGCATCGCGTTGGCGTATGGCGGCATGCGACTCCTTGTCGCCTACTGCGGCGATCTGGTCGGGGCCGTCGACCTGCAAATCAACACGACGGTGATGCTCTATCTCACCGGCGCGTCGCTCGCCACCGGTCTTCTCTTCGGCCTCGCCCCAGCCCTCCTCGCAAGGAGGGAAAGCGCAAACGCGCTCAGGCAGCGCGGCGTGGGTGCCTTGCAATCCAGCTTCCGCAGCATCCTGGTCGCGGCTCAGGTGGGCATGGCGCTGGTGCTGCTGATCGGCGCAGGGCTGATGGTGAAGAGCATGGCGAAGATCGCCTCCATTCACCCCGGGTTCCACGGCGAAAACGTGCTCACGATGGAGTACCGCATTCCCCGGAATCAGTATCCGCAAGGCATTCAACAGACGCAATTCCATCACGAGGTGATTGCGCGCGTCACGGCCTTGCCGGGCGTGAAGTCAGCGGCGCTCATCGGGGCGCTACCATTTAGCGGCAACCGCAACACCAGCGCCCTCACCCTCCCTGACCGTCCTCCGCCCGAAACGCCGATCCTCGTTCAAAGCAACCCTGCCACGCCCTTCTACTTCGAGACCGTGGGCATTCCCCTGCTCTCCGGCCGCGACTTCCAATTCACCGACAGCGGCAAATCAACAAACGTCGCCATCATCAACCAAGCCTTCGTCGCGCGCTTCTGGCCCGGTGAGAATCCGTTGGGCAAGCAGGTGACGTTGGAAGGCAAAACGCTCACGGTGGTCGGCGTGGTGGGGAACACCAAGCATGACTCGCTGGACGACGCCATCCGTGCCCAACTCTATCAACCGTACGCGCAGAGCCCGTTCGTTTTCGCGACTCTGGCCGTCAAAACCAGCGGCGACCCACTCGCGATGACGAAGCCCGTGCAACGTGCCATCTGGTCCCTCGACAAGAACCAGCCGATGTGGAAGATCCGCACGCTGCAATCGCTTGTGGACCGCTCATTCAGCATTCGGCGTTACGTCGCCTACCTGCTGGTCTGCTTCTCCGTCTTGGCTCTGGGCTTGGCAGCGATCGGCCTCTACGGCGTTCTGGCGTATGCCGTCAGCCAGCGCACCGCCGAGTTCGGCGTGCGGATGGCGCTGGGAGCCAGCCCCTCCGAGATTCTCGCGCTGGTGGTACGCAAGGGGCTCAAGCTCACCGGTGCCGGCCTGGCTGCGGGCATCGTGGCGTCGTTGTTCCTTTCGCAATTTCTGAAGACCCAAGTCTTCGAGATCAGCGAGACTGACCCGTTCGTCTACGCCGCGATTTCCCTGTTGCTGCTGGCTGTCGCCACAGTTGCGGTCCTGATGCCCG
>JALHNI010000124.1 GCA_022843605.1 Bryobacter sp.
GGTTGCTACAATAGGAAAGTTACGGATTCGGGCCGTAGCGCAGCCTGGTAGCGCGCTTGCTTGGGGTGCAAGAGGTCGTGAGTTCAAATCTCGCCGGCCCGACCAATAACTCTCCTTCCTTTAGATTGGCCTCATTTGGCCGTCCTGTTCGCAGTTTCAGGGATGCGAAAGATGCTCTCTAGAAACTCGGCAATTCGGATGGTCCCCGTGTTGTGCACTGGTGTCGGGTTGGTCTTCGATTCCAAGTGGTGGGTCTTTTCTTGGTGGCACTGCTCTGGTATCCACCGGTTGAAGAGCCTGCCTCGCCTCTTCAGATCCTATTCCCTCGTTCTGAACCGCCTTCTGACGCCCCCCAGTGAAGATGCCCTGCCTATATTTTGGCCTGTTTTGCCTTTGATCTTCGCATTACCAATAAGATGACGATTGCAAAGTTCGTACTCATGGGCGGTGGCGTGGTCCTTCTGGCGCTCCGCCTGATCCTCGACCTGTCTTGGATGGGATTCGCCGGAGCCATCCTCCTCTTCGCTGGACAGTTGTTCTTTCCGGCCAAACCCCTCGAATCAAACGCTCAGACTCTCTTCCCGCGCCAATAACCCTACCGTCGCAGGAGGTAGATGGAGGAGTCAGTGCAAAATGTTCCGTACGCTTCACCACGCTCCTTTCACCTTTTCCACCTCGTCCTAACCGCGAGTTGGCAGGTTGAATCATGGCGATGCCAAAATTCCTTTCGTAACGAACCTCCTTACGAAAGGATAGAGCCCTATTCTTTCCTAACGAGATCCGCTACGAAAGAATTCTGCTTAACGGCGCAGTACGGACTTGGCGGGGTCCAAGGTTACCTTTGCGGCGAGCGCAGGGAGCTTGACCGTGAATTCGATCGGCTCCGATGACGTCCGCACCCATTGGGTGATCGTCTTGCCGTTCCGCAACTGGATCTCGATTGGTACGTCGACGCTAAAGTCCTCCTCCGCTTCACTCTGCCGCACCGTGCCGGTCAGCGTCAGTCCCTTGGCCGAATGCGACATTTGTAGAAGCGGGATGCCTGTGCCGTAAACCCACGTCTCGAAGAACGGCCCTAACGTTTTCTTGCCGTCGGCGCCCATGAGCTCGATTGCCAGCCGCTCGACATCCTCCGTCGTCACCGGCGTCAGGTGGTAGCGCCGCTCGAGTTCACTTAGCAGTTTCACGAAAGTTGGGTCACCCATGCGGCGACGCAGCATGTGGAAAATCCAAGCACCCTTCTCGTAGGTGATCGACTGCCAGGCGCCCGGCGACTGGGAGTTTCGCAGGCGGAAGCCCCAAACGATAGGCCCCGTGGACTCCACCGTTTCGCCCTTCTCGTTCGCCTTCAACAAGCGCTCGCGAAACGTATCGAGCACCTGATCGAGTGCCTTCACACCGCGCCGCTTCTCCAGGTAAAGCAGCGACGAGTAGTTAGCTAGCGCCTCCATCATCCAATCGTCCTCGGCGCGCGCCGGAGTCACCGAGTTTCCCCACCACTGGTGCGCAATCTCATGAGCCTGAAGGAGTTCGTTGAAGTAGGGGCCGGCACTGGCCGCGCGGCGTTCGTCCAGGTAGTTGAGGGTGGACAGATAGATCAGGCCGGGGAAACCCTGGCCAAAACGTCCGGGAATCGGCGTGACGTTGAGGTTGAGCAGCGGAGGCGGGCCAAATCGAGTGCCCATGAACTCCAGGGCGTCCATCAGTTCGCCACTCATCAGTTTCAGGCGATCGAGCGGGCTCGGGGGAATTGTCGGGGCGATCGGCACCTCCACCGTCCGGCGATTCCGGCTCGGGAAGGGCGACGGCGCCGGGGAGGGCATGAAAACGGTTGGCGGGGCGAGGTTTGCTTCCAACTTCTGGTTGGCATAGACATCCAGGCGATAGCCGGCCCGCGATTGCCGGCTTCGCGAAAACCTACCCAGGTTGAATCCCAAGAGCCGCACCGGCGCCGAGGTCTTCCAGCGGTCGATCCGCTCCTCGCCCTCGACTTTCGAATCGACCAGATCTCCGGCCGAAACCAGCGTCAGTTCCGCCGGATAGCGGAAGGTGGCTTCATGCGGAGAAAACTGCAGCCCGCGCTGCGGATACCAGTTCGTACGGGCGGCCATAAAGTACACGTCATTGCCGGCTTCCCGGATCACCTCACCCTCCTGCTCGAACTCGAATTCGACAGCGCGTCCCGGCTCCAGCGGTGCGCGCGGAACGACCAGAAAGCTCTCGTTCTGTTCGCCGCGAAACAAACCCGAACGAACGCTCTCCCGCTGAAAAAACTCAGCTGCTTCGCCATTCACTCGCACTTGCTGGATCCGCATTTGTGGCGAAATGTCAAAGGCAATGGTGGGCTCTGTCGCTTCGAGGGGCGTCGCCGCCAGCCGGGTGGTGACTCTCGTTTTCAGGTCCGGAGATACGCGTACGTCCAATCGCACGCCCTCCATGCGCAGGCCGGATGCCCGGGATGGACCCTGAAGTTGCCGTCGGCTCTTCCCGACGAAGCTGCACCAGATGTCGAAGAACCGGCCAGACTCACGCGCGACGAACTGACCGACCAGGACTCGCGCATGGTCGCGCCCGTCGACCATCAAATCGACGTTGCCGTGCGAGGTCCCCGACAGGATCGCGTAAAACAAGGCGCGATCGGCTGGACGACCAGCCATCAGGTCCTGCACGAGACGCAGCTCCATGCTTTCGGCGACATTGCGCAACGCCGCCTGGTACTGCTGCCGCAACACGAGGCCCATCTCAACGGCCGGTTTCACTCCGCCGGGGTAATCTTCGATCTGTTTCATCAGCTCGGCCGCTGTCTGATCGGTGAAGAGCATCAGCATACTCTCGAAGTGTTCCGCCAGATTCGGAGAGCCCGTAAATCGGGCCAGCGCGCCACGTTCGCCGCGCGAGGGCGGCATCAGCAAAACCTCGGCCTCGCCGCCCTCAACCTTCCCGCTGAACATGGCGGCCATTGGGGCTCCCTCAATGGGCTTGGCAAAGATCAGCAAGCCATCGGTGAAGAAGATCTTTGCCTCTTCCTTCTGGAGCTTGAGGTCGCGTACGCGATAGCAGCGGTCGGGGTCGAGGGTGAGTTCGCGCAGCTGTGCGGCCACGGCCGAGGCCTTCAGGCTGCTGTCCGCGGAGCAGAACGGAGCCACGATCAGGAGCAGAGGAATGAGGGCGCGCACGACTTCAGTTTAGTCGGTCGAAGTAGCATCTACCAGACCTGATACCAGGGCTTCCGGCGGGGTTCCACCACCAACGGCGCCGGTAGCGACTCATCCTGGATCACCGCCCGGGGATTCTCAACAAAAAGGCGTTGGGCTCGCGCCTCACCCCAGTCGCTCTTCACCAGGGCGTAGGCTTCATCCATCCGCGCGGGCCGATGCTCCTGGTTGTGGCCATCGCTGGCGAAGACGTGCACCAGATCCTCGGCCATCAGCGTCTCTGAAAACTTGCGAGCCTTACTTCCCCAGAACCCGGTTAACGACTGAGTGGTCACCTGCAACAGGCAACCGCGGGCGGCCCACCCTCGCAAATCCTCCAAGCGCTGTTGCAGGAGAGCGTTGCGTTCCGGATGGGTGATTACCGGGACGATTCCGGCTTCGAGAAACTGTTGGAAGATCTCGGTGGTATTGCGGAAGATAATCATGTCGGAGAACTCCACCAGAAGGTAGCGTCCGCCGTTGATGGTAAAACGCCCGGGATTGGCCATCAGGGCCTGGATGTTCTCGAAGGTAAGGTGGAAGTCGCAGCCCAAATGGATGCGAATCCGGTCCCCGACTTCGCGAGTCAGGGCATCGGCCAACTGACGGTTCAGCTCCGGATCGAACTTGTATTGGAGATTGGCGTGAGGGGAAGCGACGATGTCCGTAGTCCCACTATCCGCGGCAGCGCGCAGCATTCCGACGCTTTCTTCGAGTGTGTCCGCTCCGTCGTCCACACCTGGGAGAATATGCGAATGTACGTCTATCAAAAATCGATACCGCGAAACAGCTAGATGAACATCTCCTCATCCTGAGTCGCGCTGGCGATACTCGGACGCTTGCTGCCGCTGAAAAGAGTGCCGAACCCGGCCCGCACACCCGTCACCAAACCATTGATTTCCCGCAGCGGTTTCATTACGCCACCATGCAAAACGGTCACCGTCTCGTGGACGCGGGTCATCGTGTCATCGAGCACCAGCTCGGCCTTCTCCAACTGCATCTTGGCTCGGGCCGAGGCATCGCTGACCACCTCTTCCACCCGGGTTAGCTGGTCTCTGGTGGAGTCCAGGATTTGATTGGTCTTGGCGCTGATCTGCTTGATCTCGGCATGGCTGGTTTCCACAGCCATGCGGGCCTGCTCCAGCAAACTCTCCGCGCGGGGGAGAAGGGGCATCACTCTCTCCTGCATCGTCTTGATTTGACGGTACAGGCCAAAGATCGCCACCATCTGAAACAGCATTGACAGGCCGGCAATTACGACGAATGCGGCCATCACCCAGAGCAGCGTTTGGTTGTCCATAAACTCCGTCGGCTATTTAGACGCCTTCACCGGCCAGATCGGTGGCCGGGGTAGTGGGGCTCGTATGTAAAGCCTCGCGATAGGCTTGTTTCCCGGCGTCCAGGGCGGAAACCAGGTTTTCGCGGTGCCGGCTGACCGACTCTTTGCCGCGCTGAACGGTCTCGGTGGCCGTATCACGCAACTCTTCGCTACGGCGCTTCAAAAGATCACGGCCTTCATCGGCCTTATTCTTCAACATTACCCGGGTCTCTTCGCCACTTTGCGGTGCGAACAGAAGCCCCGCAGCCACCCCCAGGCCCAGGCCGAGGAAAAAATACGAAATCTTGTTGGTGTCTTCCATCAGGGCACTCCTACTAAACGTACTGCAACTGCCTTTAGTCTACTATGGAGAGCGATGCGGAAACAGCCACGAAAACTCGACGCATCGGAGCTGCGCCAGTATGCCTTGCGCCTCTTGGCCGGTCGTTCTCTCTCGACGGGCGAACTGCGCGCCAAATTGGCCACCCGGGCGTTGGAGGCCTCCGAGATCGACCCCATCATCGAGTACCTTCGTGAACTGAAGTACCTCGACGATACTCGTTTTGCCCAGCACTACACGCGCTTGCGGCTGGAAGGCGATGGCCACGGGAGCGCGCGTGTGCTGCGCGACCTGCGGAAGCGGAAGGTTTCAGCACCTCTTGCGGAGCAAACTGTCTCTGCGGCTTTCTCCAACGTGGACGAGACCACCATGATCGAGCAGTATCTCGCGCGCCGGTTCAAGAATACCGATCTCCCCACTTACCTAAGTGAAGATAAGCACCTCGCCGCCGCATACCGTAAGTTGCGCCACGCCGGCTTCGGCTCGTCTAACACGATTCGCGTCCTGCGCCGTTATTCGTTACGGGCCGATGAAATTGACGAAACCGATGAAACGCCTGCGGAAAGCGATGATAAAGTGTAGGGCATGAATCCCGAACACGCCAAGGCTATTGGTGAGTACATTGCCACTGCAATTGAAATGGAATCGAAGACGACCAAGCGAGTTATTGGCGCGGTTCCCAACGACAAAGGTGACTATTCGCCCGACCCCAAATCGATGAAGGCCATGGACCTCGCCTGGCACATCGTCTCCGCCGAGATTATGCTACTCGACATGGCGATCGGGGGCGGCGACGTAGTGGCCCCAGAACGCGCTCCCAACACTGAAAAAGTGGAAGGCATCGTGGCCTGGTATGACACGAACCTGCCTGCCGCACTGGAGAAGGTCCGCGCCTTGAGCGGTGAGCATCTTGCCAAAGTCTGCACTGTCTGGGGCGGCCATCTCTCCGTGCCTGCCGTAAACTTTGTTACCTTTGCCCTAAGTCACTCCAACCATCACCGTGGCCAACTATCAGCTTACTTGCGGCCCATGGGCGCCAAGGTCCCCTCGATCTATGGCCCCAGCGGCGACGAAGGCATGTAACTAGCGCGCCTGACCGTAACTGCCCAGAACGGCTTGGCCGGGCATCACTCCGGTAACGGTTTTCCCGTCGCGGACCACAGCCACGCCGTTCACCAGCACCTGTTCAATTCCCTTCGAGAAAATCAGTTTTTCGAAGGTGGCCTGATCGAGTATCTCGGCGGCATCGAACACGGTGATGTCGGCGTCGGCGCCCACCTTCAAGCGGCCTTTGCGTTTCATGGCTGGGGCGATGGATTCCAAACGTCGCGCAGGGTCGATCGTCATCTTTCTCAAACCGTCCATCAGGCTCAGCACCTTCTCCTCCCGCACATACTTTCCGAGAACGCGGGAAAACGTGCCCGCGCTACGCGGGTGCGCTCCGGGCGCATACGGCATGCCATCCGAACCGATCATCACGAAAGGCGTGGCCATGGCTTTTACGATCCATTCGGGCTTCATCAGGTGCATGATGACGTAGCCGCCTTGCTTGCGGCGGGCGGCGAAGTTCTCTGCAGTCAGACGCTCACCGGTCTCGACCCACTGGATATCGCCAAAGGAGATGCCCAGCCGCTTCTGCCATCCGTCGTCGAAGATCGTGGATTCAATGTGCGTCGAGGCGGCCGTGTAGGGATAGGCTTCGGTGGTGATGTCGAGTCCGCGTTTGCGGGCCGAGTCGATCATCTCGAGCACCACCGGGATCGCGCCGAGACTCATGCTGTTCACGTGCACGATATGCAGCGACGCGCCGGTCGTCGCGGCGTTGGCGATCACTTCCTGCATCGCCTCCACTTCCATGGAACGGACATGGGTAAAGATCGGCATGCGCCAGCGCGCGGCCATCTGAAAGACGCGGAAGATCTCTTCCCGCGACGCGCCCGGATAATACTGATGCGCCATGCCAATGCCCAGTCCGCCGGCGCGCAGACCGCGCTCCATGGTGACCGCCAATTGCGTGTACTGCTCAGGATCGTTCAAAGGAAGATAGCGTCCCGGCATCATGATCTCGCTCCAGCCCCATGCCACCTTCTGCGCCTCAGCCGCCAGAGACGCAAACTTCGGCATCACCGTCGTGCGCATCGCACCGTGCGAAGCGGTGGCGCCGTAGTTAATGAGGGCGTTCTTCTCGCGCGCCTTCAAATAGGCTTCGACATTGGCGACGCCTACTTCCAGTTCCAGCGCGGTGGTGACGCCGTCGTGCATCTGGAACTCATTCGCCTCGTTGGTCTGCCCGTGGGCGTGCAGGTCGATGAAGCCGGGGGCTACCACCTTGCCCTTGGCCTCGATCACCGTTTTGCCGTTCAGCGGACGCGCGCTGATCGCCTCCACCCGGCCGCTACGGATGCCCACGTGCCGCACCGCGTCGAGTCCGCTTTCCGGATCCATCACCCGGCCATTCGCAATTACGATGTCGTACTGCTGGGCGCTCAGTTGCAGGGCGAGCAAAACAATTCCGAGGGTTCGCATTCCGAAAAGTGTAACCCGGATTCCCGCGACGGGCGCGGAAAGCCGAAGCGAAAACTCCAGGGCCCGCATCAAAGCTCCAGTGCAAGCCCTTCGACTTTATGAGTACGGAAACCTGAACCACCTCAAGCTGGAGGAACTACCGGACTTCACCGTTCAGGCCGGCCAGGTTCTGGTGCGCAACTACGCGAGCGGCGTAAATCCCCTTGATTGGAAGGTGGCGCTTGGCTACATCCAGCCGCCCTGGGAGTTGCCGCTGGTGCTCGGTTGGGACAGCGCCGGCGTGGTTCACGAAGTGGGAGCGGGTGTCACGCAAATGAAAGCCGGCGATCGCGTGATGGGCTTTCCGAAGTTCCTCGAGGCTGGCGGCCACGCGGAGTTTCAGCTCTTCGCCGAAGAGGAAGTCATCCCGCTGCCGGACTCGCTCACCTTTGCCCAGGGCGCCACACTGCCCGTGGCTGGCCTCACCGCCTGGCAATCGCTTTTCAATGTTGCTCAACTGCAGACCGGTCAGGCCGTGCTAATTCATGGCGCGGGCGGAGCCGTGGGGTTGCTTGCCGTGCAACTCGCTAAGCAGGCGGGCGCTTATGTGGTCGCCACCGCCTCGTCGCCTAAGCACGATCTGGTCCGTTCCCTGGGTGCCGACCAGCTCATCGACTACCGCACGACCTCGTTCGATGCCGTGATCCGGGGCATGGATGTGGTGTTAGACACGTTGGGTGGAGACGTGCAGGAGAGATCGTATGGGGTGCTGAAGGCCGGCGGCTACCTTGTGTCGACCGTACATCCGCCAGATCCGGCGGCCCTTCAATCCCATGGCCTGCAAGGGTCGATGCTGGACCTG
Organism: Bryobacter sp.; assembly: GCA_022843605.1. Taxonomy (GTDB): domain Bacteria; phylum Acidobacteriota; class Terriglobia; order Bryobacterales; family Bryobacteraceae; genus JALHNI01. The sequence continues at coordinate 8,220 of JALHNI010000124.1, forward strand.
ATTCCTCATGCGGGAACGCTCGCCGAGATCAGCCGCCGCGCCGGAACCGGCGAGATTCGCACGGTCATCGATCGCACTTTACCCGCCGCGAACTACCAAGCGGCCTATCAATACTCCATGACCAACCGCGCTCAGGGCAAGATCGTCCTGGATTGGGAGTAGCCTCTATGGGCCTGCCGACTTCCAATCTCCTCCCTCCCTCACCATGGATTGTAAGTGCCAAGGCTCCAGATGTGACCCTGGGGATCGCGGCAACTAAAGCCACGGCCACCGTAGCTCTCGCTCTTGATCTCCAGGAGTATCTCCGCCCCGTTGGCCTTGGCTCTCGCATAAATCGCATCGGCGTCGGCAACGATCAGATACGTCGTCTGCGTTTCACGGCCGCCACACTCGGCCGGTTCCAGGCGATAGCGGCTGAAAGGCGTCTCGAGCACTGACGACACCATGATCATGCCGCCGTTGAGGGTTAACTCCGCGTGGCCGATCTGGCCGTCGGAATTGGCGTAGACGGCGTGGCGCACGAAGCCGAAACTGGCGCAGAGCCAGTCAATGGCGGCGGGGGCGTCGGGATAGCGCAAGCAGGGTACGACAGTGGAACTCATAGCCCCATTGTGCCTGCAGGGGTCTCCCGAAGGCTTGTACAAAGGAGAAATCTACGCCGACGGTACGTGATGCAGGTAAGGACCCTGACTGGCCAGGTACTCCGTGGGCGACAGACCTGTGTACTCGCGAAAATGATGGTTGAAGTGAGACTGGTCGTAGTAACCGGCTTCATGCGCCACGGTGGTCCAGTCGACTTGCTGGAGACCATGGATCCTGCGCAAGACGCGGTAAAAGCGCTGCAGCCGGTGGTAGGCTTTCGGGCTTAGGCCTACATGAGTCTCGAAAACCTGCGCGAGCCGTCGCTCGGTGATGCCGAAGTGCTTCGCCACGCAGGAGACCGAAACCCTCTCGGGGGTCATCTCCAGGTAGCGGAGCGCCGGCGCTACCACCCGATCCGGTTGCTGAGCGCGGTGCAACCGCTCGGTCAGCAAGTTGTCCAGCGTTTGCAGACGTTCGTCAGGCCCCTTCACCTGCGACAGGCGCTCCCGCAATTCCTCCGCGCCGGACCGCCAGAGTTCGGCCAAACCCAGGTCCGCGTTTCGCAACGCCCCGGCCGGCACACCGAGAAATGCCGCCGCCGTGCCGGGGCGAAATGTAAGGCCCATGGTTTGGCCGAGCTGGCTGGTCTCAAGGAAGAAAGGCCGCGAATAGGCGCCCGCGATGATCGCCCCCGGATAGTCGTGCCGGCCGCGTTCATCCTGCACCGTGATGCGGTCGCTCTGCAGGTTCAGGATCAAGCCGAGTTGACCGTTGGGTAACATACGATCCCTTCCGGCCGAGGCGGACTCGGCACGGTAGTCCCAGGCAGAGCCGATGAAGTGCCCCAGTTGTCCTGAAATCCGGCGAGCGGTGAGCATGACGCGTTGCTCCTTTAGCCTAGCGCGCCTCAGGCGAATCCAAATGGCAGCCTAATGTCATGTATCCCTACAGATCTAGCACTCGGGCACCGATAGCACTACTTGACTGTGGTGGAAAAAAGGGAATTAATCCAAGTACTTGTCCCAAAACGTCGTGTGACCTGTCCCCGCTGCTCGTCCGATAAGGTGCGAGTTTCCGAGGGACAGTCGCTCGGGGAATGGCTTGGCGAACTCGTCGGATTCCGCGCTCTTCGCTGCGAACGCTGCATGATCCGCTTCTCCGCATTTGCACCGGTGGTCCGAACCATAGAATCGAAACCTCGCTCGAAGCAGCCAGCGGCCTTCACCTTGCCTGCCCGCCGTACGCCATCCGTTCCGGCGGCGACGCCGTTGGAAGAAATTCGAGCCATTGAGGACGAGTGGCGCCAGCGAGTCCAGCCCGGCGGCCTGGTGGAGGAGACGCTTTGCGCCCAACTCGCCCACGCCACCTGGCACCTACGCAGCCTTCATCGCGCCGAACGCGAATCGATTGCCGCCGCGGCGCGCAACCGCCGCTTCAATGGGGAAGCCGCCGTCAGCCTGATGACCTGGCGCAAATCCGCGGAAAGTGCGATTCAGTCTGCGCTCGATCAGCTGGAGAGCTACCGCCGGCTCAATCAAGGTTCACCGGAACTGGCTCCCACGAGCGATCTGCTCGCCCTGGCCAACGGAATCGGTCCCGCCCGCGACGCCTTTGCGGACCTGTATCAGCCCGTCCGGCGATCACCTGAGTAGAGTCCCTGGAAGGCCCGCCTCGTCAACCAGCACTTCGACGTAGTACTGTCTAGTTCTGTAGAACCTTTCTACGGTTCACCTTACATCGAGAAACTGAAATCATGAGACCGGTCTTCCTTCTCCTGGCGGCGATGGCTGTCGCGCCTTCGTCCCCTGCCGCCACTCTCACCGGCGCCACCTTCTTCACCGCCGGACCGCAGGGCAATACGACCCTGGAAGTCTGGAACACGCTGGGAAACGACATCATTTTCAACCTCTACGTTCTTGACGGCGTTACACCACTGAACAGTGGCAATGGCTCCGGAACCAGCATCAGCATTCCGTTGAGCACGGCAGGAACGTACTCCTTCGTCTTTCGCGCCCAACCCGCGCTCCAATCTCCGAACCAGTTTGGCTTGAACCTCTTCTTCGATGCCGACGGCAGCACTCCGCTGATCTCGGCGCTGGTCTCCGCCAACGGCAGCACTTTTAGCGCCAACGGCGCCCCGCTCACACATCGCTTGGACGGTGGGCTCGTGAACGGCGCGAACGCCCTCTCCTTCGACGATGGTATCCACCGCATCACACTTACCGCCTTGTCCCAAGCCCGGGCGGGCGGAAACCGCGTGGGTGGCTACACCAGCACGCCCGGGCTCATCGGCGGCAACGACTATGTTGGCGGCTTTACCTTAACCGTCGTGACGCCGGAGCCCGCCACGTATGCGGTGTTTGGCTCGTCCCTGGCCTTGCTCGGGCTCCTGCGCCGCCGGTCTTAGTCGCGAGTCATCCCGTTGACGTGGTCCAGCGGGGTCAACCCGAAAGAGTCCTTGCCGGTCTGCGAAGCGCCCCTGGCGATCAGCAGGTCGCGAGTGGCGGTTTTGCCTTGCAGGATGGTCCAGGCGAGCGCCGTCATCCCGTTGCGGTCCTTCTCCTCCAGGTCATAGCCGAGATCCAGCAGAGTCTTCACCATCGCGGTGTCGTTCTGCAGCGTCGCCATTTGCAGCGGGCTCGTCTCGATCATGCCGACCATCAGCATCCGCCGCGCCAAAGGCGCTCCTGCGGCGGCCAGCACCTTGACTGACTCTGTGTCGCCGGCCAGGGCCGCGAGAAACATGGGTGAGGCATTGAATTGGGTCTTGCCCGCCGCGGCGGGGACGCCCTTCGCCAGCAACATCTTCACCACCGGAGCCGACCCGCGATAGACGGACGCCACAGTGAGGGCGTTGTAGCCGCTCTTGGCCATGGCTAAGGGATTTGCTCCCCGTTCCAGCAGCAACGCCACTTTGGCTGGATCATGTGCGGCGAACATCAGCAGGCTGGTGCCGGCCGGGGTGGCGGTGTTCGGGTCAAGCTTCTCGTCGAGCAACTTGGCCAGGTCGGCGGTGCTGCCAAAGAGCGCGGTCGTCATCCACGTTGCCGTTCCCGGTACCTCACTGCTGACCCATGGCGTGGGCGCCGGGACGGTCACCGGGAGCGCTTCCATCATCGCCATTAAGGCCCAACTGGTGCCAGCGCAAGAGATGATCTGGTCCTTGCCGTACGGGAAACCGGTCTCGTAATAAGGGGGACTGATCGGCGCCGGAGTGTGCATGCGCGACTTCACATGCCAGGAGCCATCCGCTTTTTGGGTCGTGAGCAGCCACTGCAGGCCGCGTTGGAAAGGGGCCTGCTTCGCGGGAATACCTGCCAACCGAAGTGCATAGAGTGCCTGACCGGTGGAATACGCATCCACGGGCAGCGCTGGAGACGCGCCCCACGCGCCGTCCGTCCGCTGCGCCAACACCACGTCGGCAGCGGCGTTGCGGATCATCTCCGCCGAAGCGCCGGCCCACACCAGGCCCAGAACGCGAAAGGCCAATTCCTCGGTCGCCCGTGGCCTTTGGACCGCCAGCCATTCGACAGCCTTCCGGGTCCGCTCCTGCCGCTCGGCCGATAACTGTGACGGCATGTACAGGGCCATCGACCGGATGGCCATGGCCGTGGTCGTCACCGTGCTGTAGGAGTGCGGTGGACGCCCGTCAAACGTGGTCCAGTGCCCATCCGGCTGCTGGTAGTTGGCGATCCGGCGGGCATAGATGGCGGTGGTCAGGTTGGGGGCCATGCCAGCGGCATGGGCGGCAAAGAGGGCCGAGCCGTCGCTCAAAGCAGGGTCGATGATAAAGTTGGCTTGGACGGCGAAATCGACTGCGCCGAACGAGCGCAACGCGTGTTTGGCGTGAGCCTGGCCGATGGTCTCGTTCACCGCGACACCGCGCTGGCGGGCGGAGGCGATGGCCATCATGGGCAGAGTCTGGTGGTGGCAGGAGATGCAGTCCTGCTTCCACTGGCCGTGGACCTTCTCCAGTAACTCGATGGACTTCGCCGCGGCCGCGCGAATCTCAGTAGCCGGGATCAGGGCCGCTTCTTTCTTGGGAGCGCCGAAAAGGCTCGTAGTGAGGGTTGCGATCATCAACAAGGTGGTGCGCATGAGTTTTCCTTCCTCTACGTACGCGTAATCCTAGCGTGATTCGGCTCAGCAGAAGTAACGTTGCGCGGGGGATTGTCGCCTCATATATAGTGAGTAAACTTTAAGTAGAGAGGCATCCCCATTCGTCCCCTATTGAATTCCGCGCTCGCCCTTGTTCTTGCCGCGCCCGGTTGGGCGGACGTGCGAGCCGTTTCTGCTTTGGTGAACAAGAACTGCGTGGGTTGCCACAACGCGCAATTGCAGTCCGGCGATGTCGACCTGAGTGGCAAACACGACTTTGATGGCGACCGCGAACTTTGGGAGCGCGTCACCGCGAAGATGAAGTCCGGCGAAATGCCGCCTCCCGGCGCACCGAAGCCCACCGCCACGGACGTTGCCACCGTCACCAAGTGGCTGGAGGGCGAGTTCCTGCGGCAGGACCGGGCCACCAAGCCCGATGCCGGCCGGCCCACCGCCCGGCGTCTGAATCGCGCCGAGTACGACAACACCGTGCGCGACCTGCTGGCCGTCGATATTCGTCCCACCGAAAACTTCCCCAGCGATGAGTCTGCTTTCGGCTTCGACAACATCGCCGATGCTCTGAATCTGTCGCCGGTGCTGCTCGAAAAGTACGTCGACGCCGCCGAACGCGTCGTCCGCACGGCCATCTTTGGGCCTGAGAAATTGAAGCCGGCCAACATCCACTATTCGGCACCGGTGCGCTTAAACGAACTGCTCACCAACAGCACCGCCGCCAAGCCCCTGAAGCCGGAGCAGGTCCGCGACTACGATCTCAGCGGCCTCAGCACCCAGCATGCCGCCCACTTCCTGCATCGTTTTCCTGTCGACGCCGAATACAACTTCCGCCTGGTGCTGAACGGCCATCGGCCCAACCAGAGCGAGCCCGTGACGCCCGCTTTCTGGATCGATGGCGTCAAGATCAAGGAATGGACGGTGGATGCCACCGACCTGGAGGGGCAGATCGTCGAAGTTCGGGTGCCGGTGAAAGCCGGCGAGCACCTTCTCTCGACCTCCTATCTGCGCAATTACCATGGCCTGCCCGCGCACTACAACGGTCCGGAGCCTTCCACGCGCAAGGCCGAACCGCTAATCACGACGCGCGGCAAGCTCACCGAGAAAGACATCGAAACGCTTCGCAAATACGGCACCAAGATCAAGACCGACCGCATCGAAACCCGCGTCGACAACCGCTGGGAGTCCATCGACATCGGCGGACCCTTTAACCAAGTGGCCGGCCCGTCACCGGAAAGCCTCGCTCGCGTCTTCGTCTGCAAAACGAAGGACGCGCCCTGCGCTCGCCAGATCATCGGCACTTTCGCCACCCGCGCCTTCCGGCGGCCGGTCTCCGCCGCTGAGGTGAACGACTTCGTTGGCTTCTACAGCCTCACGCGCAAACAAGGCGACAGCTTTGAAGAGGGCATTGCGACCGCTCTGCAGGCCGTGCTCGTCTCACCGAATTTCCTCTTCCGTATCGAACGCAGCCGGCCGTTGAAGGCTTCGGTGAATGCGGACGTGCCGGTGAATGGTTACGAACTGGCCACGCGCCTCTCATATTTCCTGTGGAGCAGCACCCCGGACGCCGAGTTGCTGTGGCTTGCCGCGGGTGACCAGTTGCGCAAGCCCGCCGTCCTCGCCGCCCAGGTCCAGCGCATGTTGCGGGACCCCAAATCCAAGGCCCTGGTTGAAAACTTCGCCGGTCAATGGCTGCAGTTCAAGAACATCGACGTGATGAAGCCCGACCCCGAACGCTTCAAGGATTTCGACGAAAGCCTCCGCTACGCGATGCGCCGCGAGACCGAGCACTTCCTGCAAAACATCGTCAGCCGCGATGGCAGTGTGCTGGATATCCTCGACGCGGACTACACCTATCTCAACGAGCGTCTGGCCCGCTTCTACGGCATCCCCGGCATTACCGGACCCGAGTTTCGGCGCGTGGACATGAGCAAGAATCAGCGTGGCGGCGGCATTCTGGCGCACGCCAGCATCCTCACCATCTCCTCTTACTCGACGCGCACTTCGCCGGTGCTGCGCGGCAAGTGGATCCTCGAAAATCTGCTCAACGCTCCACCCCCGCCGCCTCCTCCGTCGGTGCCCGCACTCGACGACACGAAGGTTGGCCAATCGGCTTCGCTCCGTCAGCAGATGGAGGCTCATCGCAAGAGTCCGGCGTGCGCGTCGTGCCATGCCCGCATGGACCCGTTAGGCTTTGGCCTCGAGAACTTTGACGCCGTCGGCGCTTGGCGCGACGTCGATGGCAAGTTCCCTGTGGACGCTTCGGGCTCCCTGCCCGGCAATCGCCTCTTCCATGGCCCAGTGGAACTGAAGAAGTTACTCAAGAATGACCGCGACGCCTTTGTTCGCGGCCTCACCGACAAGTTATTCACCTACGCTCTGGGCCGCGGCCTGGAGCGTTATGACCGGGCGCTCGTTGCGGCAATGGCCGACAAGGCGCCCTCGCAGAACTACCGCTTCTCGCAACTCGTGCTCGAAATCGTGAACAGTTATCCCTTCCAGATGCGTCGAAACAGCAGTGCCCTGGTGGCAGCCCGTACAGGAGAAAAATTGCAATGAACTACATCACCGGCAAACATCTTTCCCGCCGCGCCCTGATCGGCGGAGCCATCTCCTTGCCGCTGCTGGACGCCATGCGGCCTGCTCTCGCCGCCCCTGCCAAGACCGGTAAAGTCGCCCAGCGCGTTGCCGTAGTCTACGTCCCCAACGGAATCATCATGAACCAGTGGACGCCCGAGGGCACCGGAGGCGACTTCAAATTCTCCCGCATTCTGAAGCCGCTGGAGCCCTTCAAAAGCGATATCAATATCGTCGCCAACCTCACGAATCCGGCGGCCGGCAAGGCCAAGGGTGGCGGTCACGCTCGCGCCTCCGGCAGCTTCCTTTCCGCGGTACCGCCCAAGTACACCATGGGGGCTGACGTCCAGGCTGGCCTCACCTTCGATCAGATCGCGGCGCAGAAATTCGCCTCCGAGACCCGGGTGGCTTCGCTCCAACTCGGCTGCGAGGACTCCCGCATGGTGGGCAACTGCGACACCGGTTCCAGTTGCGCCTACACCAACAGCCTCTCCTGGAAAGACGCCGAGACGCCCATGATGGTGGAAGTGAACCCGCGCTCGGTCTTCGAGCGTCTGTTCGGCAACATCGACCCCAGCCTCTCGCCCGAAGTGCGCGCCCGCCGCGCCCTCTACCGCCGCAGCATTCTCGATGGCTCGCGCGAAAGCACTCAGAAACTCGTGGCGACCCTCGGCGCTACGGACCGTCGCAAGATCGACGAGTACCTCACCTCAATCCGTGAAGTCGAGAAGCGCATTCAGGTCGCTGAGAAGGACACCACGGTGCCGCCGGTGGAGAAGCCCTCCGGCATCCCCTTCCAGTTCGCCGACTACGTGAAGCTGATGTTTGACCTGCAGGCGATCGCCTTCCAATCCGACCTCACCCGCGTCTGCACGATGATGATTGGCCGCGAAGGCAGCGTCCGCACCTATCCGGAGATCGGCGTCCCCGATCCGCATCATCCGCTCACCCATCACCGCGGCCACCCGGACTTCATCGAGAAAGTCACCAAGATCAACTGCTTCCACGTCGAGCTCTTCGCCTACTTCCTGGAGAAGCTGAAGGCGACTCCTGATGGTGACGGCAGCCTGCTCGACCATTCGACGATTCTCTACGGCGGCGCCATCAGCGATGGCAATCAGCACTCTTACGTGAATCTGCCGCTGCTCGTCGCCGGACGCGCCGGCGGCCAACGCGGCGGACGCTACGTCATCGCCCCGGAGAAAACGCCAGTGGCCAACCTCTTCGTCAACATGCTGGACCGCGCCGGCGTCCCCACCGAGACCTTCGGCGATAGCACCGGACGGCTGGACCTCAACGCCTAGGCCATGGCCCCGGTGAAGCGATTCCGAGGGGCCGCCTCGAATACCGACAAGGTCGTCCTGCTCTCCGGCGGTAACCCGCAGATCGCCAAGGGCGACGGCGACGCCCCGGTGCAGGCGTACATCGCTGCCATGCCGGGCTGGAAAAGCGACGTCGGCCGACGTATCGACGCCCTCATCGTGCGCCACGTCCCGAACGTCTGCAAAGCCGTCAAATGGAACACGCCCTTCTACGGCATTGAGGGCCAGGGCTGGTTCCTTGCCTTTTATACCTTCACGCACTACGTGCAGGTCACCTTCTTCCGCGGTACGTCGCTGACGCCGGTTCCGCCTGTCGCCAGCAAGACGGAGGGTACGCGTTACTACAACATCCGCGAAGGCGGGTTCGACGAGGTGCAACTGGCGGCCTGGGTGAACCAAGCCGCCACGTTGCCCGGAATGATTCCCTGGCACTAGCCTGGTTCGTTGCTTTCAGTACGCCACCCATTCCTAGCCCACAGCGATAAGCTGTGGGATCACCTCCCAGTAAACAAGCACCCCGCAACCTATCGCTGTGAATTAGCCGGAGAGCCTGCCACCGTCCAAGCGTCAACCGCGTACGGTGCTCAGCGTCGCCGGCTACTCATGCCGCAGCGCCACCATCGGGTCCAGCCGCGACGCTCGCCGCGCCGGGATCAGGCAGGCGGCCAAGCCCGCGATAAACAGCGTGAATCCAACCACTCCGAACGTCACCGGATCCGACGGCGAAACCTTGAACAGGAAACTGCCCATCAGGCTGCAGACGAAATAAGCCGCGGTCAGCCCGAACGCCATCCCAAGCCCGATCTGCACCAAACCCCGGTTCAGCACCATCCGGACGATGCTGCCGGCATTCGCGCCCAGCGCCAGCCGCACTCCGATCTCCCGCGTCCGTTGACTGGTGGCGTGCGCGATCACGGCATAAACTCCCACCGCCGCCATACCCATGGCGATCATCGCGAAAACCAGAAACAGCGTGCCGAACACCCGCAAATGCCAGCGTCCGCGTTCGATGGCGGCATCCAGCGTCCTCACGTCAAATAGCGGCAGTTCGGCGTCCAGCTTTTGCACCTCTCTCCGTACCGCGGAAGCCAAGGCATTCGCCGATCCCGTCGTACGAATCAGGATTCCCATGCTGTGATAGTTCTCGCTGTTGTACGGCAAAGCCACCAGGGGACCCTGTTGCGTGTTGCCCGGGCCGCCCTGGCTAACATCCGGCACCACTCCGACAATCGTCATCCAGGCCTTCGGCTTCTTCGCCTCGTCAAAAAAACGAATCTGTCGCCCGATCGCGTTCTCCCGCGGAAAGTGCCGTGCCACAAACGCGCGGCTCACGAGCATCGCCTCCTTCCCCGGAAGTCCGTCGGTGGAATTGAAGTCACGGCCCTGCATCGGGTTGGCGCCGATCAGCGGGAAATAGCCGGGCGCTACGACGATGGAACTGGCCAGCGGACGCTGTTCAGGCACGGAGATTGGCTGGCCGGCAATCTCGAGGCGCCGTTGATCGAAGCCGCTGCCGGGCGGGTTCGAAGTCATGGCCACCTGCTGTGCACCCGGCAGCGCAGCGAGCATGGGCAGCAGCTTGTCGTAGAACTGACGACGGAGTTCCGGCCTCTCATAGCGGTCATTCCGCAGACTGACGCGCGCGTGGAGCACCTCATCGGCCCGCAATCCGGCGAACTCCTCCTGTGCCAGCAGAAAGCTGCGAATCATGAGTCCGGCTGCGCTTAGCAGCACCACTGCGAGCGTGAACTGCAGCACGACAAGCCCCGCGGAAAGATAGCCGCTCCTCCCGCTCGCCGAACTCTTCGCGCCTTCCTTCAACGCTTCCGCCAGATCCAGGCGTGTGGCCTGCAATGCCGGTGCCAAGCCAAAGAGAATGCCCGCAAAGATGCTGAGCGCGGCAAAGTACGAGAACACCACGTAGTCCACTTCGAAGAGGATCCAATAAGGCTTGCCCACGTCAGCCACCGCCAGCGCGAACGCCCGCACCGCGAATTGCGACAGCAACAGCCCAATCAGCCCGCCCAGCACCGCCAGTAAGACGCTCTCCACCAGTAGTTGCCGGACGATGCGCATCCGTCCGGCGCCCATCGTCACCCGGATCGAGATCTCCCGCCGCCGGGAAAGTGCGCGGCCCAGCAGCATGTTGGCGACGTTCGCGCAGGCGATCAGCAACACCAGCCCCACCGCGCCCATCAGCAGCAGGAACATGGCGCGGATCGGGCCGCCGTTCATCATTTCGTGGAAGGTGCGTACCGAGATGCCGTAGCCTTTGTGCGACTCCGGGAACTGCTGCGCCAGCCGGTGCGCCACCACCGCCAACTGCGCTTGCGCCGATGAACGGGTCTCGCCCGGCTTTAGCCGCCCCACCATCATGACGGCTCGGTTCTCGCGCTTCTCCCACTCCTCGTCCGGGACGATGTTCATCCACAGGTCCTCATTGCTGGGGAACTTGAGGCCCTCCGGCATCACGCCGATGATGACCGCGGGCTTCTCGTTAGCGCGGACGTTACGTCCGATGACGTTCGGATCCATCCCATAGCGGTCTTTCCAGACGCCGTGTCCCAGCACGATCACCGGGTGCGCACCTGCGCGCTCATCCTCGGCGGTGAGCGTCCGGCCCTTCACCGGTGGGATGCGGAGCAATTCGAACAGTCCGCTGGTCACTTGCGCGCCACGGAAGCGCTCCGGCGGATTGCCGTTCTCACTGACGGTCACGGGCCGTTGCGTGTAGGCTTCCAGCTTCTCGAAAGCCGTCCCGGCCTGCCGGAAGTCGCGCAGGTCGGGGTAAGAGACGCTCACCTGCGGCCGGCCCTCCGCCGGCAGTGTCGCCGGCACCATCACGATCCGCTCACCCCCGGGAAGCGGCAGAGGCTTGAAAAGCACGGCGTTCACCAGCGTGAAAACAGTGGTGTTGACGCCGATGCCCAACGCGAGGGTGCCGATAATCGCCGCCGAGAACCAGGGGTACTGGCGGATCATGCGCAAAGCGTACCGGAGATCGGGAAGCATGAAGGGCTATACGCAGAATCGCGCCGGCTGTTCCATCGAAGCGAGAGCCTCCTAACAGCCGGTGCCGCCAAAGGATGCCTGCTGCCCAGGGCTTTGATACGATCACCTTTCCCGCTTCACCGACGATGCTTACCCGACGCAACTTTCTCGCCATCACTGCCATCACTGCCGCCGGCAGTCAACCGCGGCGGCCGAACATTCTCTTCATCATGACCGACGACCACGCCGCCGGACACCTCGGATCTTATGGCAACCGGCTGGTCAAAACGCCGAATCTCGACCGCCTGGCCCGCGAGGGTTCGCGCTTCACCAATGCCTTCGTCACCAACTCGCTTTGCGCACCCAGCCGCGCCACCATTCTCACCGGCTGCTACTCCCACCTGCACGGCATTCGCGGCAACTCCGAACTGAAGGGGCGCGAGGAGCACATCGACGCCAAGCTGCTCACCTATCCGCAAATGCTGCAAGCGGCCGGATACCGCACCGGCATTGTCGGCAAGTGGCACCTGTCGCATGATCCTGTGGGCTTCGATACCTGGCGTGTCCTGCCCGGCCAGGGCCTCTACTTCGACCCCGAGTTTATCGAACAAGGCCAGCGCAAGAAGTACCGCGGCTATGCCACGGACCTCACCACCGACTTCGCCCTCGACTTCCTCAAACAGCCCTCCGAGAAACCCTTCTGCCTGGTCTATCAGCACAAAGCGCCGCACCGTCCCTTTCAACCGCCACCCCGCTTCGCCCATCTCTATGACGGCGTCGACATCCCCGTGCCGCCCACCTACGATGACGACTACGCCACCCGCAAGATGGCCCAAGAGGCCGAGGACATGCGCTTCGATGTGTCGCTTGCCCCGGACTACCCAGACCTGCCCAAAGGCCTAGACGCCGCGGCCCGGAAGAAGTGGATCTATCAGCGTTTCGTGAAGGATTACTACGGCGCCATCGCGGCCGTTGACGAGAACCTCGGCCGCGTCTTCACCCACCTCGAGCAGACCGGCCAACTGGACCACACGCTCATCGTCTACACCTCCGACAACGGCTTCTTCGTCGGTGACCACGGCTGGTACGACAAGCGCTTCATGTATGAGCCGTCCTTGCGCGTGCCGCTTCTCATTCGCGCGCCCGGCGGCCGCCGCGC
>JALHNI010000125.1 GCA_022843605.1 Bryobacter sp.
TCAGGTGTCGCTAGTGCAGCCATTCTCTAGATAAGTGGTTTCGGTTATTGTTTCCTCTCCTTTATTTTCGGAAAATTGCACGTCAGGAGACGATTTTGCGCATTTTGAAATGGCTGGCCGCCGTCGCCGTCCTTTACACGCTCTACGCTGTCGCATTTTTCTTCGTCATGCGTCAGGCACCCGAAAAGTTCACCAGCGTCGTCGCGGGCCTTCCCATGCCGATCATGATGACCGTCCCCTTCGAGACGCTCTGGAACGTCGCCCGCGCCGGCAGCCTCTCCATTGGCTCGCCCGCCCCCGACTTCCAGCTCGAAACCTACGACCGCAAAAGCCGCGTCCGACTCTCTGCCCAACTCGCCAACAAACCCGTCGTCCTCGTCTTCGGCAGCTATACTTGACCGCCCTTCCGGCGGGAGGTTCCCGCTCTCAACCAGCTCTATCGCCAGTACCGCGATCGCGTGGACTTCTACGTCGTCTACATCCAGGAAGCCCACTCCACCGACGGCTGGCAGCTCCCCGTCAACGTCCGCGAGAAAGTCCTCTTCGCCGACCCGCAAAATGAAGAGCAGCGCTCTCACGTCGCCGCCTCCTGCGTGCGCGACCTTAAGATCGAACTGCCTGCCCTCCTCGATGACCGCCATAACTCCGTCGAGCGCGCCTACACCGGCTGGCCCGATCGCCTCTACCTCATCGACCGCCAAGGCCTCGTCCGCTATAAAAGCAAGCCCGGCCCTTTCGGCTTTCATGTCAACCACCTCGCCGAAGCTCTGCAAGCACTGGCCCCCTAGCCGCCCCGCTATCATGGAAAAACCGCTTATGCTTCTCCGCTGCTTACCCCTCTTCTGCGCTCTCACCCTCGCCGCCCAAGCCCCCTATGACGTCCTGCTCAAAGGCGGCCACGTCATCGACCCCAAAAACAAACTCAGCGCCCTCCGTGATGTCGCCATCCGCGATGGCCGCATCGCCGCCGTCGCGCCCAATATCCCCGCAGCCCAGGCCCGCAAAGTCATCTCCGTCTCCGGACTCTACGTCACCCCCGGTCTGATTGACCTCCACGCCCACGTCTTCTCCGGGTCCGAAGGCCGCGCCCTCGCCGGCGGCGAAAGCAGCATCTTCCCCGATGCCTTCGCCCTCCGCTCCGGCGTCACTACCGTCGTCGATGCCGGCTCCTCCGGCCGCCATAACTTCCCCTACTTCAAACGCACCGTTATCGACCGTGCACGCACCCGCGTCCTCGTCCTCCTCAACATCGGCGGTGCCGGCATGCCCGGCGACAGCCACGAACAAAACGTCGGCGACATGGACGCCCGCGCCGCCGCTGACCTCGCCCTCGCCCACCCCGCCACCATCGTCGGCTTCAAAGTCGCTCACTACGCCGGCCCCGACTGGACCCCCGTCGAACGCGGCGTCGCCGCCGGTACCCTCGCCAAGCTCCCCGTCATGATCGACTTCGGCGACTTCCGCCCCGAACGCCCCTTCCCCGACCTCGTCACCAAAAAGCTCCGCCCCGGTGACATCTACACCCACTGCTTCTACGCCCGCGTCCCCATGCTCGACCCCCAAGGCAAACTTCTCCCCTACCTCTTCGAAGCCCGCAAACGCGGCGTCTTATTCGACGTCGGCCATGGCGGCGCCGCTTTTGAGTTCCGCCAAGCCGTCCCCGCTATCCGCCAGGGTTTCCCCCCGGACTCCATCTCCACCGATATCCACTCGGGCTCCCTCAACTCCGGCATGAAGGATCAATTGAACGTCATGTCCAAGTTCCTCGCCATGGGCCTCACCCTCGATGACGTCATCTACCGCTCTACCTGGAACCCTGCCCGTATCATCCACCGCGAACAACTCGGCCACCTCACCCCCGGCGCCATCGCCGACCTCGCCGTCCTCCGCCTCGACCGTGGCCAATACGGCTTTACCGACTCCTTCGGCGCCCGCCTCGAAGGCACCCAAAACCTCGTCAACGAGCTCACCATCGCCTCCGGCAAAGTCGTCTGGGACTTAAACGGCCGCACCCGCGAACTCTGGCACAAACTCGGCAACTACGAAGGCCTCGGCGAACCTTTCTGGGACGGCACCCGCGGCTCCTGGAAAGCCCTCCCCCTGAAGTAGCGCCTGTTGATATCCTCGGCCCATGGAGAACCGTTCCTCTCGTTTTCGTCGAGAGCGTGGCGTGCATCGGGGCAACCCTAAGGCCGGTTGAACAACTGCAAGGTTCGGTTGTCGTCCGCCCTACTCCGGTTTACGGGAGAGGCCGGACATGCCGGTAATGAGGCGGGCTCCGCGCTGGAAGGTGAGGAAGTTGAAGCCCCAGCGGATGAAGACCAGGATGCGGGCCTGGAACTCGACGATGTACATCAGGTGGACGAAGAGCCAGAGGAGCCAGGCGACGGGCCCGGCAAATTTGAGTTTGCCGAAGTTCTCGAAGTAGGCGACGGCGGCGGAGCGGCCGATCACCGCCAGGGAACCCTTGTCGAAGTAACGGAAGGGGCTTGGAGGCTGCCGGCCTTGCAAGCGGGCTTTGATGACCTGGGCGGCGTACTTGCCTTGCTGCATGGCGGTGGGCGCGACGCCGGGAAGGGGATTGCCGTCCTGGGTCATGGAGGCGAGGTCGCCGACGACGAAGATCTCGGGGTGTCCGGGGACGGTGAGGTCCGGCGCGACGAGGACGCGGCCGCCCTTGTCGAGGGGGGCGCCGGCCTGTTCGCCGAGGACTTTGCCGAACTCGGAGGCGCGGACACCGGCGCCCCAGAGTACCGTTTTGGCCGCGATGCGCTCTTCGCCGGCGGCGGTCCTGAGTGTGACGCCCTCGGCGTCGACGCCGATCACACGGACCTTATTGCGCGTGCGGACGCCGAGCTTGATGAGCGAGCGTTCCGCGGCCAGGGAGAGATCGGTGGGGTAGTTCGAGAGGATGCGTTCGCCGCCATCCAGCAGGAGGATGCGGGCGTCCTCCGGGTTGATGTTGTCGAACTCATGGCGCATGGTGTCGTTGGCCATTTCGCCGAGGGCGCCGGAGAGTTCGACGCCGGTGGGTCCGCCGCCGACAACGATGAAGGTGAGCCAGGCCTGGCGGTGGACGGGGTCCGGTTCGCGCTCGGCTTCCTCGAAAGCGAACAGGATTTTGTGGCGCATGCGGGTGGCGTCTTCAACCGTCTTGAGGCCGGGGGCGAACTCTTCCCATTGGTCATTCCCGAAGTAGGAGGTGCGGGAGCCGGTGGCGACGATGAGGGTGTCGTAGGGCAGGGGACCGCAGTCGGCGAGGATGAGCTCTTTCTTCGCGGCGTCGATGCCGATGGCTTCGTCGAGCAGGACGCGCGAGTTCTTCTGCCTGGCGAGCACGGTGCGCAACGGGGCGGCGATCTCGCCGGGGGAGAGCGAGCCGGTGGCGACCTGATAGAGCAAGGGCTGAAAGAGATGGAAATTGCGGCGGTCCACCAGGGTGATTTCGAGGTCCGCGCGTTTCAGAGCTTGGGCGGCGTAGAGTCCGCCGAAGCCGCCGCCGAGAATCACGAGCTTGTGGGGCACCTACATGCTCCTGCGGTTTTCGAGCGACTTGGACATAGTGACTTCGTCGGCGAACTCGAGGTCGCTGCCGACAGGGATGCCCATGGCGATGCGGGTGACGGAGACGCCGAGGGGCTTCAGCAAGCGGGAAAGGTAAACGGCGGTGGCTTCGCCTTCCACGGTAGGGTTGGTGGCGACGATGACCTCTTTGACATCTTCCAGCCGTTCGAGGAGGCCTTTGATCTGCAACTGATCGGGCCCGACGCCACGCAGGGGTGAAATGGAGCCGTGGAGTACATGATAGACGCCGGAGAAGGCGCGCGTGGTCTCGATGGGCAGGATGTTGTGCGGCTCTTCGACGACGCAGATGGAGGTGACGTCGCGATGGGGATCGCGGCAGAAGTTGCAGAGTTCGGCGTCCGAAATGTTGCCGCAGCGGGCGCAGAGGCCGAGCTTGTCTTTGACGTCGAGCACGGCCTGGGAGAGGCGTTCGGCATCTTCGCGGGAGCCGCGCAGGACGTGAAAGGCCAGTCGCTGGGCGGACTTCTGCCCGACGCCAGGCAGGCGTTTAAATTCCTGGATGAGCCGGGCGAGTGGTTCGGCGAAGTCGGGCATGGTTAGAAGAGACCAGGAGGCAGACCCATGCCGCCCAACATGCCGCCCATCTTGGCCTGAGCCTGGGTGTCGACCTTGGCGGCGGCTTCGTTGACGGCGGCCATCACCATGTCGGAGAGCATTTCGACGTCGGAAGCGGCTTCGGGGTCGATGGTGACGCCGAGGACTTTCTTGTGGCCGTCCATTTTGACGGTGACCATGCCGCCGCCGGCCGAGGCTTCGACGCGAATCAGGGCCACCTCTTCCTGAAGTTTGGCCTGCATCTGCTGGGCTTGCTTCATCATGTTTTGCATGTTGCCAGGGAGTTTCATGGGGTTACCTTTGGGGTTTAATAGTCGCTCAAGTCGCGGACCTGCCGGACTTGGGAGCCAGGGAATAACTCTTGGAAGCGCTGCACTTCGGTGTCGGCGAGCGCGCGGGCTTCGGCCTCGCTTTCGGCTGCGCCGGCCGGTTTGGCGGCTTTCGCAACGCGGTTGGCGGAGGGGGCGGGGTCACCGACGGTGAGCTTGATTTTGGCGGGACGGCCGAGAACCTGAGAGACGGCCTTACCGAGATCGGCACCCTTCATGCTGAGGCCGTAGGCCTTGGGCGTGACGAAGACGACTTCGCCATTGGTCTCTTCGACGGACGAATTCTCGACCGCATCGGCGGTGTACTGCTGGCCCATTTCGATGAGCGCCGCATGAATACGCTGTTGGAGGCCTTGATCGGTGACGGGTGCCGCCGCGGGTACTGGAGGTGGCACGATCACTGCGGGCGGGGCCGCCGGCGGCCCTGGCGGGGTGGTGGGTGGAGGCGGCGCGAAGGTCTTGGCTGGAGGAGGCGGGGGTGGCGAGAAGGTTCTGGCCGGTGCGGGAGGTGGCGGCGGGGGCGCGAAGGATCGGGCGGGCGGCGGCGGTGCTGGTGGTGTCTTCATGCCGCCGCCGGAGATGGGCGCGGACGGCGCGCCGCCGCTGCCCAGGTTTGCGATCAGTTGTTCGATGGAGGCTAGGCGTCCGGCTTGCACCAGGCGCACCAGGCCGAGTTCCATGTGGAGGCGCGGTTGGAGCGAATGCTGCAGATCCTTGAAGAGGTCCAGGGTGAGCTGCAGATAGCGGGTGAGGTCTTCTTCAGAGAAGGTCGCCGAAACGGTGGCGAGGCGTTCGCGCTCGGAGGGCGAGGCGCCGATGAGGCGAGTGGCGGCACCGGCGACTTTGGCGACCAACAGGTTCCGGAAGTAGCGCGACAATTCACGGCAGAAATGTTGCAGACTTTGGCCGGTGCGTTCCAGTTCGGCGACGATCTCGAGCATCGCGCTGGAGTCGGCCTGAGCCAGGGCGTCGGTGACGCGGCTCAAGGCATCGAGCGAGAAACGCCCCAGCAACTTGCGGACTTCGGCGCCGCGAATGTCATTACCGCACGCGGCGATCGCCTGGTCCAGGGCGGAGAGCGAATCGCGAACGCTGCCTTCGCCGGTTTGGGCGATGACGGCAAGGGCTTCGTCGTCGGCCTCCACGCCTTCGCTCACGCAGATGTTGCGCATGAGCTTGACGAGGTCTTCGAAGTCCACCGAGCGGAAAGTGAACTGCTGGCAGCGCGAGGCAATGGTGACGGGAATCTTGTGCGACTCTGTTGTGCACATCAGGAAGACGACCCACTCGGGCGGCTCCTCAAGCGTTTTCAGCAAGGCGTTGAAGGCTTCGCTGGTGATCTGGTGCGCTTCGTCGACGATGAAGACTTTGTAGCGGTCACGCGCAGGGCGGAAACGGACGTTCTCGCGCAGTTCGCGCATCTCGTTGATGCCGCGATTGGAGGCGGCGTCGATTTCGATGACGTCCATCGAGTTGCCGAGCGTGACTTCCTTGCAACTGGCACAGACGCCGCACGGTGAGATGGTCGGCCCCTGTTCGCAATTTAGGCAGCGGGCGAGGATGCGGGCGACGGTGGTTTTGCCGGTGCCGCGCTGGCCGGCAAAGATGTAGCCATGGGCGATGCGCTGTTGGCCGATGGCGTTTTCAATGGTGGTGCGGACGGCTTCCTGGCCAATCAGCTCCTCGAAGCCTTGCGGCCGGTACTTGCGGGCGATGACTTGGTAGGCTTTTTGTTCTGACACAAGAGACGTGACTGGTGCGGCGGCGAATATGTCAAACCCCGGGTGATCCGCGGCACACAGCCGAACCCACTACCGTTGCTTCCTTCCGGACCTGGCGGGGTTCGCAGGCAGACCATTGCACGAAGCCCGGGGCCTGACAAGCACTTAGTTTAGCATCTTCACTCCCAGCATCACCGCCGCTCCGGCGACAATCAGCCAGATGGTTTCGACTTTCGCGCGGACAAAAATTAGGGCGGCAGCGGCGATGAGGAGCACGGGGACGGGTCCGTCGATGGCGTCCTGGGCCAGGGGGACTACGGCGGTGAGGGAGAGTCCGGCGCTGCCCAGCATGACGGCTTCGAGGGCGCGCTTGGGTCCGGGAGACTTGGCGTGCTTGCCGAGCCAATGCAGCAACGGGAGAACCAGGAGGGCCGGGGTGACCAGCGCGAGCCAGGCGGCGAGGGCGCCGCGCCAGCCGTCGAGCATCTGGCCGACGCTGACGATGTAGCTGCCCTTGGGTCCAGGGGTGAGGCGCCCGACGACAACGGCGGTGTTGAGTTGGCGATCGGTGAGGCGCTGGGTGACGACCAGTTCTTCGCGCAAAATGGGCAGGGCGGTCATGCCGCTGAAGGAACTCAGGGTGGCCTTGAGAAAGAGTAGGTAAAGAAGCAGGAACTGGGTCATTCGGGGCTCGCTTCCGATGGCCAGAGATAGCCGAGAGCGGCGCAGGCCGCCAGCACCCAGATGGGGGAGAGCCAGGTGGCGAGGGCGAAGCCGGCGGTGAGGATGACGATGCCCCGCAGGAGGGGCGCCTGCCTCAGGTACGGGCTGGCCAGAACCCAGAGCCCGCCGAGGCTGAGACCGACGGAGATGGCGATGGCGCCGTGCATCAGATGGGTGGCAGGAGGCCAGCGAAGGATACGGTCCATGGCCAGGGTGAGCAGGGTGGTGACGATGGAACTGGGGACCGAGGCGATGAGCAGGCAGAGGAGGGCGCCGGTCCAGCCGCGGACCAGGTAGCCAACGGCGGAGCAGCAGGCGAAAAGGTTGGTGCCTGGCGTGATGCGGCTGAGGGTGAAAGCGAGAGTAAAGTCCGCGCCGCTCAGCCAGCCGCGTTCGTCCACCATTTGCCGGCGGATGGAGGCGCTGGTGGCATTGCCGCCGCCAAAGGTGAGAGTGCCGGCGCGGAGCATCACGCGGGCGAGGTCGGCCAGATACACTGAAGAATTCATGCTCAAAACCATCATCTTCGATCTCGGCAATGTGATTGTGCCTCTGGATTTTCCGGCTGGTTATGCGGCGTGGTCCGAGGCGACGGGCCTGCACGCGGACGAGGTGCGGCGGCGGATCGGGTCAGTCGATTTGTATCGGGCGTATGAGGCCGGCGAGTTATCGTCGCCTAAGTTTCAGGAAGCGTTGGAGGAACTCTTCGAAAAGCGGTTTGAGGAGGGGGACTTCATGAACCTGTGGAGCAGCATCTTCAGCGAGCCGGTGCTGGTGGATCCGGAATTGCTAATGAAGCTGAAGCAGCGGTATCGGCTGGTGCTGTTATCGAACACAAACGATTTGCATTTCCGCTATATTCGCCGGCACTATCCGGTGGTGGAGTTGTTTGACCAGTATGTGTTGTCGTACGAAGTGCAATCGATGAAGCCGGACGCCCGGATTTACCAGGCGGCGGTGGAGGCGGCGCGCTGCACGTCGGGCGAGTGCTTCTTTACGGACGACTTGCCGGCGAACATTGAAGCGGCGAGGTTGGCGGGAATGCATGCGGAAGTCTTCATCGATGAGCCGACCTTGTTAGGCCACCTGCGGGAGCGAGGCGTCGCGGTGAGCTAAACAGGAGTTCAACGAGGGGTTGATGTGGATAACGGCTGGAAAGCCAGACCGCGCCGTCTGTTTTTGCCGGGCTAATCCACATAAAGAAATTCGTTTGAATTGAGAAGGATGCGGCAGAGGGCTTCAACCGGGCCCGGATAGGCCGCAAATTTGGCGACTTCATCCTCCTTGGCAGGCCGGCCGAGGACGAGCTCAAAGGCCTGCTTGATCTGGTTCGGGCGATCGCCTTGCAGACGTTTGGCCAAGTGGGAGGCCTCCTCGTGGAGCATCTCGCCGTTCATCAACGCGAGAGCCTGAAGCGGCGTGGTGGTGGCGCTGCGGCGATCACAGCTTTCGCTGAAGACGATCGCGTCGAAGGCGGCCATCATCGGCAGCGGCATGGAGCGCCGTTGGAAGGTGTAAACCGAACGGCGGCGCATGTCGGACTCCTGTTCGTTGGTCTCCCACATGCTGGCCCCGCCACGGCCGTAGCGGGCGAAATCGGCGAGGTCCGCCGGGAGGGCGGGGAAGACGCTGGGACCGCCTCGTTCGGGATTTAAGCGGCCGCTCAATAGCAGGATGCTATCTCGAATCTCTTCAGCGGATAAGCGGCGGCGGTTAAAGTGCCACAGGAGGTGATTTTCGGGGTCGGCGGGGCCGGCTTTGGGGTTTTCCGTGGCTTGCTGATAGGTAGCCGAGGTGAGCATCAGGCGGTGCATCTGTTTGACACTCCAGCCGTTTTCGATAAAGGAATGGGACAGCCAATCGAGCAGTTCCGGGTGGGTGGGACGTTCGCCGTTGACGCCGAAATCGGAGGGCGTGGCGACGATGCCTCGTCCGAAGTGTTGCTGCCAGATCCGGTTCACCATCACGCGGGCGGTGAGCGGGTTGTCCGGGGAGGCGATCCACTTGGCGAGGGTCAGGCGCCAGCCGCGCGTGGGGAATTGACGGTAGCGGTCGCTCTCAATGGTGGCGGCTTCCGTTTTGCCGGCGATGGCGGAAAGGAAGCCGGCTTCGACGGCTTCACCCGGCAAGCGGTAATCGCCGCGGATCAGGATCCGGGTAGGAGGTAGCGCCGGACCGTTGGGCGGTCCGGGAACGTTGCGTACGGTAAGCGCGGTGGGTTTCCAGCGGCCCAGGCGGCGCTGGTAGACCTGAAGTGTCTCGGAGAGTTCGTGGTGACGGTCGAGTTCGGCGGCGGTGAAGATCTTGGAGGTTTGACGGCTCGCCTCGGTGCGCACATCCTCGACGGTGAGGACGTCGAACCGGCCGAGCGCATCGAAGCTGGGTTGGCTGTAGGCCGCCTTGAGCCGAGGCATCAACTGAGCTTCGAAGGCTTCGAGGGCCTGCTTCTCTTCAGGGTCCTGGGTGCGATCGGCGTCCTCTTTGAGATCGGCGTGGCGGCGGCGGTCGTTTTCGTTGAAGATACGTCGATCGGCGCGGCGGATCTCGAGCCGGAGATCGGCGGACGAAAGCTCTTTCGGCGCACTGGCTTTGCGAGAGGCGATCAGCTTAGGAAGGAGGGACTGCTCGTAGGCGTCGAGTGCTTTCTTCTCCGGCCCCTCCTTGACGAGGTGGGTGTACTTCTCGATCTGCTGCTTGGCCTTGGCGGCGAATTCCGGATCGCGATAGGGGACGTCGACGTTCTCAGCCTGAACGGCGTTGAAGAACGCTTGCATGCGGTAGAAGTCGCGTTGGGGGATGGGGTCGTATTTGTGGTCGTGACAGCGCGCGCAACCGACGGAAAGGCCGAGGAAGATGGAACTGGTGGCGGTGGTGACCTCGCTGAGGTAATTGGCGCGAACCTCGTCGGCGACCAGATTCGAACGGTCCCATGGCGCAACGCGTAGGAAGCCGAGGGGGACATGGCCCTGGACGTTCGGGGCGTAGTTGTTGCGGGTTTTCGAATGCTCGTCGGCGCCGGCGAGTTGGTCGCGCACGAAACGGTCATACGGCAAGTCGTTGTTGAAAGCCTCAATCACCCAGTCGCGGTAGCGCCAGGCATTGCCGATGGCGCCGTCGCCCTCCAGGCCCGAGGTTTCGCCGTAGCGAACCAGGTCGAGCCAATGCCGTCCCCAACGCTCGCCATAGCGGGGGTCGGCGAGCAGGCGGTCAATCAGCTTGGGGTAAGCGTCGGGAGCGGTGTCCTTGAGGAAGGCCTGAAGTTCGTCTGGCGACGGGGGCAGGCCGATCAGATCCAGGTAGACCCGCCGCACGAGCGTGCGGCGATCGGCGGGCGGGGCTGGCGTGAGTTGTTTGGCTTGGAGTTTGGCGAGAACAAAGGCGTCGATCGGATGAGAGGCCAGCGGCGGAACCGGAGGTTTGGCAGGCTTTTCATAGGGCCAGCGCCAACTGGACTTGGCGCTGGCGGTTTCCGCCGGCAATTCCCGAATCCAGGCCTCGAGCGTGGCGACTTCGGCCGGCGGCAGTTCCGCGCCCATGGGCATGCGCGGCGTGATGCTTCCACGGATCATCTGGATGAGTGGGCTTGCTTCCGGTTGCCCGCCGACGACGGCCCGGCCGTGTTTCTTGCCCCCCGCCCGGACCGCGTCAGCCGTAGTGACGGAGAAGCCACTGGACTTGGCGCTGTCGGCATGACAGGCCGCGCAGCGAGCGCGCAGGATCGGTTGAACATCGCGGACAAAATCGATTGCCGCCATAGCCGGATTGGTGAGGAGAATAAGGATACCAAGCGCGCGCATGGTCAACAGTCTATCGCTGAATCGTTGTGGATTAATCGTCGACAAGCACCATTTCGTTCAGCTCGACCGCCCGTTTGCGTCCGGTGGCGACGATCTGGGCCTGATACTTGAGCCGGCCGTTGAAAGTGACGTTCATCGGCCGGTGTACTGGATAGTCGAAGCTGAGCACGTCATCCACCTGCAAGTTGAGCAGGTCGCGCACGGAGAGCGTCGGGCCGGAGAGGCGGACGTCAACCCGGACGGCGGCAGGCCGCAGCAGACGCATAATCCGCTGATGTTCAATCTCGGTGAGATCGGTGCGCCGAACGGCATGCTGATCCATGCGCTGGCCTAGCATCTTAATGATGATCGAGGGTATGCCAATGTTCAGCATGCCGGCCTTATCGCCGATCCGGATCTCGATGCTGATGGCCACTACGGCCTCATTCGGCGAGAGGATCTGCAGGAGTTGAGGGTCAGTCTCGTAGCCTTCGATGCGAAACTCCAGGGCGGCGGGCACCATCCGCCAAGCGTCCTTCAGGTCTTTGATCAGGATTCGGAACATCCCGTCCAGGATGGCCCGCTCAATCTCCGTCATTTCCCGCTCGATCTTCGTGGGAATTGCGTTCGAGCCGCCCAGAATCAGTTCGAGGACCGGAAACAGGATCGAGGGATTGAGTTCCATCAGGGCGTTGTTGTCGAAACCTTGCATGGACAGATTCAGCAGACAGGTTGGCGTGGGCAGGCTGCGCGAAAACTCCGCCACGGACAACTGCTCCACGGAGACGAGGTTCACGGCAACATAGGCGCGGAGAAACGCCGACAAGCTGGAGCCGATCGACCGGGCGAAGGTCTCGTGGATCATGTGCATGGCGCGCAATTGATCCTTGGCGATGCGGTCCGGCCGCCGGAAGTCGTAGGGCTGAGCCCGCTGCGCGGTTTCTTCCGCCGCCGACTTTGGCTTGACACTGCGGAAGACGTTTTCGATTTCCTGTTGGGAAAGTACTCGATCAGCCATTGTTTAATTCATCGGCGTGGCGGGAGGTCAGCGTGATTAGGCCATTGCTAGACTAAGGGGTAGGACTCCGATTTTTGCGCACTTATTCCATCCACAATTTCGGCTGTCGCGCCACTCAAGCAGACGGCTCGGCATTGGCGAGTGCGCTCGAGGCCCGAGGGCTGACGGCCGAGGCTGCGGATCCGGATCTGGTGATCCTGAATACCTGCACCGTGACGGCCGCCGCCGATGCGGACGTGCACAAGATGGTGCACCGTGTGCGGCGGGAGCATCCGGGGAGCCGCATCCTGGTCACCGGTTGCTATGCCCAGCGCGCGCCCGAAGAACTGGCCAAGCTGGAGGGTGTCGATTGGGTGGTGGGCAACTCCCATAAAACGCAGATTCCCGAGATTGTTCTGGATCCTACTTATCATTCCCAGATTTCGGTGGGCGATGTCAGCGAGCCGCAGGACTTTTTCTCCTTGCCGATTCTGGAGTCCGGTGCGGAGCGGTCGCGGCCGAATCTGAAGATTCAAGATGGCTGCAACAACCGCTGCTCGTTTTGCATCATTCCCTCGGTGCGTGGCCGAAGCCGCAGTGCGAAACCGGAATGGGTGGTGGAACAGATCGCGCGTCTGGCAAAGGACTATCGCGAGGTGGTGTTGACGGGCATCAACCTGGGACGGTGGGGGCGCGATTTTGCGACGGGCCGGCAATTGGTGCGGCTGTTGCGGGAGATTCTCGAGCAAACGCCGATTGACCGGCTGCGGTTGAGTTCGGTAGAACCGATGGACTTCTCCGATGAACTGCTTGGGTTGATGGCGGAAAGCAGCCGTATTGCGAAGCACGTGCATGCTCCGCTGCAATCCGGGTCCGATGCGGTGCTGCGACGGATGTTCCGGAAGTACCGTCCACGCCACTATGAGGATCGCTTGCGGCGGGCGCGAGCGTTGATGCCGGACGCGGCGATTGGGGCCGATGTGATGGTTGGCTTTCCCGGTGAGACCGAAGCGGAGTTCGAGGAGAGCCGGCAGTTCATTGAAGCGCTGCCTTTTACGTATTTGCACGTTTTCACCTACTCGGAGCGGCCGGGAACGAGAGCGTCGGAAGCGGCGAATCAAGTGCCGATGGAGGTGCGCAAGGAGCGCAATCGCGTGCTGCGCGAATTGGCGGCGGCAAAGAATCTGGCGTTCCGGCGCGCGCTGGTGGGCAAGCGTCTCAGCGTCGTCACACTCGAAGGCGACAAGGGCCTCAGTTCAAACTACGTGGCGGTGAAGCTCGGGCAGGCCCGACCGGCGAATCAGCTGATTGACGTGCGGATTGATGGCTTGACGGACCAGGGTTTACGCGAGGCGGCGTTGCTGCCGGTGTTGGCTTAGAGCAGCTTGTAAGTCACCAGGGCGGCGCCGGCGAGTTTTTTCTGGTCGTTGTAAAGGTCAACGCTTCCCACGGCGAGCGAACTGCCGAGACGCAGCAGTTTAGCACGGGCCTTCAACTTGCCCTCGAGGATGGGGAGAAAGAAGTTTACTTTCATCTCGACGGTCGTCGCTTTACGCTTAAACTCGTAGTGAGCAGCAATGGCTACCCCGACCGCCGCGTCGGCCAAGGTGGCGTAAACCCCGCCATGCAGGGTTCCGTGCGTATTCCTGGTGTCGTGGCGCAGCCGGCATTCGAGGGTGACGCCATCGGCATGAACCCGGGCGACGCGCATTTCGAGTAACGTGTTGAACGGCGAACTGTCGACGAAGGTTTGAACTTGGGCGCGAGTTAGAGGCAAATCGCCACCATTGTACAGTTTTACGGGAATTGGGCCGAAATTTTTCTAAGGTGGCCAGTCGGCTGCCAGAGGGTGTAGCAGAATCACATGTGTGGAATTGTTGGATACATCGGTCAGCGTAAAGCAGTGCCCATCATTCTTGATGGACTAAGACGTCTCGAGTATCGGGGATATGACTCGGCGGGGATCGCGGTGCTGGAAGGTGAGAATGGCGAGACGAGCCTGCTGGTGCGCCGGGCCTCGGGCAAGCTGCGGAATCTCGAAGAAGTGGTGCGGGCCAATCCTCTGGAAGGAACCTACGGGATTGGGCACACGCGCTGGGCCACGCATGGCCGCCCGACCGAAGAGAATGCCCATCCGCACCGCGACAGCAAGGGCAACCTGGTGGTGGTGCACAACGGTATTGTCGAAAATTACCTGGAACTCAAGCACGAACTGGAGGCGGCGGGCCACGTTTTCGTTTCCGAAACTGACACTGAAGTAATCGCGCACCTGATTGAGAAGAACTTCAAGGGCAAGCTGGAAGATGCCGTACGCGCGACGGTGAATGCGATCCGAGGCGTGTTTGCGATTGCGGTGATCTCAAAACTGGATCCGCATAAAATCGTCGCAGCCCGGTCCGGTCCTCCGGCCGTGGTGGGCTTGGGAGATGGCGAATACTTCATTGCCTCCGATGTGCCCGCGATTCTGAACCACACGCGGGACATTCTGTTTTTGGGGGACGGGGAAATGGCGGTGCTCACCACCGATGGGGTGCAACTCACCGACTTTGCCGGCAAACAGATTAAGCGGGCCGTCCAACGCATTCTCTGGGACCCCATCATGGCCGAGAAGGGCGGCTACAAGCATTTCATGCTCAAAGAGATCTATGAGCAGCCGCGCTCCGTGCGCGACACGATGCTGGGCCGGATTGGGCAGGAAACGGGCCGGGTCTTTCTCGACGAGATGAGCATTACTCCGGAGGAGTTCGCCGCGTTCAAGAGTGTGCGAATCATCGCCTGCGGAACGAGTTGGCACGCGGCACTGGCGGGTAAGTTCATGATTGAGCGGCTGGCGCGCTTGCCCGTCGAAGTGGACTATGGCAGTGAGTATCGCTATCGCGATCCGATCGTCGGGCCGGAGACCCTGACGGTGCTGATCTCCCAGTCCGGGGAGACGGCCGATACATTGGCGGCGCAGCGCGAGAGCAAGGCCAAGGGCTCGAAGACGCTGGTGATCTGCAACGTGATCGGTTCGATGATGACGCGGGAGGCATCGGGCACGATCATGACCCACGCCGGCCCCGAGATCGGCGTCGCGTCGACCAAAGCCTTCACCTCGCAGTTGACCGCCCTCTTCATTCTGGCGATGTATCTGGGACAGCAGCGCGGTCAGTTAGACGAGGAAGCATCGCTCAAGCTGATGCAGGAGGCGGCGCAGTTACCCGGCAAGCTAGAGCGGATTCTCTCCAACGATGATATCTATCCTGAGTTAGTCAAGAATCTGCATACGGCAAAGGACTTTCTCTATCTGGGCCGTGGTATTCACTTCCCGATGGCGTTAGAAGGTGCGCTGAAGCTGAAAGAAATTTCCTATATTCACGCCGAGGGTTATCCGGCCGGTGAGATGAAGCACGGGCCGAATGCGCTGATCGACGAGAGCTTGCCGGTGGTCGTGGTGGCGACGTACGATCCGGAGGACGAGGGCAGCCGGGTGCGCTACGAGAAGACGCTCTCAAATATTCAAGAGGTGAAAGCCCGGTCCGGCGTAGTGATCGCGATCGCCAACAAAGGCGACGAAGTCGTGGCGAAAATGGCGGACCACTTTCTGTCGGTGCCGGTGACCACTGAGTTACTACTGCCGATCCTGGAGATTGTGCCCATGCAGTTACTCGCTTACCACATTGCGGTGCGGCGCGGCTGCGATGTCGATCAGCCGCGGAATCTGGCTAAGTCGGTAACTGTCGAGTAGCGAGAATCCGGGCGAAAGACCGGGTTTCGAGCTCGGCGGGGCTGAGCCCCGTGGCCTGCTCGATCTCGTCGCTCGAAAGTGCTTGGCAAGCACGGGCGCGCAGGAAGTAGTCGAGCAAGCCCTGCGCGGACGCTACGTCATCGAAGTGGTTGCCGGCGAGCCGGGCCTGGGCGGCCGTGGCGAGGAACGCCTTGAGACGGACGGCGTTTTGTGCGTGGCTTTGCTCGAAGTGATCGTAAACGGCGGCGTAACGCGAAACGAGCTGCGCGGGGTGCAGATCCCAGCTTTGATAGAAGCCGTACTGCAGGGAGTGGCGGATGTGCGCGATGTGCAACCGCCAGCCTTCTTGCACGGCCTCGCGGTTGAGGGGATTGCCCGGGTTCGTCCGGTCAACGGGTACGGGAAAGACGGTGGTGACTCCGTCACCCAGCGCGATCCCGGTGCCGCCGTAGGCCGCCTGCATGGCGCCGCGAAGATGATCGCACAGGGGATGGAGTAAGTGTTGGTGCTGCACCGGCACGCCGCATAGGGCGAGGTAGTCATAAGCGCCAAGATGCGCGCCCACGATACGGCCATCGCCGGCGTCCCGCAACTGCGCGAGGCAGGCCGTGGCGGCGGGCGTCTCGATCATGATCTCCAACTGCACCCGTGAGACGAGGCCGAGCGATCGTTCGATCGCGGTAAGCGCGCGGACGAAGTTCTCCACCTGCCGGGGCGACTCGATCTTGGGCAGCGTCACGCGAAAGGTGGGCGGCAGCGGAGGGACGTGATTGAGGAACAGGTCCAGCGTACGCAGGCAGCGCGCCCCCGTATCGTGGCTGAGGGCGCGCACGCGTAGTCCGATGAATGGCGGCAGCGGGCCGGAGAGTGCTTGCGCGGCGGCAACGGCGTAGCGGTCTTCCTCTTCGTCCGAACGCGGGCCGAAGCCATCTTCAAAGTCGATGCGCTGGTCTTCGACCGGCTCGCTGGCGAGCTTGGCTTCGATTCGCGCTGCCACCGTAGCCGAGATACCGTCAGGGGGACCGTAGAGCCGCAGCGCCTCGAGCGCGCGGTCACCGAGCTTGCGTGCGACGCCGGGAGCGAAGAGCTGCGCGCCGCCGTAGACGGTATGGATGGGCTGCCGATCGGTGAGCGCGGGCGTCGGCGCGGGAAGATCGCGGAGCAGGTCCGCAAGCCGGTGAGGTTGCAAAGTGAGTGCCAAGCCTTGGTGTACCATACGTGAGCGATGAAATTGAGCGAGCAAGTGGTGGTGATCCGCAACGGGCAACTGGTGGACGGCACGGGAGCGGCGGCGGTGCCGGACGCCTGCGTGACGATTGAGCAGGGCCATATTCGTTACGCGGGCCCGGCGGTCGCCGCGCCGCCGGTTCCCCCGGATGCTTTCGAGATCGATGCGCGGGGCGGAACGATTCTGCCCGGTCTGATCGAGTCGCACTTCCATCCGACCTACTTTAACGTTGAGGCCCTTGAGGATCTTGACATCAAGTATCCCGTGGAGTATGTCACCCTGCTGGCGGCAGCCAACGCCAAACTGGCGCTCGAATGCGGTTACACCTCGGCGCGTAGCGGCGGAAGCCTATTCAATATCGACGTCTGGCTGAAGAAGGCAATTGAAGAGGACTTAGTGACAGGTCCGCGGCTGGCGGCGAGTGGCCGCGAGATCTGCGGCGTCGGCGGACTGATGGACTGGAATCCGGACTTCCGCCGCATCGGTATGGAAGGCCTCGTGCTGTTAGTGAACGGCGCTGACGAAGCTCGCGCCGCGGTGCGGAAGTTGGTGAAGGACGGCGTGGAGTGGGTGAAGACTTACCCGACCGGCGATGCCGCGGCGCCCGACGTGAATGATCATCATTCGCTTTCGATGACCTTCGAAGAGATGCACGCCGTGGTAGCGACGGCGCACAATCACCGGCTGAAGGTGACCGGACATTGCCGGGCGACCGAGGGCATTAAGAATGCCCTGCGCGCGGGTTATGACGCGATTGAGCACGGGACATTTATGGACGACGAGGCGCTGGACTTACTCCTGGAACGGAATGTGCCGATGGTGCCGGCCTTGCAGTTTGAGAAGGCCAGTATCGAACTGGGTCCGCAGTGGGGCATGTCGCAGCGCGTCATTGATGGCCATAAAGAAACGCTGGAGGCCGGCGCGGAGAGTGCCTTGAAGGTGTTGCGTGCGGGTGGGCGCGTAGGTATGGGCGGCGACTATGGTTTCGCCTGGACACCGCATGGCACTTACGCCAAGGAATTGACGTTTTTCGTCCGCGAGGTGGGATTTACGCCGCTGGAGACGCTGCACTGTGCGACGAAGACCGGCGCGGGAATTCTGGGCCGCGGGCATGAACTGGGGACATTGGAAGCGGGTAAGTTAGGCGACGTGCTGGTCATCGACGGGGATGTAGTCGCCGAT
This sequence comes from Bryobacter sp., assembly GCA_022843605.1. GTDB lineage: Bacteria > Acidobacteriota > Terriglobia > Bryobacterales > Bryobacteraceae > JALHNI01. Next base: position 17,824 of record JALHNI010000125.1, read on the forward strand.
ATCTCCATCCTGGAGGACCGCCAGCGGATTCTGGCGGTGCTGCAAGGCGGCATCGTGAAAGCGGGACGGCTCGCCTAAGCTTCTTCGGGAGTCAAGGACGACGGCACGAAGGGCGTCTCGTTCAGCTTCGACGAGCGCTGGCCGCTGAGGATGCCGAACCAGACGCGGAGCGAGTCGAGTAAGATCAGCGACACGAAAAAGATGAACATCGCGCAGATGGCGGCGTTCAACTGCGCGTTGAAGATGAGGGTTTGTGTCTGTGCGACTTTGGCCGCCGCGATTTTGCCGGCTTCTAGCATTCCTTGTAACTGCTCAGCCTGCGCGAGGAAGCCGAGGCGGGGCAGGGGAGAGAGAACCTTTTGGTAGGCGGCGGTAAAGGTGACAGCGACCAGCCAGATCATCGGCACTAGCGTAATCCACATATATTTGGCCCCATGTTTCTTAAGTAAGATCGTGGTGCCGACGGCGAGGGCGATGACGCCGAGTAACTGGTTCGCGATGCCGAACATGGGCCAGAGGGAATTTACCCCGCCCAAGGGATCAATCACGCCCTGGTAAAGGAAGTAACCCCAGGAGAGGACGACAATGGCGCTGGTAAGGATAACGCCGGGCATCCAACTGGTGCGGCCGAGAGGGGCATAAAGATTGCCGAGTAAGTCCTGCAGAAGAAAGCGGCCGACGCGGGTGCCGGCATCGATCACCGTCAGGATAAACAGCGCTTCGAACATAATGGCGAAGTGATACCAGAAGGCGACCATGGCCGCGCCCATGCCGGTGGAGGCGAAAATTTGAGCCATGCCGAGCGCCAGCGTGGGCGCGCCACCGGTGCGGTGGAAGAGCGTACCTTCGCCGACATCGGCAGCGAGCTTGGACATCTGCGCGGTGGTCACCGGATAACCCCAACTGGTGATGGTGTCAACGGCGGCTTGCGGCGTATTGCCGATGAGGGCGGCCGGCGAGTTGACGCTGAAGTAGACGCCAGGCTGCAGCGAGCAAGCCGCGACGAGCGCCAGAATGGCGACGACGCCTTCAGTGAGCATTGTGCCAGCCGCCACGGGCAGCGCGTGCGGTTCATGAGATAGCATCTTCGGCGTGGTGCCGGAGGAGATCAGCGAATGAAAGCCGGAAAGCGCGCCGCAACCAATGGTGATGAAGCAGAAGGGAAAGACGGCGCCGGCAAAGACTGGCCCGGTGCCGTCGATGAATTGCGTGAGCGCGGGCAATTGCATCTGCGGGTGCACCAGCAGGACGCCGCCGGCCAGTAAGGCGGCCACGCCGATCTTGACGAAGCTGGAGAGGTAGTCGCGCGGCGCAAGCAGCAGCCAGACGGGCAGGGTGCTGGCACTGAAGCCATAGATGATCATGGCGACGGCCAAGGCTGGTCCAGTCCAGGTGAAGGCGGCGGCCCAGGCGGGCGAGTGGGAGACGGCTTGGCCGCCGAAGATTGCCGCCATGATCAGAAAGAAGCCGATCACCGAGACTTCCTGGACGCGGCCGGGGCGCAGGTAACGCAAGTAGATGCCCATGAACAGCGCGATCGGGATGGTGGCGGCGATCGTGAAGGTGCCCCAGGGCGAGTCGCGCAGGGCGTTGACGACCACGAGACCGACCACGGCAAGCAGAATGATCATGATCAGGTAGACCGTCACCAGCGCGGTAAAGCCGCCGATCTTGCCGATCTCTTCGCGGGCCATTTCGCCCAGGCTTTTGCCGTTGCGGCGGATGGAGGCGGCGAGAATGACGAGGTCATGCACGGCCCCCCCAAGGGCCGCTCCCAGGACAATCCAGAGCGTGCCGGGCAGGTAGCCGAATTGGGCGGCCAGTACGGGGCCCACCAGCGGACCGGGTCCGGCAATCGCGGCGAAGTGGTGGCCGAAGACGATCCACTTGTGGGTGGGCTCATAGTCGATGCCGTTGTCCAGGCGTTCCGCGGGCGTGGCGCGGTTATCGAGCATCAGCACCTTGGCGGCGATCCAGCGATGGTAATAGCGGTAGGCAACCACGTAAGTGCAAACGGCGGCAATCACCAGCCAGAGACTATTGACGGGCTCGTTGTGCTCAAACGCCACCACTCCGAGAGCGCCGGCGCCCAGGAGTCCGATGGCCAGGAATGCGAGATGGCGGAGCATAGTTATTCAGTATATGCCGCGCCACGCGGGAATTTGGCGATGCGTCTGCCGTTGGCGTCACTCTAGATAGACTGAGGAAAGCATGCGAAAGCTGGAACGTCTGATCTGGATCCTGGCCGTCGCGCTCCTGGTGATTGTGTTCTTCTTTGCGAGGGTCTCCTGGCCGGCCGATGAATTCTACTTTCAGCCAGGTGAAGACCCTCGGCTGCGCGTGTTGGTGCGTCTTGGGAAGGACCGTGCCGAAATCATTTCAGGCCTCAATTCATGGCAACTGAACCATGCGGTGGCCCTGGCCTGGGTTGGTTTCTCACGGGACGGGGAAAGATTTACGGTCGCGACCTGCTCCGGCAATGGCGACTATTCGCACGCGATTCAGCGTTTCGAGCAACTCCAGGATCACTTGTGGCCGCGCTGGCCGGTGGATTTCTCGGAGTCGGATGCAGATTTGATTCAGTCGATCCGGAGTACGTTCGAATTGCCCGCGCAGCAGAGCGATGCGGCGGTCTTGCACTGGCTTTGTGGGGGCAGTGGCGGACAAGCTCTCCGGAATCGCGGAGCCTGGCCGGAGAATGAAGCGGACGTCGTGAAGCTGCCAGATCGGGCGCGCCGGAAGCAGCGGTAGAAGATTAGGTCCGACCGAGAATGCGGATCTCAACCCGGCGGTTCCGCATGCGGCCTTCCGGACTGGTGTTCTCGTCGATCGGGCGGGTATCGCCGTAGCCGACGCTCATCATGCGATGCTCAGGAACGCCAAGCTTCACCAAACGCTCCATCACGGCGACGGCGCGGCGCTCGCTGAGGTAGAAGCTGGCCCGGGCATCTCCGCGTTCGGTGTGGCCTTCCACCACGAGGCGGACCGGTTCGCTCGAGAGGATCAGGTCGGCAATGTCCTCCAATAGCAGCTTGGAGTCCGGCAGAATGTCGGATCGTTCGGGGGCAAATTGGATGCGGTTCTCGAAAAGCAACTGACTTAAGCCACCGGTAAGTTGCGCCGG